>CALFJC010000018.1 GCA_937877655.1 uncultured Selenomonadales bacterium
AGACAGAGGAAGTCGGTTCCGCGTATCCACGCTTTGACAAAGGGGGGATTTTTCTCCCATTTTTTGCTTGACATAAGAATAATTTGAAGATAAAATTCAATGCTACTGATTGACAATAATATGGAGAAATTATGCGCGTCGTGTCCGATTGGCATTTTATGAAGGTTACGCCGCGCAATTACTTTTAATTGGGAATGAGAAATTGGGAATGGAAAAACGATTTTAATTCTTAATTCTTAACTCTTAATTCCTGATTACTAAAAGGAGTGACGGCTTTAATGTTTAATCCTGTTCAAGTCGGCAAACGAACACGGTACAGTTATGCACGAATCAAAGAAGTTATGGATATGCCACACCTTCTGGACATTCAGAGAAACTCCTATGAGTGGTTCAAGAAAGAAGGGTTGCAGGAAATTTTTAGAGACATTTCGCCCATCGCGGACTTTACCGGGAACTTGGAGCTCTTCTTTGAATCCTTCACTTTCGGCGAATGTAAATATTCCCTCGACGAGTGTAAAAAACGCGACGGCACTTTCGCCGCGCCCGTCCGCGTTAAAGTCAAACTCCTTAATAAACTTAAAGGCGACGTGAAAGAGCAGGAAGTTTTTATGGGCGATTTCCCCATAATGACTTCGACAGGTACTTTTATCATTAACGGCGCGGAACGCGTTATTGTCTCCCAACTCGTGAGGAGCCCGGGGGCTTATTACGATAAGGCTATAGATCAGACCGGCAGAAATGTCTACTCCGCGACCGTTATTCCTAACCGCGGCGCGTGGATAGAGCTCGAAACAGATTCGGCAGGCGCAATTTCCGTCCGCATTGATCGTACAAGAAAAATGCCCGTCACTTATTTTCTCCGCGCCCTCGATCTAGAATCTAACGATCAAATACTCGATACCTTCGACATCGCCTTTTTCCTTTCTTCTAAATTAGCCGACGACATTACCGCTCAACAATTAGTCACTTTCCTTGAATCAGACTCCGAATCAAATAACGATAATCGTAACGCCCTCACTATCGGTTACCTTCGCAGAAACGGTACCCGCAATTACGACACCTTTCTTAAACTTCTCGACGCTTATTCCCAACTCGACCAAAAATATGATAAACTTTCCAATTTCAAATACCTTCTCGACATACTAGCTACCCTTGACGATAAAAATTTGCTTACCTTCGGTTATAAAGCTTTCGTCGATCTCCTCGACGCCGATAAAAAAAATCTCGAAGATAATAAGGAAAAAGCCCTTATCGGTATTTATACCAGACTTCGCCCCGGCGAGCCGCCTTCCGCCGAAAACGCTCTTTCCCTGATGAATTCTCAATTCTTCGACCCGCGCAGATACGATCTCGCCGCCGTCGGCAGATATAAAATTACAAAAAAACTTGGTTGGAAACGTCGTACTCTCGGACAAACTTTGGCTGACGATCTCTATGATCTCGAAACGGGCGAACTCCTTATCCCTGCAGATACGCTCGTTACTCAAGCCATTTTAGATAAAATTCCTGATGAGCGCGAAGCCCAAATTTTCGGGTTGCAACCCGATGAAGTCCGCCGCGGTTTTATTAACCCCATTCCAATTCGCATTAAAACCGAACAAGGCAATTTTACCATGCTTTGCTCGCCCACCCTTTCCATTTCAGATAATCGCACCCTCTGCATTGCCGATATTCTCGCCGCCATTAATTATGTATTCGCCCTTATGGGCGGCGTCGGCATTAAAGACGATATTGACCATCTCGGCAACCGCCGCGTCCGCGCCGTCGGTGAACTTTTACAAAATCAGTTCCGAATCGGCATGACCCGCATGGAGCGTGTCGTTCGTGAAAGAATGACTACCCAAGATTCAGAAATTGTCACGCCTCAAAATCTTATCAACATTCGCCCCGTCGTCGCTGCCATTAAAGAATTTTTCGGCTCCTCGCAACTTTCACAGTTCATGGATCAACATAATCCTTTATCTGAACTCACTCATAAACGAAGACTTTCCGCGCTCGGTCCCGGCGGGCTTTCCAGAGAACGCGCAGGTTTTGAAGTTCGTGATGTTCATAATTCCCACTACGGCAGAATGTGCCCCATTGAAACCCCTGAAGGACCTAACATTGGTTTAATCGGCTCCCTTTCAAATTATGCTCGCGTCAATCAATACGGCTTTATGGAAACTCCTTACCGAAAAGTCGACAAGGTTAATCGCCGCGTCACCAACGACGTTAGATATATGACTGCTGACGAAGAAGAAACTTTAATCATTGCGCAAGCTAACGAGCCGCTTGATGATAACGATTGGTTCCTTAATGAACGAGTCACTGCCCGCCGCAACGAGGAAACTACAAAAGTTCGGCGTGAAAAGGTTGATTATATGGACGTGTCGCCTAAGCAAGTCGTATCTATCGCTACTGCCATGATTCCTTTTCTTGAAAATGACGACGCGAACAGAGCCCTTATGGGCGCGAACATGCAACGGCAAGCCGTGCCGCTGCTGAAGACACAGGCACCCCTTGTCGGGACGGGAATGGAGTTTAAGGCCGCGTGTGATTCGGGGGTTATGGTTCTCGCTAATCGCCCGGGTACCGTCGTTTCTCTCGACGCCGATTCCATCAAAATCCGCGTCGATGATAAATTCGTTAACTCAGCAAGAGATAAATTCGATATTTACCACCTCCAAAAGTTCGTCCGCTCTAACCAGGGGACTTGCATTAATCAATCCCCCATCATCAACGAAGGTGAACACGTTTTCGCTAGGCAACCTATCGCCGACGGCCCCGCTACTTCCAACGGAGAATTAGCACTGGGCTATAATATCATTGTCGCTTATATGCCCTGGGAAGGTTATAACTACGAAGACGCCATCCTTCTTTCCGAAAACCTTATCAAACGCGATATTTATACCTCCATCCATATCGAAGAATACCAATGCGACGCCCGCGATACCAAACTCGGTCCCGAAGAAGTTACTCGCGATATTCCCAACGTCGCCGAAGATGTTTTAACTCATCTCGACGCCGACGGCATTATTCGTATCGGCGCCGACGTCCGAACAGGCGATATTCTCGTCGGTAAAGTCACTCCTAAAGGCGAAACCGAATTAACCGCCGAAGAAAGACTCCTCCGCGCCATTTTCGGCGAAAAAGCCCGCGAAGTCCGCGATACTTCCTTGCGCGTTCCTCACGGCGAATCCGGTAAAGTCGTTGCCGTCAACACTTTCACTCGCGATAACAACGACGAAATGGCTCCCGGCGTCAATAAGCAAGTTCGCGTTTACATTGCCCAAAAACGCAAAATCTCCGTCGGCGATAAAATGTCGGGCAGGCACGGTAATAAAGGCGTTGTCTCCGAAATTCGCCGTCAAGAAGATATGCCTTTTCTGCCCGACGGAACACCTGTCGACATTGTTCTTAATCCGCTCGGCGTTCCGTCTCGTATGAATATCGGGCAAGTCCTCGAAACTCATCTCGGTATGGCTGTCAGAAAAATCGGTATTCGCATTAAAAATCATGATAAAAATATCGAAAAGGAACTCCGCGACTTCGGCTTTGATGTCGATAAATTCGGCTTGCCCATTCCTTCTGAAGCAGGCATCAACATTGCCACACCCGTTTTCGACGGCGCACGCGATGAAGACATTGCCGCTACCATCAAACTCGCAGGGCTCGACCCCGACGGCAAAGTCGTTCTTCGCGACGGCAGGACAGGTGAACCTTTTGAAAACCGCGTCACTGTCGGCTGCGTTTACATGTTGAAACTTCATCACCTTGTCGACGATAAAATTCATGCCCGTTCAACGGGTCCTTATTCCCTTGTTACTCAACAACCGCTCGGCGGCAAGGCTCAATTCGGCGGTCAGCGTTTCGGTGAAATGGAAGTTTGGGCTCTGGAGGCTTACGGCGCATCTTATACTCTCCAAGAAATTCTTACCGTTAAATCTGATGATGTCGTCGGGCGCGTCAAGGCTTACGAAGCCATTGTCAAGGGGCAAAATATCCCCGAACCCGGCGTCCCCGAATCTTTTAAAGTTCTTATCAAGGAATTGCAATCTATTGGGCTTGATATTCGCGTTCTTACAGGCGATTCTAAAGAAATTATCATTCATGATGATGAAGATGAGGATGATCATATTGTCAAGAAAAAGGCTGATGATATGGGCGTTGATGTCGGCAATTTCGGCGACCACGAAGTTAAAGCTCCCGAACCTGAACCCGAACCCGAAGATATTGAGCCCGAATTGACTGACGAAGAATTTGACAAGGAACTTAAATCGCTCTCCGAATTGGAAAAGGCGGCTCAGGAGGATTTAATCTTCGACAATCCCGACATCAACAATATCGATAACGACGATTCTTTTTCCGACATTGATTCTATCACCCGTTTTAATCGCGATGAGGAGGTTTAATCTATGCTCGACGTTAATATCTTTGACTCTATGCGTATCGGCTTGGCTTCTCCTGATAAAATCCGTGAATGGTCTTATGGCGAAGTAAAAAAGCCCGAAACCATTAATTATCGCACTCTCAAGCCCGAACGCGACGGTCTTTTTTGCGAACGCATCTTCGGTCCCACTCGCGATTGGGAATGTCATTGCGGTAAATATAAACGCGTCCGTTACAAAGGCACCGTCTGTGATCGTTGCGGCGTCGAAGTTACCAGAGCCAAAGTCCGCCGCGAACGCATGGGGCACATTGAACTTGCCGCTCCCGTCTCCCACATCTGGTATTTCAAAGGTATTCCCAGCCGAATGGGGCTTCTTCTCGACATGTCTCCTCGTTCTTTGGAAAGGGTTTTATATTTCGCCTCCTATGTCGTCCTTGACCCGGGCAATACCGACCTTAAGCAAAAGGAACTACTTACCGAAGGTCAATATCGTTATAAAATTCAAGAATTCGGTCGCAATGCCTTCAAAGTCGGCATTGGCGCCGAAGCCATCCAAACCCTCCTCCGCAATATCGACCTTGATTCTCTCGCTGCAGAATTGCGTTCCGAACTCAATTCCTCTAACGGGCAAAAAAAAATCCGTGCCATTCGCAGGCTCGAAGTCGTTGAAGCTTTTAAAAAATCAGGCAATAAGCCCGAATGGATGATTATGAACGTTATCCCTGTCATTCCACCCGAACTCCGCCCTATGGTTCAGCTCGACGGCGGAAGATTCGCTACCTCCGACCTCAACGACCTCTACCGCCGCGTCATCAATCGCAATAACCGCCTCAATCGCCTTTTGAAACTCAAAGCTCCCGATATTATCGTCCGCAATGAAAAACGTATGCTCCAAGAAGCCGTCGATGCCCTTATCGATAACGGCAGGCGCGGTAGACCCGTCACAGGTCCCGGCAACCGTCCCCTTAAATCCCTTTCCGACATGTTAAAAGGCAAGCAAGGTCGTTTCCGTCAAAATCTCCTCGGTAAACGCGTTGATTATTCCGGTCGCTCCGTTATCGTCGTCGGTCCCGAACTCAAACTCCATCAATGCGGCTTGCCTAAAGAAATGGCTCTTGAACTTTTTAAGCCCTTCGTCATGAAAAAACTTTCGGCGGATGCCAACCTCACCATCAAGGCTGCCAAAAAGAAAGTTGACAGGGCTAATGCCGAAGTCTGGGGCGTCCTCGAAGATGTTATCAAAGAACACCCCGTATTGTTAAATCGGGCTCCGACTCTCCACCGCTTAGGTATCCAAGCCTTTGAACCCGTCTTGACCGAAGGTCGCGCATTAAAACTTCATCCCCTTGCTTGCACTGCTTACAATGCTGATTTTGATGGAGATCAGATGGCTATACACCTGCCGCTTTCTGCCGAAGCTCAAGCCGAAGCGCGGGTCTTGATGTTGGCTGCTAATCACATATTGGCTCCTAAAGATGGGAAGCCTATCATCGTTCCCACCCAAGATATGGTTTTGGGTACCTATTATTTAACTAAAATTCGCAGAAACTCCCCTTCTCGCCCTGTTAAAGGTGAGGGGAAATATTTTACGGGGATTGAAGAGGCTTTGCTTGCCTATGATAAAAAAGATTTGGAATTACAAGCGGAGATTTATGTTCGGGTTGAGCGGGGGCTTTTACCATCTTTTGTTATTGAGCGACTTGACGACGAATTGGATTCGCTCATAGTTAAGACTTCTGTGGGGCGGTTGATCTTTAATGAGAAATTGCCGGTTGAACTTCGCTATTTTCATTTTGAGAACGATTGTTGGGTATTGGGTTCCGTGATGAACAAGAAAGCTTTAGGGGCTTTGGTTGCGGCTTGTTTCAAGGCATTTGGCGCGACTCGCACGGCTGAGGTTATTGATGAGGTTAAGCGTTTGGGGTATCATTTTGCTTGTATTGCGGGGATGACTGTTGCTATCTCGGATGTTATTGTTCCGCCTAAGAAGAAAGAGATTCTTGCTGATACTGCTGAGAAGGTTAAGCGAGTTGAGTTGTATTACAATCGCGGGGTTTTGACTGAGAAGGAGCGATATGACAAGGTTTGTGCTCTTTGGAGTGAAGCGACTGACGAAGTTGCGGATGCTATGATGGAGAACATGGATGAATTTAATCCTATCTTTATGATGTCGGATAGTGGCGCGAGAGGCAACAAGCAGCAGATGCGCCAACTTGCGGGGATGCGGGGGTTGATGGCTGATCCTTCCGGCAAGATTATTGACTTACCTATTACTGCTAATTTCCGTGAAGGCTTAAGCGTTAGTGATTATTTTATATCATCGCATGGAGCGCGGAAAGGCTTGGCGGATACTGCCTTGCGCACTGCCGATTCGGGCTATTTGACTCGGCGGTTGGTTGATGTGGCTCAGGATGTTATTGTTCGTGAGGATGACTGCGACGTTACGACTATTAACCTTTTATTGGAAAGGGCATTGCTGGCGGAGGATACGTTTGACGCGCTGGAGATTTTGAATGAATCGTTGATGGGTCGGGTCTTGGCGGAGTCTGTTACCAATGCCGAGACGGGCGAAGTTAGTTTGGCGCAGGATACTATTTTGGACGAGGAAAATTTGGTTACGTTGGGCGAGAGCGGCGCGTCGGAGATAATTCTTCGCGGAACTAATTTGACGGAGCCGAATAGCGCGAATCATGCGCGGGTTACTGAATCGATTAAATTGGGCACTCGTGACGAGTTAATTCGTTCCGCGTTGCGGGATGGATTTATACATGAACATGAGGGCAAAGAGCTTGCGAAGTCGTTAGAATTTGGCGGGCTTGTGATTGAGGCGGGCGAGCATTTGACTCATGATTTATTGGATGCACTTTTGGACGAAGAAGAGGTTTTGGAACTCTTTATTCGCAACAACAACATTAAGGGGATTGAGGTTGAGGCGATAACTGAAGGCTCTCGCGGCGTTATTGAGAGTTTGAAGGATCGCATAATCGGCAGAAATCTTGCCGAAAACATTTATGACAATGACGGGAATTTAATCGCGGCTGTTAATGAAAATGTTGATGAAGATTTGGCTGACAGAATTTGTTCCGTGCGGGAAAAGGTTTTGATTCGCAGTGTTTTGACCTGTAAAAGTTCTCAAGGCGTCTGCAAAAAGTGTTATGGGCAGGATTTGGCTAATCGGGCGGAAGTTGAAATTGGCGAAGCGGTCGGAATCATTGCGGCTCAGTCGATTGGCGAACCCGGTACTCAGCTGACCATGCGCACTTTTCACACGGGCGGCGTTGCCGGAGGCGACATTACTCAAGGTCTACCGCGGGTCGAGGAGCTCTTTGAAGCCCGCAAGCCCAAGAACAATGCCATCATTGCTGAAATCCCCGGGGTCGTCAGTTGGGGTGAACCCGACAAGAACAATCTGAAAACCCTCGTCATTACTCCTTCTGATTCCTTGAACCTTCAGCCCCGCGAGTACACAATCCCGTTTGGGGTCACCCCCCGCGTCAAAGAAGGCGATTACATTTCTGCGGGCGCCACCCTCACCGACGGCCCCAAAAACCCCCACGACATCCTCCGCATCTGCGGCATGAAAGAAACCCACCGCTACTTGGTAAAAGAAGTCCAAAAAGTCTACAAATCCCAGGGCGTCGAGATTAACGACAAACACATTGAAGTCATGGTTCGTCAGATGCTCCACAAAGTCAAAATCGAAGACAGCGGCTCAACAGAATTTTTGCCGGGCGAATTCGTCGATATGAATGTTTTCGAGGCGGCAAATACCAAAGCCATTGAAGAAGATCGTGCGCCCGCCGTCGCAAAACCGATTTTGCTCGGAATTACCAAAGCATCTCTTGCTACCGATTCATTTTTAAGCGCGGCGAGTTTCCAAGAAACTACCAGAGTTTTGACCGACGCGGCGATTAAAGGCAAAATCGATCCGCTTATCGGGCTTAAAGAAAATGTTATCATCGGAAAACTCATTCCTGCCGGCACGGGCATGGCGCGTTATCGCGAATTAACCGTTGTCGACAAAGAAGCAACCGGCGAATAAAACTCCTTTCCTTTATCATATAAATTTAAAAATCCGCTCAATCGACGAGCGGATTTTTTTTTGCAAAATCTTTCATCAGTAAATGTATTGTAGGGGTTGATCAGCGTTGATTAATAGTTTATAATTCATTTCAGATTTACATTTGATGTGAAATCAACAGAAACTGATGCCTCTCAAATGCTTTTAAATAATCTGCGCGAGCACTTAAGCATTTGAAGAGGCTTTAAATCAAAAATCCTCTGACATTATAGACATTCCCATTTGAAAAGCCCTTCGGCAACTGTCGGAGGTCTTTTCTTTGATAAAAAATTTTTCGGCGCACGGTTGGCGGCGTTTTTTAGAAAATTTTCTTCAGGCAGTCAGAAATTTTTTCGCCCATCAATTTTTTTCCGAGCAGGGCGGGATGTAAACCGTCGGGCGTCAAATCTGCACGGAGACAATTTCATTTAAAAAGCCCTTTGGCAACTTGTCGGAGGTCTTTTCTTTGACAAAAAAATTTTTCGGCGCACGGACGGAAGAATTTTTTAGAAAATTTTCTTCAGGCAGTTGAAAATTTTTTCGCCCATCAATTTTTTTCCGCGCAAGGCAGGATGTAAACCGTCGGGTGTCAACTCTTCGCGAAGATAATTTCATTTAAAAAGACCTTCGGCAATTTGTCGGAGGTCTTTTCTTTGACAAAAAAATCTTTTAGGGCACGGACGGAGAATTTTTTAGAAAATTTTTTTCAGGCAGTCGGAAATTTTTTCGCCCATTAATTTTTTTCCGCGCAGGGCGGGATGCAAACCGTCGGGCGTCAACTCTGCGCGGAGATAACCGAGTTCATCTGTCAATTCTTCTGCCGCGTCGATAAAATACGGCATCTGCTTTATCCAAGAATTTATTTGCTCTCGTTGCTCCCGCCAATCGCCGTTCGTAAGAAAAATTCCGCGCAGAGCCATTTTTTCGGGATTCATTGAAGTTATCGTGCAAAAAACGGGAATAATTTCATGTTCCAAGCATTTTCCGCGCAGAGTTTCAAAATTTTTTATCACTTCTGCCGCTTTTTTGCCCTCGCGTACGTCATTTACGCCGCCCATTATGATTAAAACTCGCGGCTTGAACGGCAAAACGTCTTTTTCAAAACGATTTACCATCATTTCCGTTGTATCGCCGCTCCGACCAAGATTTTTTATCGGAACGTCGCAAAAAGTTTCCCATTGACAGGAAATTTGCCCCGCAGGTATGTAACTCGCCCCGCCGTGAGTTATGCTGTCGCCCAATGCCGCGAACTCAACCGGCGCAGTCACTTCAAAATATTTTTTCTCCGACCAATCGCTTAGTGCTTTGTGTTTTTTATCCACAACGCGCACTTGCCAATAATATTTGCCCGTTTCAGTCAGCGGCTCCCAATCCGTCACGCGATTAAAACCTTCCGCATTAAAAAGTTCACGAACGATTTTGTTTGTCGATATTTTTACAACGCGCACTTCATAAAACTCCGTTTTCGGCAAAGGCTCCCAAGAAAATGTCGGATAAAGTTGCATGAATGCCATTTGCTCGAATTCTGCCGTCAAAATCGGCGGATTTATTCGTTTTGCCTCCGCATTTCCGAAGAAAAACACGCTCAAAATCATTATTGCCAATAATTTTTTGCTCATTTCATCGCCTCTTAAAAATATCTCACTTCATCATGCAAGAAGCCCAATTCATAAATTTGCGGAAGAAGTTTTGCCGATAATTTTTCCAAGCTTAAAGTTTCTCCCAATGACATTCTGATTTGATACCAGCCCGCGTCCCAATTTTCAATTTTAAATTTCCGAACGTCCAATTTTTCAAGCTCCGAGTAAAATTTTTTATAAATTTCCCGCGCTGAATCCAAAATCTCCGCCGCCTCTGTCGAAAGGCGGTTATTTTTTATCCACAAAGCCGAGAATCTGTCCTCCTGCGCCGAAAATATTTGAGTTCTTATATCAGCGTCCGAGATTTCCCACGTCCTAAGCTCTTCCAACTCGAACGGGAAAAAATTATTTCTTATGCGATAAACTTCGCCTTCATATTCTACATTTCGCAAGGAAACCGTTTGATTCGACAATGCAAACAAACTCCAAATTACCGCGTCCGAAATAAATTCTCGCGATAATTCTTTTGTCGGTTGCATGAATTGATCTTTGTCGTTCAGCCAATTCGCCTTCGGCAAGCGGCGCACCATGTGAATTATCATTGCCTGTTCAAAATTCTGCGGCGTCACCGACAATGCTCCCGCGCTTACGTAAGGCGCAGATAAAAACGAGGTTTGATGTTGATGAGCAAAGTCATTCGCAACGCATATGAACGACGCCAAAAAATTTTCGGCAACTCTGTCACGGCGATTTTTGTTTCCGGCAACAATATTCAATGCACTCGACAGCGGCGGCAATTTTTTTACATTGGGCACACGAGAAATCCATTTATTCAAAAAATCTTTTCGGTTCGTCGGGCAAAAAATTTTTTCGGCAATTTTTTCGCCCCGTTCATTGTAAACGTCCAAAGAAATTTTCTGCTCCTCCAACGGAACTTTCTGCAACAAATTCCAAATCAAAAACCCGACAGGAAATTCGCTCCTGCAACCCTCAAAACTTTTGGAATTAAAGAGGAAGCCGCGCCGAAATTTATATCTGAAAACTTTATCGCGAAGACTTTGATCGTAGTCGGAAATTATGTATTTCAACTTGGAAAAAATGCCGAGCCAAGCCAAGCGTCCCGAAAATTCGCGGCTGATTCGATAAATAAATTGCGAAAACAATTCACGACCGCCTTCAGCCATGCCTTCTGCGCGCATCAATTTTCTAATTTCAGTCGTCGACACGTTGCCTTTGTCTTTTCGGTCGAGAAGTCGTTCAAAATTACATGAATTGGCGTAGGGCGGATTAATGAAAATAACCCACTTGATTTTGGGATTTTTTAAATCGACAAGTAGCTTTTCGGGCATCTTGCGCTTTATCTCCAAAATTTCCATGATGGATTCGCGCCCAAAAAAATTCACGTCGTCATTCAAATAATCGTATTGAAAAACGGTTGCTTCGGGGAAAATTTTTTTGCAATAATCAACGTCGTCCTCAAGGAGCGTGGAAATGTAGCAGAACTTCAGAGCTTCGGCGGGGAGCGCGAACTCCAGATTGCCCGTGCCCGCCGCCATGTCCCAAATTCTGTACTCGCCGTTCAAAAAATTTACCGTCCGCAAAAGATATTCAACTGCTTTGTTTGCAAACTCAATCGGCGTGAAAAATTCGCCCGTAGATCTTCGCAAGGAAAATTCGGACATCCGATCCATTTTTTGGCGAATGGCAATGACGGCGCGAGGATCGGAAATTTTTTCGTAGCGGCTCCAGAAAAATTTATAATCTTCGGGATTGAAAAGTTTTTCAATGCGGTCGCCGTCGCTCATGTGAAAAAGAACGCCGTTATCAACCGGTTGCGATTTTCCTTCCTCAATGTCGGTTATAAAATACTCGGAAAGTTTCTTGCCGCTTTCAATCGACGTGTCGAAAAGTTTTTGCCACAGTTGAAAAATCGGAGAGAAATTATTTTCGTTAATAAGTTTTCGTTCAAAGAAATTGAATCGTTCAATCAAAGTGCACTTGATAAGTTTGATAAAATTATTTTCGTCTTTCGAGTCCGAGAAATCGAAGAAATTTACATTACGAACGGATTCGGAGCACTCGATGTCGATATTAAGCTTTTTGCAAGGCAAGGAAGGTTTCAAATCCCAATCGTATTTTGAATTATCGTTGTAGAAATCGGCGAAAATTTTTATCGGGAAAAAGACGGCGGCGAATTTTGTAACGATGCAAACATTGTTGGAGGGAGTAAGCGCGTCATTTCCGAATTTCAGGCGGCGAATGTAATAAAGCATTTGAGCGATGGCGGCGGCGCGAGTTTGAGGATTTTTCAGCGGCGCGTTCAATTTGAACTTAAAAAGGATTTGCGGCGTGTAAAGGTCGATAAAATTTTTGGTAGAAAGTTTGATGCGGAAAAATTTTGCGAAGAAATTTTTAAGTTCCTCTTCGGTCGCGGCGGCAGATAAAATTTCAAAAAGATTTTTCAACGTCGTAACCTCCTTTGAAGCGATTATAGCACGAAGATTTTTCGGGCGTCAAAAAAGCCCCGTGTGAGCAGCACGGAGCTTTTTTCAAGCGTATGTGTATTATATTTTAGGAGAGCTTTAACGAAAGCCTGAACGAAGTATAGCACCTTTGATAACAATTATCAAGTGCTTTGGAAAAATTTTTTGAGAAAAATTTTCGGTCGTCAATTTCCCGTCGATTCTCTGGCAACGGGCTTGCGAATGACTTCAGCCGAAACTTCGACTTCATCATTTTTTATCGTCACGCTTTCGGGCACAATTATTTTCAAACTGCCTTTGAAATTTTTTTGTCCCGTCTGTACCGTGAAAGGTTCCGTCTTCAAAGTGATGATTGAATTTATCAAAGACTCCGCGCCGGTTATTTCAATCTGCGCGGGCTCGACATTAATTTTCGTGAGTTCCCAACCGTCGGCAACCGAAAGTTCCGCGACAATCGGAACAATTTTTTTCTTAATGCCGCTCTCAATGTCAACGGAAACGGTAATGACGCTCGGCACAACGCGCACATTTTGAACAACATTTTCCTTTGAATCGACGGCGCGCATGGGAATTTGCATTTCAAAACTCGCCGTGTTGTTGGAGAAATTTACAGTGCCGAAAATTTTTTCAACCTGTTCGACAAAACTTTTCGGACCGACAACAGTCACGGCTTCCATTGACTTTTGCATTTCCCTTACCGCCGAATTTGGAGCTACGGAGCCGCTTGTCCGAAGTTCAACGGGCATTTGCTGTTCAGTCAAAGGATCCAGTTTGACGGTGACGGTTTTTGGAAAAGTTTCTATCAGATCAAAACCTTGCGGCATGACAACTTGCGGCTTGATTGTATGATCTCCTTCGTCCAAGCCGTCAAGATTGACATAAACTCGAAAAGCATTCCAGTTGTATTTGGCAAAATAAGAACGCGGGGCGCGTGTTTCGATTTTTATTTCTTTTTCGTTGTAAATCGGAACGAGTTCGTAAGGCGCATTTGAAATTGTCAGCGGCACATTATACGAACCGTTAATTGCGGGGTCTTGATCTGCCATAACATAAACCCACATGAGAAACGCCGCAATGAGTGCGATTAATTTCTTTAAAAAATTGCGGCGGAAAATATTTATAATTTGCGTCATCATTTCTTTTCCCTCCATTTGGAAAGGAACTTGCCGAAAATTTTATTTTCCTTGCCGACAAAAGCCGGGCGAATTTTAGCCGCCAAAGTTTTTTCGTCAAAGCGTCTCATCAAATGCCCGCCTTCGGCAACAGAAATTGTCCCCGTCTCTTCGCTGATAAAAAAATTGCGGCGGAAAATATTTATAATTTGCGTCATCATTTCTTTTCCCTCCATTTGGAAAGGAACTTGCCGAAAATTTTATTTTCCTTGCCGACAAAAGCCGGGCGAATTTTAGCCGCCAAAGTTTTTTCGTCAAAGCGTCTCATCAAATGCCCGCCTTCGGCAACAGAAATCGTCCCCGTCTCTTCGCTGACAACCACAATCAGCGCGTCGCATTGCTCCGATAAACCGATAGCCGCCCTGTGTCGCGTGCCGAGCTCCGTTGAAAGCCCCGTGTTTTCGGTCAAAGGCAAAACGCAAGCCGCAGAAATTAATCTGTTGCCGCGAATTATCGCCGCGCCGTCATGCAAAGGAGTATTCACTATGAAAACGTTCAACAAAAATTCCGAAGAAATAATTCCGTCAATATGAATGCCCGTAACGCTGATGTCGTTCAATTTCATTTCGCGTTCAATGACCATAAGCGCGCCCGTTTTTGTCTGAGAAAGTTTTTTCGCCGTCTTTACAATCTCATCAACGACAAGTTCCGCCTCCCTTTTATCCATAAGCGAAGCTCCGTGACTGAAAAATTGTCCCTGCCCCAAATGCTCCAAAGCGCGGCGCAATTCCGGTTGAAATAAAATCGGCAAGGCGATTAACAGCCACTCCGAACTTTTTTGAAGAATCCAAGTCATAACGTGCAGATTGAGCCAGCCGCAAATTATCGTCAGAGAAATGATAACCATCAAGCCTTTAACCAGCGTCATGGCGCGTGTGTCGTGAATCATTTGATAAACCTTATAAAGAATCATTGCGACAATTATTATGTCGAAAATATCGAGCGGCGTTATCGTCGAAACCATGTCGCGAACTTTCGTCGGGAATTCAAAATCTATTGGCACAGGCACTCCCCCAATCAAAAATTTCATTGTCACAGCCGCGATAAATATACTACAAAAATTTTTCAGATTCAATAAAAAAAACTGCTATCCCCTCTTTGCCAAAGAGTGGATTCGCAGAACCGGCTTCTATGTCGGTGGCTCGTCACTTCGATTGAGTTCAAATTTCTTTTTGTGTATTGAACAAACTTTTCTTTTGCTCGCCCAAAAGAAAAGTTTGCAAAAGAAAAGGGCGTTTACCCCGCAATAGAAACATCCTGTTTCTGTTGCGGGCAGGCGCACGTCCTTGTGCGCCTGTGTCTCTGCCACCCGCTACAAATTTTTTAACTACGAATTACGAATTGCCTTTATGTTGTTGCCAATTTTTTAGATCGGTCGGCGGTTATCAGCGCGGAAATTATTTCGTCAATGTCGCCGTTCAAAATTGCGTCGAGTTTGTAAAGCGTCAAGCCGATTCTGTGATCCGTAACTCGTCCTTGCGGAAAATTGTAAGTTCTGATTCGCTCGCTCCTGTCGCCGGAGCCGACTTGATTTTTTCTGTCGGCGGCAATGGCTTCCGTCTGTTCGCGAACAGCCAAATCTTTTACGCGGGCACGAAGAACACGCATTGCCTTTTCCTTATTTTTGAGTTGAGATTTTTCGTCTTGACATTGAACGACAATTCCGCTCGGCAAATGAGTAATTCTGATTGCGGTTTCGGTTCGGTTGACGTATTGCCCGCCCGCGCCGCTCGCGCAGTAAGTATCAATGCGTAAATCGGCAGGATTAATCACAACGTCGACTTCCTCAACTTCGGGCATGACGGCAACGGTAACCGCGCTTGTATGAATTCGCCCGCCGCTCTCGGTTACGGGAACTCGCTGGACGCGATGAGTGCCGCTCTCGTATTTGAGTTTGCTGAATGCGCCCGCGCCTTCGACCATGAAAATAATTTCCTTAAAGCCGCCGATTGTCGTAGGATTTGAATCGACAATCTCAACGCGCCAATTTTGTCGCTCGGCATAACGGACATACATTCTGAACAAATCGCCCGCGAAAAGAGCCGCTTCTTCGCCGCCGACACCGCCGCGAATTTCCATGACAATATTTTTATCGTCATTGGGATCTTTGGGCAGAAGTAAAATCGGCAATTCTGAATCCATTTCGGCTTTGGATTTTTTAAGCTCGACAAGTTCTTCCGCCGCCAATGTTTTTAAATCTTCGTCGGAAGAAGTTTCCAATAAATTTTTATCCTCGTCAATCTGCGCGAGGGTTTTTTTGTATTGGCAGAGCTTTTTAACAATGGGCAAAAGTGCGGCGTGTTCGCGAGTGAGTTTGGTAAATTTATCCACGTCCGCCACGACCGACGGATCTCCCAATCGCGCTTCTATTTCTGCAAAATGTTCTTCGAGCTTTTGAAATTTTTCCAGCATAAATTTACCCCTTTTTGATCGCAGTATCGAGAGTGTGCCAAGCAAGGGTTGCGCATTTGACGCGGGCGGGCATCAGGGAAATATTTTTCAAAGCCGCCGCCTCGTCCAATTCCTCAAGTTCGGCGTCGTCGGTTACGTCACCATGAATCATATCGATAAAAAGTTCAGCAAGTTTTTTTGCCTCGTCGATTTTTTTTCCGCGCATTAAATCAATCATCATATCGGTTGAGGCTTGCGAAATGGCGCAACCTGTTCCGTTGAACGCGGCATCTTTTATCACGCCGTCCGAAATTTCCAACTCCAAAATAATTTCGTCGCCGCAACTTGGATTGTGTCCGCGCTCTTTAATCGTCGCGTGTTCAAGCCGTCGCCGATTTTCTTTTGATTGGCTATGCTCGGCGATAAGTTCTGTATAAATATTTTCAAGCAAAAAATTCACTCCTTAAAAGCAATGAGTAATGCGTAATGAAAAAATTTACAGCGGTTGGTGAAGACACGGGCGCACAGGACGTGCGCCCGCCGGCAACGAAAACAGGATGTTTTCTTTGCCGGAAACGCCCCTGCGAGGTGCCCTTTCTTTTGCAACTTTTCTTTGGGCAAGCAAAGAAAAGTTGATCCTATTTACAAAAAGAAATTTTGAATCGAAGGCACGAGCCGCCGAGATGGTTTTGCATGCCCACTTTAGGAAAAAGGGGGGAGATTACTCCAGCCGCATTATGGCTCTGACTTTTTGAATCGCCTCGATTAATCGTTCAACGTCGCGGCGCGTGTTGTAAAAATAAAAACTCGCCCGACAAGTCGAATTCTGATTTAAAAATTTCATAAGCGGTTGCGCACAATGATGCCCCGCCCGAATTGCAACGCCTTCCGCATCAAGAATCGTCGCCACGTCATGAGGATGAACGTCCTTTATATTGAAAGTCACAATTCCTATTTTATTTTCCGCGTCGCAACCGTAAAGCTCGACGTAAGGAATTTTTTTCAGCTCGGAGATCGCAAAAGTCGTCAAATCTTTTTCAATGCGTTCAATCTCCTCAAAGCCGATTTTCTGAAGATAATCAATCGCCGCCGATAAGCCCGCCGCTCCGCCGACATTTTGAGTACCCGCCTCAAATTTTTGCGGCAACTCGGCAAAAGTCGTTTCCTGCTCCTCGACGTATTCAATCATGTCTCCGCCGCTTAGGAACGGCGGCATTTCCTCCAAAATTTTTTTCTTGCCGTATAAAACTCCGATACCCATCGGCGACAACATTTTATGCCCCGAAAACGCCAAAAAATCCGCGTCAAGATTTTGCACGTCAACGGGAATATGCGGCACCGATTGTGCGCCGTCAACCACGATGACCGCTCCGACTTCATGCGCCTGCGCGGAAAGTTTTTTTATGTCGTTGACGAGCCCCAAGACATTTGAAATTTGAGTGACTGCCAAAATTTTCGTTCGCTTGGAAAGTTTTTTGTCAATGTCTTCCTGCGAAAAATTTCCGTCCGCCGTCAGATAAATGTAATTCAACTTCGCGCCTGTCGCCCTCGCCACTCGTTGCCAAGGAACAAGATTTGAATGATGCTCGGCGATTGTGATTAAAATTTCGTCGCCCGCCTTTAAATTCGTCAAGCCGTAACTGTACGCGACAAGGTTTAAAGATTCGGTTGCGTTTTTTGTGAAAATAATTTCCCGCGCAGATTTTGCGTTGAGAAATTTTGCAACCTTGCGGCGAGTGTCTTCATAAATTTTTGTGGCGCGAACGCTGAGTTCGTAAACACCGCGGTGAGGATTGGCATTGCAACCGCCATAATAGCCGCAAATCGAACGAACGACACTTTCGGGCTTTTGAGTCGTTGCGCTGTTGTCAAGGTAAGCGATAGGGTGCCCGTTCATTTTGCTGTGCAATATCGGAAAATCATTCAAAAAATTTTTATCCATAAACAAACCTCCTATAAAGAGATTTTTTCAAGCTCAAGCAGTTTAATTTTTCTGTCGAGCCCGCCGGCGTAGCCCGTTAAATTTCCGTCGGCTCCAATAACTCTGTGGCAGGGAATTATTATCGAAATTCTGTTGTGCGCAACCGCGCCGCCGACAGCCCGCGCAGATGTCCCCAAAATTTTTGCAAGTGCGCCGTAAGTCGTCGTCATGCCGTAAGGAATTTTTTTCAGCTCGTTAAGCACGGAAATTTTAAACGGAGAGCCGATTATATGAAGTGGCGGAAAAAAATTCGGCTCGCGCCCCGAAAAATAAATGTCCAGCCAATTTTTGGCAAGCTCTATGACAGGGGAATTTATTTTTTCGTCAACCTGCGCGGAAAAATATTTATCGCTCTCAAAAAATAAATCGGTCAAGCCCGCGTCATCTGCGCCAAGAATAATTTTCCCGAAAGGCGAATCATAAAAATCAGCGCATTTCATTAACAAATCTCTCCAAAAGCTTTTCTATCTCCGTCATGATGTTATAGACTGCGCGGTCAATATCTTCTTGCGTCCCAAATTGCGTCAAAGTCTTGTCAACGTCCGTGAAATAAATGAGATTGCCTTGCCCGTCGTGCAAATCTGTTCTGCCGACCAAACCGTTGAATTTTTCATCATACTTGTCAATAATTTCTTGATGCAAAATATTTTTTCCGTCAAGCAACGGTTTAATGTCATCCTCTTTGTAAAGACATTGTTTTATTTTGTGAGAGAAAATCATGAAGCCCGCGCAGAATGCCGTTGATTCGTCAAGATAGCTGAATCTGTCGTTGTAGCAACCCACGCGAAACCAAAGTTCCTTGTCCTCGTCGAACTTTATGACATTGCCTGCAGAGTCCGTGCAGTAAAGACAGATACTCGGCCAAGAAAAAGCTCTGCCAAAAAATCTGTCGATAAATCGCTTGTAAGTATAGCAGTCGCCGATTTCAACACGCCTGTTGCCGCCGCGCTTAAGATGATGTTTCCTGCAAAAATTTTCGTCAAAGCGATTGTCAAGAGCCGTAAAAAATTTGCGCATAATCTCTTCCACTTGACGTTGCAAATAGTTTCTGTTAGCCATTTTGTAAATTTCATCATAAAGACGTTCCAAATTGTTTCTTTGAAAAATATCTTTTGGCGGATTATCCTCGCAATCAGCAATCCAAGAAAAACCTTCCGAGCAAAATGCAACGTCGTCAATTTTGTCCGAGCGAATGAACGGGCAAACTTCGTATCCTATATCTCCCACGCTTTCCCATGAAGGAAAATCTCCTTCCGGCGTCAAGTAGTAAAGTACAGGCGGCTCACTCAAAGAATATGTTTCATGATATTTTTCTGCCTCGCGCCAATAATCGCGGCATTGATTGGGTTGGTCGTCCGCATCAATCTTAACTTCAATCGGAATGAAACGCTTATTCGTGATGATTAACAAATCTATTCGTTTTAGTTTGTTCTCTATGAACTGCATATGATAACGGTCTTCTTCGGGAGCTTTGCGGTCATCTACAAAAACTCTTGCACTTTCCAATTCTTTCTTAGTCATTTTAAGGCGCAAGACGTGTTTATCGAACAATTCAAGATAAAGTTGCCAACGCTCGGGATTTTTTCTAGGCGAAAGAAGTTCGTAAATTGAATAATATAATTCACTCTCTTGCATTAGAAAGCCTCCCATGCAAATTTTCCAAAAGTTCGTTGCGCAGATTTTCATCGGGAATTTTTTCAACGACGGGATTAAATGCCGCCTCGACGATTAATTTTTCCGCCTCCGCCTTGTCAAGCCCGCGACTCATCAGATAGAAAATTTTTTCTTCGTCAAGCCGCCCGACGCTTACCGCATGATGTCCGTCAACTTCATCTTCGGCGGCAAGCATTAAGGGAACGGAGCGATTCCTTGTGCCCGACGAAAGAATTATCACTTCCTCAAGTTCGCGTCCCGTTGAGCCTTTCGCGCCGCGCTGAAAATCCAATGTCCCGCGAAAAATTTTGTCGCAACGCTCCGTTAAAGCTCCGCGCACGTTCATATTCGCCGAAGTATTTTTTCCGCGCTGACGAATCACGAAGTTAAAATCCAATTTGCGCTTGCCGTCGCCGAAATAAACCGCGTCCAAATCCGCCGAAGAATCGTCGCCGATAAGTTCAATTTCCACGTCCGCCGAATAATCGCCGCGTCCCAAGTCCGCTGCAATAAATTCTACCCGCGCAGATTTCCCGACAGAAATTTTTATCCGCCGCGCAATATTTTCTTCTGCAAAATTTATCTCGGAAATTTTTTGCGTCTCGCCGTCGCCGATCTCTATAAATTTTTCCTCAACCTGCGCGGAAGTTTTTAATTCGTTGACGCCGAGCCATCGCCACGTTCCAAGCGGTATCTCTCCAAAAATTTTTTCGTTCATAACTCTCCCTCCGATTGAAAAATATTTTACACACAGACAAAAAAAAATCAACCTGCCCGCGACTGCAGGAAGGCTGATAAAAAAATTATTTACACTTAGAAAAATTCCTAATTCCTAATTGCTTTCAGAACGCAGGAACAATCGCGCCTTGATATTTTTCTTCGATAAATTTCTTAACCTTGTCGGATTTAATCGCCGTCAAAAGTTTATTAATCTCGTCGCGGCTTTCGTCTTCGCGAACGGCAACGATATTGACATACGGCGAATCTTTATCTTCAATGAAAAGTGCGTCCTTCATGGGATTCAAATCTGCGTTAAGCGCAAAATTCGTGTTGATAATCGAAATGTCGACATCTTCAAGCGTGCGCGGGAGTTGCGCCGCCTCGACTTCTTGAATCACCAAATTTTTGGGATTCTCGGCAATGTCCTGAACGGTTGCTTCTTCGTTGATGCCGTCCTTGAGTTTAAGAAGGTTGGCTTTTTGCAAAAGGAGCAAAGCGCGTCCGCCGTTGGTCGGGTCGTTCGGAATTGAAACCGTCGCGCCGTCGGCAAGTTCATTCAAGTCTTTAATTTTTTTGGAGTAAACGCCCATCGGTTCAATATGGACGCCGCCCGCATTTTTCAACTTAACGTCTTTATGTTCCTTGACGAAGTCATTAAGATAAGGTTCGTGCTGGAAAAAGTTCGCGTCAAGTTCCTTGTCGTTGAGCGCGATATTCGGCTGAACATAATCGTTGAACTCGACGATCTCAAGATTAATTCCCTGCTCCTTGAGGTCGGGTTTAATCTGCTCCAAAATTTCCGCGTGGGGAGCTGGCGTTGCGCCGATTTTCAAAGTTACTTCGGAGCCTGCCGCCGGTTTATCGCCGCCCGAAGAAGAGCCGCTGTCTCCGCCGCATCCCGTAAACACAAGCGACATTGCCAAAGTCATCGCCGCCAAAAATTTTCCCTTCATGAAAAGTTGCCTCCTTAAAATTTTTACGCCGCGAATTATATCAAACCAAAAATTTTTGTCTACAAAAAATTTCAGTCGAACAAGTGCGAAAAATAATTTAAAATCTCTGCGCAAATTCTATCGCGGATTCAATGGCACCGATTATGCCGCCGCCATTCAAAATATTGTTATATCCTGCGAAATCGCCGAGCCCGTTTGAAAAAATTCCGTCATCCCTTTGGTCGATGTTGCCAAGATAACTGCCGCGAATTTTAGTCACGTATTCAAAGCCTTTTGGAAAATATTTGTTCTCAATCTTTTTCAGCCACAACGAAAAATTTTGGCTCATTTCCGAATCGGGAATTCTTTGCCAAATGCCCATATTCCAAAGCTCCTGCCCGACAGGAAAAAGCCAACAATATTTGTCACAAGACATATCGTAGTACCAAAAATAAAATTTGTCGCTTTCAAGTAATGAATAACCTCTAATCAATGCAGAAAATCCAAAACTTTGTCCTTGCGGAACTTTTTTCGATAAACCTCTTGCCCCCGTTGCAACGATAAAATTTTTTGTCGCATATCGACTATTTACAAGAAAAATTTGCCCTTCAGCTTTGATCGTATTCACGGGCACTCCATAAAAAATTTCGGCACCTTCACGAATCGCTTGCAGGAGTAAAAATTCGTCTGACAAACGACGCTGAATTCCCATTGATACTTTACCGTCGCGATAATGCTTCTCGGAAATGCTTTCAGGAAAAAATTTAACATGTCCAAAAATGTCTTTGTGTTCCAAATCTTTGAGGCGGTTAATGTCTATTCCAATTTTTTCCAAAAGAGCCAACGCTTTATATGAAAAGCCGCCTCCACAGATTTTTTCCGTCCGAAAAGACTGTTTCTCCAATATTAAACAACTTTTATTTTTACGTGCCAAAAGAAATGCACAAACATTGCCCGCAATTCCGCTGCCGGCTATGATGAAATCATAAATTTTTCCGTTTGCCATTTCAGATGCCGCCAATTATTTCAAAAAATATAAATTGAATCCCATAACTTCGCCATTTTTTATTCGCAAAGAAGTCAGAGCAATATCTCCAAATTTTTCTTCACATTCGCAGAGAATCCTTTCATTGGCAATGAGAGACGACTCCTTCAGGAATAAAATTATTTCGCTCAGCGCAACGTGATTTGTTCGAGCATAAATTTTTAAATTGTCATAACCGCTCTTGCCGACGGAAATTGAGACCCCTTTTAGTTTGAAAATCGCGCTGAAATATTTTTTCAAAATAATTTTCGAGAGAGGCTTTGTGACTTTAAAATAATCAATAAATCGCATCAGATAATCGTTTAAGCGATTTTTCTCGCTAATTCCTTTCATGCCGAAACGCGTTCCTTTCCAAACTGTTGAATAAAAATAAAAAGTGCGGCTTGCCATTTCGGAATTTTTTATACGAAGACCAACAGTATAATTGCGAAAGTTTTCATCGAAAATCTTTGGTATGTCACTTAAAATTTTTAAAGATGATTTTGGAAGTTCATTATAAAGCGGAGTGATATTTTTCGTTAAATCGACGTGGAAATTAACGGAATCGAGAATTTCTTCGCCATTTCTCATGAGAATCGAATATTCAAATGCCGTCAAAGTATCTTGAGGGATTTTATCAAGAAAATTTTTTATAATAACAGGCTCGACTTTGTAATAAATTTTTTCCTCTGAATCTTGGACGGATTCAAAACTCAAACGCAAATTTCGCGCTCTAAAAATCTTTTCCATAATTAAAATTCCTCAAACAGCAGAAAAAATTTCATGAATAAAAGAATTGTACTCGCCGCTTTTACCGATCCGAAAATCTTCGGCGACTTTCTCATTGATTTCCAAAATTCCTTGAAAAATGGCGTTTGCTTGCCGGCAACTGAACTCTATCATTTTTTCTTCCGTGCCGTACATATACGACATACAAATCAAAACGCCATTACAAATTTTTTGGCTCGGACAATCGTTGCACATTTTCGCATGATAATTTTTCAAAATCTCAACCAGACGTTTATACTCTTCTGAATTGAAACAATCGGCAATATCATTTTTGTCTTGCGGTTTGCCCAAACAAAAATTTACGTCATTGGGTCTTCCAAAAGGATAAATTTTTCCGTCCGGATTTAAAGCAATTTCCCGATTGAACCAAAAAGGCTTAAATTGAATATCGCGCCGAAGCTTGGCGAAATCCCGAAAAGTATAAAATTTTATTTTGCAACTCTTATCTTTGAGCCAATATTTGTAGAGTGCGACGAGTTCGGGAACAAATTTTTCAGTCGGCAAAAGATATGAAGAAACATTTTTGGCACGACCACGCGGCTCAATTGGAAGAATTTTAAAATCCAGTTCTTCACGCTTAAACCATTCGTAAACTTCTTGCAAATGTCCGAGCGAGACTGAAGATAATGTACAGAAAATTCTCAGCCGGGCTTTTTTAGATTTCAGCATCGTAATTTTTTCGTAAACACTTTCCGTATCGTCGCGCAGAAAACTGTTGAAAGGTCCGTCGAAGGAAACATTTATCAGCGTGTTGTTGGCAATTAGAATGTCCGCCAAATTTTCGGAAAGGAGCTTGCCGTTGGTCGTGAATCGGTTTAAAAATTTCGTTCCCTTTTCTGTGGTTAAACGATTTTCAAATTCATAGAAGTCACGATAAAAATTTTCACCGGCGAGAGTTGGCTCGCCACCGTGAAAAGTAAGCTTGATTATGCGACAATTTTTTGCAGTTATCTCGACAAAACGACACACCGTCTGAAAATCTGCGAAACCGGGATAATTCAAATCGTCACCGTTGAAACAGTGTCGACATCTCATGTTGCAATTCATCGTCGGTTTTATCGTTAAAGCGATTTCTTGTTCCAAAATTATTCCGTCTCCTCACCTATAAAATCGCCGTCAATTTCCAAAACTTTATACTCATTAACGGCAGAGATACAAAATTTTTGCATCGGGCAACTGTTCATGCAAAGTTTTTGCTGTCTGTGCAAATTTTCTTTGCGGTACTGATTTTTGTCTTTGAACAAAACAATAATCTCTTTTCCGTACTTTTTTATCTCGCTCCCGCGCAACGCGGCAATATATTTTACACAAGTATCATAAATTTTTATTGGGCATTTGCGATTGAGAAATTCTTTGACAAGTACAGCTGTACAAAGGGCGGCAACGGAATCTTCAACACTCGAACAATTATTTTTCTTTGAAATGATTGTATCTGCCATTTTTGTAATTTGCAGTGCGTGATTGAATGAAATTTCTTGCAGGAATTGCAGAGAATCTCCACGCAGAATTTTTTTGGCGAACTCGCTGTTGATTATGATTTTTAAATCCGTGAGACAATCTCGTTGACTTGCCAATTTGTCAAATCCGCGCAGAGTTTCCTTGAAACTGCCTTTTATTCGAGTAGCGTTATCATGAATTTTTTCATCGCCGTGAATCGGAATGACGAAGCGAAAATTTTTATTTAGTGGCGGAAAATTCTGCTCGGCAAGCAAACGACCGTTCGTGTAAATCAAAACTTCGCAACCAACGTCCAAAAGAAATTGCAACATTTCATTAAGCGATTGATGCAAAAGTGGTTCACCGCCATTGATTATAACTCTGTCCGCCTCAGAAATTTTCCGGGCGTTCAGGTATTCGACAAAATCTGCAAATGGAATTGCATTATGATTTTTAATTCCGTAACGGGTGTTGTGTGAGTAGCAAAAAACGCAATGACTGTTGCAAGAATAAATGACGTTGAAATAAAAAATTCTCTTTAGATTAGTTTCGACAGGCGAGGACATCTGGCATCCCCCATTCCCATTTTTTTGAATTTGTGCCAAGACATACCTATACAGCCGCCGTTGCAAAAAATTTTGTACTTGCAATTTTGGCATTCGCTCTCTTCTGAAGGTTTATATTCGACAAAAGGTTTCAGCGCATTACTCGATAAAATTTCTTCGAGAGTTTCATTTTCAAGGTTACCGACGCAAAAATTTTTTAGGCAAGTGCAAGGATAAACCTTTAAATCGGGGTAGACGTAAATTTTATCACGTCCGCCGCCGCAATTTTTTATGCGATGCCCCGTTTGCACCAGTGCATGAAGTTTCTCCCAATTTTTATCGTAGAGTTTGAAAGGAAAAAGCTTTTTTATTAAGAGCTTACAATGAGTCGTTTTAATAATTTCGTCAACAAAGGCGTTCCAATCATCAACAGCTAAAGAATTTTTTAAAGAGGCATTTCCGAAGGGCATTTCATAAGAAATTTTCCAATGCTTAAGGTTTGGCAGAGACTCAACAATTTTTTGCAGATTAAACATGGACTGCAAATTATCTTGATTAACGACGGAAGCAATGCTGTATTTAAAAGATTTTTCGTCAAGGTAATGAATTGTACTAAAAGTTTTTTGGAAATTGCCTTTGCCACGAATTTTATCGTGAAAAATTTCGTCGCCATCAACAGAAACTTGAAAAGAAACTTTTTCGCCGACATGCGGCAATTTTTCCAAACGAGATTTCAAAGTTCCGTTTGTGGTTACGGTAACGGTCTTTGCTTTATCGGCGACAAGCTTAAGGATTTTGAAAAAATCGGGATGTAAAGTGGGTTCGCCGCCCGTCAAAATTACGTCATGACATTTGAAAGATTGGGAAGCAAAAATTTTCTTTAAAGCCTCGTATGAAATCTCGTCGCCGTTTTGTCGTCCGCGAATGCACATATCGCAATTTAAATTACATTTTTCTGTCAACAACAGATACACTTGCAAAAGAATTTGCCTCCTCGTTTTGGCAAAAAGAAATCCGACTGAATTGCGTTTGAACACTCAATCGGATATTCATAATTTGAAAAATTCGGTTCAAAGATTAGTTTGCTTCGCCCCACGAACACATATCGGACAAGCTCATTTCCTCGCAGGTTTCGCGGTTTGATTCTTCCCAAAGATTTTGCTCTTCGTTAGCAGATACTTCTTCGCGTTGGATCTCCATAGAATTTGCCTCCTTAAAATTTCTACGCCGCATTGTATCGCACGCCAAAAATTTTTTCAAGGCAAGTTGCCAAAATCTGCGCGGCGAATTAAAATTTGCCGAGAAAATTTTCAAGGAGGACTTTATTTGAGATTCATAAATTATTTTTTGCGCCCGCCGATTTTATTTGCGATTTTCGCGGGATTTTTTTTGCTGAGAACAATTTTGATGCCGCTTGCCTATGACGATTACGCTTATGCTTTTATCTGGGACGGAGCGCACGACGGCAATTTACAAATGATGATGAAAGGTTCGCCCGAAATCGAAACTCGCCGGCGCATCGATTCTTTCGGAGATATTTTTGATTCAATGTGGTCGCATTATTTCACTTGGGGCGGAAGAATCTTTGCGCATTCGCTCGTTCAATTTTTTATGTGGATTGGCAAGCCCGCCTTCGACGTGGCGAACACAATAATTTTTATCGCGTTGGTGTTGTCGATAATCAAACTCTCCTCCGCGCAGATGAAACTTTCGCGAAATGTTTTGCTGTGGATTTTTTTCAGCTTGTTCATATTGTCGGCTTGGTCGATGACAACAATGTTTTGGCTGACGGGCTCCTGCAATTATATGTGGATGTCGCTCGTCCAATTAATTTTTTTGATTCCTTACGTCAACGCCCTGCGCTTGAAAAATTCGCCGCAAAAATTTTTGCCGATAATTCCTTTGGGATTTATGGCGGGCTGGTCGAACGAGGCGGGAGCATTGGCGACGATTTGCCTGACGATTTTTTTAATCTCGCTGTGCAAGGCGCGGAAAATTTTTCGTTCGTGGATGACGGCGGGACTTGTCGCAATGATAATCGGCTGTGCCTTTATGATGTTTTCGCCGGGAAATTTGGTGCGCATGGAATTTTCCCACCCGAATTTCCGGTACGGCTTGGAAGTTTTCTTGGATCATTTGACGACGGAATTTCCGCGAGTCGTTGGCGCGAATGTGCTCGCGTTGATTCCGATGTTCATTTATTTTTTGCGAAGAGATTTTTTGGGGCGATTGAACACGAATGAAATTTTAATGCTTGCCTTCGCCGCGACGAATTTTCTGGTTGCCGTGATAATGTTGTTTTCGCCGGAATTTACCTTGCGCATTTCGATAACGTCAATGGTTTTCGCGCTAATTGCTTCGGCGAGCGCGATTTTGGAATTGGAACGCCGCCCGATAAAATTTTTGTCGGAAAAAATTCTGCGCGGAGTCTCGGCGGGATTAATCGCATTGTTCATCGCATATTTCGTGACGCTGATTTATATCGACGTTCAATTTTTCAAGGCGACGTGCCAAACGGAAAAATTTCTGCAAACTCACAAGGACATTGAACTGATTGAATTACAACCCGTGCCGATTTCTCATCGCTTTGAAAAAATTCACGGCGACAGAGTGACGCGATATTACATGGCGCATTTCGGCGGTATCGACACAGACAAAAATGACTGCAGAAATATAATTACCTCGCAATACTACGGGATTAAGGGGATTGTCGCCGTCAACGAGTAAAAAAATTTGCCAAACGCCGCGCAGTTTGTATAATTAGGAATTAGGAATTATGAATTAGGAATGAGGAATGAGGAATTAAAATGACGGACATAGAGAAACTTGGAAAAATTTTATCGGAAAGTTCAAGCGCGGTATTTTTCGGCGGAGCGGGCATGTCAACCGAGTCGGGCATTCCCGATTTTCGGAGCGCGAACGGAATTTACAATCAAAAACTTCACAAAACTTTTTCGCCCGAAGAAATGGCGTCTCATAATTTTTTTGTGAGGCATCCAGAAGAATTTTTTGCCTTTTATCGTGAAAGATTCGTTTATCTCGACGCAAAACCCAACGCGGGGCACATTGCACTTGCCGAATTGGAAAAGAAAGGAATTTTAAGCGCGGTTGTCACGCAAAATATTGACGGACTTCATCAAATTGCCGGCTCGAAAGTTGTTTATGAACTTCACGGCTCCATTCGGCGGAGTTTTTGCGTCAAATGCGGGAAAAAATACGGCGTTGAGTTCGTTATGAACAATATTCCCGTTCCTTACTGCGATTGCGGCGGCATTGTCAAGCCCGATGTCGTTCTTTACGGCGAAAATCTCGACGACAAGACAGTTGCAAACTCAATTCGGGCGATTTTGGACGCAGATACGCTGATTATCGGCGGCACGAGTTTAATTGTCTATCCTGCGGCGGGACTTATCAATTATTTTTGCGGACGGCACTTGATTTTGATAAATAAAAGCCCGACTCAAGCCGATTCCGACGCCGAATTGGTTATCAGAGAAAATATCGGCGAGACTTTGTCAAAAGCCGCCGCCTTGCTTGATTGAAGGAGAAATTTTTTTGACATTTTTTCAATGGATAAATCAAACGCTGAATTCTTCGCGGTCGCTGATTCTTTTTGTGACCTTCGCGGGCTTTTTTTTCCTGCGAACAACTTTTTTGCCGCTCAGTCACGACGATTATGCCTACGCTTTCATTTGGGACGGCGCGAACGGCGGAAATTTGGAGCAAATGTATTTCGGCTCGGAAGAAGTCGAAACAAGACGGCGCGTTGACTCTTTAAATGATATTTTTCAATCGATGGAGTCGCATTATTTCACTTGGGGCGGAAGAATTTTCGCGCACGGGCTCGCGCAACTCTTTATTTGTCTCGGAAAACCGGTTTTCGACGTTGCAAATACGATAATGTTCATCTTTTTGGTCTTGACGATAATAAATTTGTCGAATACGTGGCTGAAAATTTCTCGGCAAGCCTTGCTTTGGATTTTTTTGAGCCTGTTTTTATTCTCGGCGGCGTCTCTGATGAGTTTATTTTGGCTGACGGGCTCCTGTAACTATATGTGGATGTCATTTTTCCAACTTTTTTTCTTAACGCCGTATGTAAAAGCGTTGCGGTCGGGCGAAGTCGGCAATTCGATTTTAAATTTCTTGCTGATGATACTTTTGGGCTTGGCGGCGGGCTGGTCGAACGAGGCGGGCGCATTGGCGACGGTTTGTTTGACAATTTTTTTGGTCGTCATGTGCAAAATCAAGGGAATTTTCCGCGTATGGATGATAGCGGGGCTCGTTTCGTTGATAATCGGTTGCGCGTTCATGATTCTTGCGCCGGGAAATTTTGCGCGATTGGCATTTGCACACCCGAATTTTCATTACACGGCGGCAGTTTTCTTTGAACACTTGACAAACGGCTTCGGCAGAGTGATTGCGGCGGATTTTTTGGCTTTAATCCCGCTGTTCATTTATTTTTTGCAAAGAAAATCTTCGGGCTTGAACATGGCGGAAATTTTAATGTTGGCATTCACGGCGGCGGGCTTTTTGGTTCCCGTTGCAATGTTATTTTCGCCCGAATTTAATTTGCGAGTCTCCGTTCCGTCGCTGGCTTTTATTTTGGTTGCCTCGACAAGCGCGATTTTGGAATCCGAAAGGCAACGCTTGAAATTTTCTCTGAATTTGCCGAAAAAATTTCAGCGCGGCGTCTCGATAGCGTTGACTTCGATTTTAATCGCTTACTTCGCGACATTTATTTATGTGGACATCTCGATATTCAACGCGGCGCGGCGGCAAGTCAGATACATTGAGCGAAATTCCGAACTGGATCCTATACCGATGCCGCAAATGCCGATTCGTCACCGCTTTGAAAAAATTCACGGCGACAGAACGGCGGTTCCCTATCTGAAATTTTTCGCGGGCGTTATCGAAAATCCGAATTTCTGTTTGAATATGCTTGTTTCGCAATATTACGGCGTCAAACATGTCGTCGCCGATAATAAATAGTGGCAGATGGAAAACTTTACAAGTGACGGGTCTTTTTCCGCCTGACTTCGTTGTAGCGCGCTAGACGTACCTAAGTACGCCGTCGCGCTTACGCCTCGTCAGTCGAAAAAATTCCTCGTCACATTCTGATTTTGAGTTTACCAACACACCCTAATTTCAAGGAGGTTTTAAAATGTCTGATTGCATTTTTTGCAAAATCGCGGCGGGCGAAGTCCCTTCTCAAAAAGTTTACGAGGATGAAACCGTTATCGCGTTCAAAGATTTGTCCCCGAAGGCTCCGATTCACGTTCTGATTGTCCCGAAAAAACATATTCAGAGCGTCGCGCATTTCCAAGCGGAGGATAAGGAACTTGCCGCGCATATTTTTGTTGACGTTGTGCCGAAACTCGCCGCCGACTTCGGAGTTGCCGACGCGGGCTTCCGCCTCGCGATTAACACCGGCAAAGACGGCGGACAAAGTGTCCCTCATTTGCATGTTCACTTCCTCGCTAAAAGAAAAATGACTTGGCCGCCCGGCTGAAATTTAATTAGGAATTATGAATTAGGAATTAGGAATCAAAAAAAAATTAGCCGCTCCAAAATTCGGAGCGGTTTTTTTATTTGTTTGTTCCAAAAAATTTGTTCAACTTGTTAAGATTTTTTTCTGAGTTGCAACATCAAAATTGCCGCGAAAATTGCAACGCCTGCAATGTCCGTCGCAAGCCCCGGTTTAATCATCATCAAGCCGCCCGCGCCCAAAATTATTCGCTCAAAAGTTTTCAGCGGCGCGGCAAGATAGCCGATAAGCGAAGAACTCAACGCAACCATTCCGACTATCGCCGTCAATAACGACAAGCCCAAGCCCGCCGTCAATCCGTCCATCAATAAAAGTTCGGGGCTCAAAACAAACATGTAAGGGATTATGAACGCCGCGATTGCCAATTTAGACGCGTTGATTCCGGTTTTTAATGCGTTGCCGCCCGATATTCCCGAACCCGCATAAGCCGCCAATGCTACCGGCGGAGTCACGTCCGCTATTATTCCGAAATAAAAAACAAACATGTGCGCCGCCAACATCGGTACGCCCATTTGTATCAGCGCGGGTGCCGCTATCGTCGAAGTGATAACGTAATTCGCCGTCGTCGGCACGCCCATTCCCAAAATTATCGCCGTTATCATCGTCAAAAACATGCTCGGCAATACCATTCCGCCCGATAAATCCAAAAGTGCCGAAGCCAATTTCAATCCCACGCCCGTTTTCGTCACCACGCCGATTATTATTCCCGCCGCCGCGCAGGCAACCAAGACGCCCAAAACATTTCTCGCGCCCGTCTCCAAACCTTTGATAATTTCTTGCGGACTCATGCGCGTTGATTTTTTTATGCTCGAAACCAAAATCGATAAAATTATCGCAACCAACGCCGCACGCATCGGAGTATAGCCGCTGACCAATAAATAAACGATAACTATCAGCGGAATTGACAAATGCCCGCGTGTTTTTAAAAGTTCTCCGAGTTTCGGGAGCTCTGCGCGGGGTAAACCTTTTAAATTATTTCTCTTCGCCTCAAAATGTACTCCGAGCCAGACGCCCGCAAAATATAAAAATGCCGGGATAACTGCCGCCTTCACAATTTCGACGTAAGGCACTCCGACAAACTCCGCCATTAAAAATGCCGCCGCACCCATGACAGGCGGCATTAATTGTCCGCCCGTCGAAGCCGCCGCCTCAACCGCGCCCGCAAAATCTTTGTGATAGCCCAATTTTTTCATCATCGGAATTGTCAATGAACCCGTTCCGACAACATTCGCAACCGAAGAGCCGCTGACCGTTCCCATTAAGCCGCTCGATAAAACTGCTACCTTCGCGGGACCGCCGCTCGCCCAACCAGCTATCGAATTCGCCACGTCTATAAAAAATTTTCCGAGCCCCGTGCCTTCCAAATAAGCTCCAAACAATATGAACAGAAAAATAAACGTCGAAGACACGCCCAAAGGTATTCCGAATATCCCTTCCGTCGTGAAATAAACGTGACTTACAAAATAATCTATCGTCAAGCCCCTGTGCGCCAAAATCCCCGGCATGTATTCGCCGAAAAATGCATAGCCGATAAAAAATAATACCACACAAACCATCGGGATTCCCACAACGCGCCGCGCCGCCTCAATTACAAGCAAAATTCCCAACGCGCCGACAAAAACGTCCGTTTGAGTCGGCAACGCCGCACGCAATATCAGTTCCCGATAATTTATCACGATATATGCCGGAGCCGCCGCCCCCATTATCGCCAAAATTAAATCCAACGGGTGAAGTTTGTCGCGCCGCCATGATTTTTTCGTCGGATAAAGCAAAAACGATAAGCATAATCCAAAACCTAAATGAATCGCTCGCTGTATCTGCGCGTCCAAGAGCCCGAAACTCGCCGTGTAAATTTGAAATACCGAAAAACTTATCGCTATCGCCGAAATTATTTTCGCCATCGCGCCCGTGTATTCCATCGTGTTTGACTCGGCATCATATTTCTTTAAAACTTCTTCTGCAGTCATCTCTTTTCTTTCGCTCATTAAGGTCACCTCGCAAATTTTTTAAGAAATTTCGCGCACGCTCGAAAAAATTCCTGCAAAAAAGATTTCATGTAGTCGGCAAATGAATTTACCAACAGCCCCTAATTATTCTTTTAATGCAGAAGAAATAGGGCGGCGTGACAAAAATAAAATCGTCCTCAAAAAAAATTGCACGAAAAAAAATTCTTAACTGTTGACTTAGAGCCGCTTTAATCTGATAAAATTTGCGCGGAGGTGTTCAGTATGAAAAAAAGAAAATTGCGTGAGCTTGAAATCTCGGCGATTGGCATGGGTTGCATGGGATTTTCGCACGGCTACGGTGCCTGTCCGCCCGAAAATGAATCCATTCGTCTGATTCGTTCGGCTTATGAAGACTACGGCTGTACTTTTTTCGACACAGCAGAAGGTTACGGCGCGGGCGAAAATGAAATTCTTGTCGGCAAGGCAATTAAACCCTTTCGCGACAAAATTATTCTCGCTACGAAGTTCATGCCCGAAATTTTTATAACAACTGAAGAAATTCCCGAAGGTAAAACTTCCCGGCGCGGTGTTCGCAATGCCCTTGAAGCTTCGCTTAAACGTCTGCAAACGGATTACATTGATTTGTATTACGAACATCGCGTTCCGCCCAATCGTGACGTGGCGGAAGTTGCCGAATGGATGGGCGAACTGATTAAGGAAGGGAAAATTCGTGCTTGGGGCGTTTCGGAGGCGACTCCCGAACAAATTAAACGCGCTCATGAAGTTACGCCGCTTACTGCCGTCCAAAGTGAATATTCAATTATGGAACGCAAATACGAACGCGAGGTTATTCCGCTTTGCAAGGAATTGAATATCGGTTTTGTGGCGTTTTCTCCAATGGCCGGCGGATTCTTAAGCGGCAAATATTCCAGCAAAGATAAATTTGAAGGCGACGACGTGCGCAGAGCAATTACGCGTTTCACTAAAGAGAATATGGACGCCAATCAATCTTTGCTCGATATGCTGAAACAATTTGCCGCCGATAAAGGCGCAACTCCCGCGCAGATTTCGTTGGCATATCTGCTGTGCAAAAATGATTTCGTTGTTCCGATACCCGGCATGCGTCGCGACGAACGTTTGAAAGAAAATTTCGGCGCGGCGGACGTTGTGCTTGATAAAAATGAACTCGCCGCCCTCGAAGAAGCTTTATCAAAAATTACAATTCACGGTGACAGAAAAGATTCCGACATTCAAAAGCTCGGCACGATTAAAAGTCTGGCGAAAAGTTGAACAGATTTTTTCGTAACAAAAAAGCCGCTCCGATTTTTGTGGCGGCTCATTTTTATTTTGAAAATAAAATTCTTAAGCCCTGCCGACGACTTCCATTTTTTGCGCAACACATGCCGTAACTTTGCAAATTTCTATGGCGAAATATTTTCTAAGATTGAAAGCATTGGAATTGCTCGCCATAAATTCCAGATTCTTTGACGCCGTCGGTAAAGGCAATTCTTAAATCAGCCTCATAATTTACTTTGCAAATGCCGCAACTCACGGCATCACGATAACGGGCGTACCACATTCTTTTGACGACAACGTAAATTGTCGAAACGCTCACGTTAAATTTTTTTGCGAGTGCAACTTGCTCGAATTCTTTATCACCGGGAATGCAGTATGTGCGAATATAACGAACGTCGTCTGCCGTCAGTTTTGAATTTTTGCATTTTGTACCTTTCCCAATGCATTAAAGACATATTGCAGTCATGTTTGATATTTTCACTGTAAGTGCCCCCATTCAAGATTTTCAACGGCACAATTCCATTTGTTTCCGTCTTTGTAGTTGACGAATATCGCGTTAATCTTCATGAGACAGATTTTTAAGGTTAAACGGTAAATTTTTGAGTGCATCCGACTCCGAGAAAAATTTCTGCATGAATTTTTGTGCGTGCGGCAAAAACTTGTAAAACTCTGCCTGTAAAAATTTTTTCCGCTTGTTCGTCATAGATAATCGCTGCCGCATTACAACAGCTCCTCACGAGTTTTCTGCGCGGGGTATCAACAACAGGAAATTCAGAACTTTTTATGGGCGTCTTGTCCTTGTTCTCAAAAACGACTTTCAAGACGCACTATTCCAAATGTCGATGTTCACGACGCGAGTTAGTTTCAAAGCAATCATTACAAGATTGACTACGATTGAAAGCAGAATTGCATAATCGGCGGACGCATCGCAAATGATAAAAGCCGTCTGCTTCGCTCGGTCGGCTTTTATGTTCATGAGAGTCAAAGTCTCGCCTAAGTGAATTGCCAAATAACTTATTTCGTCTTCGTTGACGGCAATTTTTTTTCAACTCCTCAATAAATTTCTTCGCAATAACTCCGATTGGAAACGCCAAAGCATATTCTCTCTTAACGACATTCAAAATTTCGTTGTGAATGCTGTTAAAGAATCAGTGACTAAAGATGAATTTTAATCCTCCTGCCGCAAAGTTTCATCTGCGCGAAAGTCAATCTCGACAATTTTAAAAACACGCTCCAACATTTTTTCGGTTAAGTTTTAAACTTGCCGGCTGATTTGGCTTTCGCTCGGAATGTGTTTATTGCCCGCGATTAAATGTTGCACGATATAATAAGTTTAATTGGATAATGCGTCGACGCCGAAGATAAAATAAATTTTCACAAAAATTGCCGTCGCCATAGAAAATTTCCTTTGCTCCTCAATCGCCTTGCTCTCACGAAATTTGAAAGCGACGTTGTGTTCTTATTCGGGACACTCCGTTTTCCGCCACGCATTGAAATTTTTCTTCAAAAAAAGTCATTCCGATTATCGGGCGATTGATTTTTATTTTAAGATAAATATGTTCTATGTTGCAGGAAATACTTTTGACGCAACGAATAGGTTTTTGACGCGAAAAAATTTTGGGAGAGGTGAACTTTTATGGAGATGTTTTTGGGATTTCTTGTGCTCTTGGCGTGTTTAATCGTCGGCGTGCGGCACGGAGGCATCGGGCTTGCCGTCATAAGCGGTATTGGTCTCGTAATTTACACATTCATATTCGGTTATAAGCCCGGCTCGCCGCCAATCGACGTTATGTTGACGATTTTGGCTGTCGTAACCTGCGCGGGCTTTCTGCAAACTTCGGGCGGCTTAACCGTCATGTTAAAATACGCCGAAAAATTCTTGCGCAATAATCCAAAGCACGTAACAATTCTTGCGCCGCTCACAACTTGGTTTTTAACAGTTTTATGCGGCACGGGGCACGTTGTCTACACAATGTTCCCGATTATTTACGACATAGCGATTAAACAAAACATTCGCCCCGAACGTCCGATGGCTGTCGCTTCTGTAGCGTCGCAGATGGGTATTTGCGCGTCGCCCGTCTCGGTCGCTATCGTTTCTATCGTCGGATTCATGGCTACTGCGGGTTATAATTATTCCGTCCTGCAAATTTTGGCTGTCGCCATGCCGGCAACCGGTATCGGTGTTTTCGTCGCAGCTCTTTGGAGTTATCGGCGCGGAAAAGACCTCGATAAGGATGAACGCTTCCAAGAATTCATCAAAGACCCTGAGAACAAAAAATATGTTTACGGCGAGACAGAATCTCTTATGGATAAGGAACTTCCGCCAAGTTTTTATCACGCAATGTATATTTTCTTCGCAGGAATTATCGTTATCGCCGCGCTCGGCAATTTCCCCGATCTTTTACCGCATTTTCCCAATGCCAAAGGCGATTTGAAACCAATTTCCATGACGGCGGTCATTCAAATGGTTATGTTGCTCGTCGCAGCCACAATTCTTTTCGTCTGCAAGGTAAAAGCTAAAGATGTCGGCAACAGCCAGGTTTTTAAGTCCGGTATCGTCGCGTTGGTCTCGGTTTACGGCGTCGCTTGGATGGCGAATACCTGTTTTGGCGCGCATATGGACTTTTTAAAGGAATTTTTGGGCAATGCCGTTGCAGAGTATCCTTGGGCTTTCGCAATTATCGCATTTTTAACTTCCAAACTCGTTAATTCGCAGGCGGCGGCTATCGCTATCGTCTTTCCGATGGCTTTAAGTGTCGGTATGGATCCCGTTATCATCATGTCCTTTATCAGCGCGTGTTACGGTTACTTCTTCCTGCCAACTTATCCTTCCGACCTCGCGTGTATCGGTTTCGACCGTTCGGGCACAACTCGCATTGGTAAATATATTTTGAACCATTCTTTCATGATTCCCGGCTTAATCGGCGTCATAAGCGGTTGTTGCGTCGGTTTCGTCATGGCTCATATCGTTTTGTAAAAATCTGTTTGAAAAAAAATTATCTCCCGCCGAAATTTGACGGGAGATTTTTTTATGGAAAAAATTTTTTCAATTTTTTAATGCGATAAGGGCGGCGATTCTGCCTGTTCGGTCGAGATTATTTTTCTGCGCGGCGCGGAAGGAGAAATAGGAAGAGTTTTCGCAACAGGTACATTTGGCGGCAACGTCGATATTTTCTTCGGGCACGCCGACTTCGAGGAGTTGAAGGACATTAGCCCGCCACAAGTCCAGAAAAATTTTTCCGTCGCGCTTGATTAAAAGTTCGTCGTGATTTTCTGGGAAAGATTTTTTGCATTTATCGATAACATTGCCGCCGACTTCGTAGCAACAAGCCCCGATTGAAGGCGCGATACCGATTAAGCAATTTTCGGGCTGAGTTCCGAACTCGGAATGCATTTTGAGAAGAGTTTTTGCGGCGATTTTTTTCAGAGTGCCCTTCCACCCGCCGTGAGCGAGTCCGACGGCACGATTTTTGATGTCGACAAAGAAAATGGGGACGCAATCGGCGAAACAGAGCATGAGCGGCAATTCGGGCGTGTTTGTGATAAGAGAATCGGTTTCGGGGATAGAATCTGCGTAATTGGCAGAGCCGCAACCGCGAAAATTTTCGTCGACGCGGAAAATTTTATCGCCGTGAACTTGATTAGGCGTGACAATATCGGAAAGATTAAATCCGAGCGATTGTAGAAAGAATTTTCTGTTGGAAAGAACGTCGTTTGGCTCGTCGCCGACGTGGAGCGCGAGATTCAAGCTGTCGAAAGGCGGCTTACTGACTCCGCCGAGCCGTGTTGAAACAGCATGTTTAACCAAATCTTCGGGGAACGTTGAAAATTTTCCGTGCCAAAGATTATTTTCTGTTCGTTTTAAAAAATAACTCATGAAAAACCTCCGAAAAGCAATGCGTAATTCGTAATGCGTAATGCGCAATTCGTAATGAAAAAGATTTACAGCGGTTGGTGAAGACACGGGCGCACATGGACGTGCGCCCGCCGGCAACGAAAACAGGATGTTTTCTTTGCCGGATACGCCCCTGCGAGGTGCCTTTTCTTTTTGCTACTTTTTCTTTGGGCAAGCAAAGAAAAAGTAGTTTAAAAAATAAATTTCATGTTTGACTCAATCGAAGGATACGCCGAGATGGTTTTGCGTCGTCCACTTTAGAAAAAAGGGGACAATATCTCACGGTAATTCGGGTAAATTTCTCGCGACAGCCGAATTATGAACAATTTCTTCAACCCGCTGATCAAATACAAGCTCCTGTTTGTGCAAACTCGCCGCCGTATCCAAATCCGCCGCGCTGTTTTCCGTTATCCCCTTAATGTAAGACTGCCAAGCCAAAATCGAAATTCGCGTTGATTCTTTTCTTAGACTCGCCAAAAATTGTGCGCCCTGCGGTATCGGAATTTGATCCAACTCCGCTTGCCGACTTTCCAACGAAGGAATTACCGTGCCCGAAATATAATCCGCAACTTCGGCGCGTTGCTCCGCCGTCATGATTCCGCTCGACGATCTCTGCAAAGTTATAAAAATGTCCTGCTCCTCCTCAAAAGTTCTGTTGTACCGATAAACAATCTCCGCCGTGTCGTCAATGTACTCCGCCAAATTTTGCCGCAAAATCGGCGAAACCGCATCCAGATAGCCGCGATAATTTTCAACGCGGACAATTTTCCAATCACTGCCGCTCAAATTGAAACTCAAGCCCGGAAATTTTATCTTGCGCCCCAAAATTTCAAACTCCTTGCCGCCGATATTGAAACTTTCATTCGCCAAATCCTTAATCGTAACTTTCAAGGTAAAAGGCACTTGCGAATATTCCTCGACGACAGCAAAAGTCGCCGTCGCCTCTTCTTCAAGCAATTCCACTTCCTCAAGATCAATCAGCGAAGTGTGACGAATCAAACTTCTGTCAAGCAAAATATCATAATCGACGCCGAGTTGCCGCCCTTTTAAAATTCCGCCCGGCAAAGTCCATTCGCCCGTGTCAAGATAAGTGTTGATAACTTTTACTGCGCCGTTGCACATTTGCCGCCGAATCAACACGTAAAAATTTTCAAAAAGAGTCCGTTCGCGGTCTGAAAGTTGAGTATCGTATTTAAATAAATCGCTCGTCAAATCGTCGTAAGCCGCAGTCGTTACCGAATTTAAATCAATGTGGCGGCGAAAAGTATTTGCATCTCCCGCTTTGAAAGCCGCAACCATCTCGCGCATCGCATATTCGGGCGTTTTGGTGTAAACGGAGAAGTAAAAAAATATTCCGCCGAATATCAGCAGGAAAAAAAATCCGATAAATAATTTTTCGCGCTCGCGTCGCCTGCGCCTTTCGCTGAGCCGTCTCCTCCAAGTATAATCGTCCATTTTTATCCCCTGAAGATTTTACGGAGCTCGATAAGCTCTTCATAATCGGCGGTGTCGCAATGCAACGGCGTAACAGAAATAAATCCCAGATTAACCGCGTGAATATCGGTGCCTTCGCCGGCGTCAATGTCGTAAACCGTGCCGCCGATATGGAAATAAGCGCGCCCCTCGTCGTCGGTGCGGCTTGTGAAAGCGTTGATATAATCTCTGTGTCCGAGCCGCGTGCTCATAAATTCGGCTTTGCCTGCGCGGAATTTTTTTGGGAAATTTAGATTGTGCAGGAAAGGTTCGTTTTTAATGCTTAAAATTTTTTCAAGATAGTTGACGGTCGATTCAGCCGCCGCGTCGAAAGGAATTTCCGAATTTTTATCTCTTGAAACTGCCAGCGAAGGAATTTTATGAAGAAAACCCTCCAAAGCCGCGCCGACAGTTCCCGAATACAAAACATCGGTCGCAAGATTCGCGCCGTCATTTATCCCCGAAATAACCGCGTCAAAAATTTTTCCGTCGTTCATGCCCTCAAGATAAATTTTTACACAATCGGTCGGCGTCCCGTCAAAAATCCACGCCTCAAAATCGGGATTGTCAAAGCGTTTGTATTCAACTTCGCGCAGGATGCTCAAGGCATGTGACATTCCGCTTTGTTGATTCAGCGGCGCGGCGATTGTCACTTCATGCCCGCGATTTTTCAGCGCGGCGGCAAGTGTCCAAAGTCCCGCGCCTTTTATCCCGTCATCATTCGTCAATAAAATTTTCAAAGTTATCACCCCGTTTTTCAATTAGGAATTAGGAATGAGGAATTAATAATTAAAAAACGTTTTCCATTCCTAATTCCTAACTCCTAATTCCTAATTAACTCCGTCGCCTTGATAAAAAATTTTTGCTGTGATAAATTGGCTAAAAAATTTTTTGGAGGCGGCGATTTATGAAAAAATTTCTGTCAATGCTCGCAATCAGTCTTTTAACCGTGAGTGTTGCCAATGCCGAAGAAATTTCCGAGCCCGAAGAAAATATTGATTCGGAAGAAATTTCCAAGCCCGATAAAAAAATTTGGGAAAATGCCAACGAAATTCAATTTGAATATCTTGAAGGCAACAAGTTCAGTCAACGTAACGTCAACAATTACAACGTTCACTTTTTCGAGAAAGTTACCGACAGCGGCGCGATGAGTTATTGGCGCGGACTGACTTTCACGCGAGCCGTCGGCTACACAAATCCGCGCAAGGACGGCGGCGTCCATCATGACAGTCAAGGCGTCGGACTCGGTCCCGCTTTCATGTTGCGTTGGGATAAAAAGGTTTCGGGAAAACTTCACGGCTCGTTGGATTTTACGGGCTCGTTCATGCTCTACAACAAAGCCCATCCCTACGACGGACGCGCTTACGGTTTTCTCTGGCGACTCGGTCCGCGTCTCACTTGGCAATTTCGCGAAGAAGATTCTTTCAGTCTCGGCTATTCAATCAGCCATTTTTCAAACGGCTTGCGCAGTCACAATCCCGGCTACAACACGCTCGGCTTTTCTGTCGGTTATTCTCACAACTTTTAGGGAATAGCTGATAGTTGATAGCTTATAGAAAAAAAACTATAAGCTATAAGCTATAAGCTAACAGCTAACAGCTTACAACCCGAAAAGTGCGTCGGCAAATTCTTTCGCATTGAACGGACGTAAATCGTCAAGCCGCTCGCCGACTCCGACCCACTTAACGGGAATATTTAGTTGCTCCTTTATCCCGATAATCATTCCGCCCTTCGCCGTGCCGTCGAGTTTCGTTAAGACAATGCCCGTTATGTTTGCCGTCTGCGAAAATAATTCCGCTTGCCGAAGAGCATTTTGTCCCGTCGTGGCGTCGAGCACCAACAAAACTTCGTGCGGCGCGCCCTTAATCCCCTTGCCGAGTATTCGATTGATTTTTTTCAGCTCTTCCATCAAGTTATATTTGTTCTGCAAACGTCCCGCCGTATCGACAAGCAAGACGTCAATATTTTGCGCAACGGCACTGCGTGCGGCGTCGAGCGCAACGCTTGACGGGTTGGAGCCTTCGGAATGTTTGACGAATGCCGCGCCCGTTCTTTCAGCCCAAATTTCCAGTTGATCAATCGCGCCTGCGCGGAAAGTATCAGCCGCCGCCATCATAACTTTTTTTCCTTGAGATTTGTAATACGCGCCGAGCTTGCCGATCGTCGTAGTTTTGCCCGCGCCGTTCACTCCGATCATCAAAATCACTCGCGGCGGCTCTACATAATCGAAATGCCCTTCTTCTTCCGTCAAAATCTCGCGAATTTGATTCGACAAAAAATTTTTCACATCGGCGGGAGAATTTATTTCAGCCTTGCGAACGCCCTTGCGAAGTCCTTCAATTAATTTTTCCGTCGTCTGCATCCCGACATCCGAAGTTATCAAAGTTTCTTCCAGCTCGTCCAAAAGTTCGTCGTCAATTTTTTTCGAGCCGTGAAGAATTTCATCAATCTTGTCAATAAATTTTTCGCGGGTTTTCGTCAAGCCCGCTTTTAATCTGTCAAAAAATCCCATGTTAAAACCTCCTTGCGAATTATTTTATCAGATTGTCAATCCTTCCTGCAACAAAAAATCCCCGACACTTTGCCGAGGAACATTTTTAGGCTTTGTTAATTTTTTTCTCTTGGCATGGAAATTTTCAAGGCGTCGCGGAGATTTTCAACCG
>CALFJC010000019.1 GCA_937877655.1 uncultured Selenomonadales bacterium
ATGGGAAAAGGGAAATGGGAAAAGGGAAATGGGAAAAGGGAAATGGGAAAAGGGAGATGGGAAAAGGAAAAAAATTTCAAAACTCTTTTCCCTTTTCCCGTACCTCTTATCCCTTACAGTGTGAAATTACTTCCGAGATAAAATTTCTTGGCAATGTCGCTGTTGGCAATTTCATTCGCGTTGCCCTCCAACAAAATTTTTCCTTCGTTGAGAATATAAGCGCGGTCGACAATGTGGAGAGTTTCGCGGACATTGTGATCCGTGATTAAAATTCCCATGCCGCGCTTTTTGAGATATCTTATAATTTCTTGAATGTCGGCAACCGCCAACGGGTCAACGCCCGCAAACGGTTCGTCAAGCAAAATAAATTTCGGCTCCAACGCAAGACAACGCGCAATTTCCACGCGCCGCCGCTCGCCGCCCGAAAGTTCCGTGCCCTTTCGTTTTTCAACATGACGTATGCTGAACTCCCGCAAAAGTTCATTCAATCTTTTTCTACGCGTTTGTTTATCCAAGCCCAGCGTTTCCAAAATCGCCATAATATTTTCTTCGACAGTCAACTTTCGGAAAATCGACGCCTCCTGCGTCAGATAACTTATTCCCAACTCGGCGCGCTTATACATCGGCAATTTGGAAATGTTCACGTCGGAGATGAAAACTTCGCCCGAATCGGGTTTCTCCAAGCCGACCATCATATAAAAGGAAGTAGTTTTGCCCGCGCCGTTCGGTCCGAGCAAGCCGACTATCTCGCCCGTCTCCACTTTCAGCGAAACTTTGTTGACTACCGTTCGTTTTTTGAAAGATTTAACCAAATCCTTCGCCTCAAGATTCATGCTTCGTCGCCCCTGAATATTTTCTTGCTCATTAAAAATCTTATCAATGATAACAAAAAAAAATCCCTGCCGCAATTTCAACAGGGAAATTTTTTTATTCGGATCAATTTTTCTCGGAAGAAATTTCTTCGGGCTCAATCAAAATTTTTTCATCGGCAGAATCTTCTTCAATCTGCGCGGAATTTTCTTTTTCAAAAACTTTCTCGGCAGACGGAATCTCCGGCATTTCAAATTTTGGCGAAGAATCGGCTTTCAAATTTCCGTCGTCGGCAAGATAAACCGTAAGGCGATTGCCGCGAATCATGTTGTTGTCTTGATAAGCCCAAGCGTTGCCGCTCAAAACCGCTTTGCCCGCGTCCTTGCCGTCATAATCGACTTGGTCGCCGCCCGCCTCCATATTTCGCGCAGTGCTCACCATATGCGCATTTCCTCTGCCGATATAATGTTCCGCGTCAAGCCAACCTTCCATTTGATCCGCCGTGAAAGTTCCTTCAACGCGGCTCTCGGCAAGTCCGCCCGTCGGTATCACGAAATGTTTTCCGTCATCGGGAAAATAATCAATGTGTTCGCTCGTGAAAGTGCGCATGTCGCCGTCGGGATATTTTTCGTTCGGCGCAAGATTTTGTGTGGCGATAACATTTCCATCCGCCGCCATGTAGCCTTGCCCGTTGCTGGCGAGTTTGTTGCAGGTTATGCGCATGTCTTCACGAACAACAATCACATTTCCGATAAGATGCGCCTCTTTGGTGTTCACGTTGAACATTGCATGAAGTCCCGTCGCCTTCGTCAAGCCGTGCTTCAAAAGAACATTTCCTTCCGCCGAGACAATTCCCGTGTTCATGTCGTATTCAATCGCGTCCGCGTTTACTTCGGACGGCTCCTCGTTTTGTTCAGCCGCCATTGCCGCAGAACTTATCAGCATTGCCGCCGCCATTGCCGCGCAGATTTTTTTCATTCCGCATTCCTCATTCCTGATTATCTTTGACGCCCTTAAGAACTTTTGCATTTCCCATTAAGCCGAAATGTTTAAAGCTGTTGTCGGAATAAGCCATGTCGCCGAAGGCGCGCATATCGTCTTTGGAAATTTTCACGTTGCCTTCCGCGATAATTTTTTCTTCCGCCGTAAACCAACTGAGTTTCTCGCTTGAAAGTTTCGCGCCGTCGTTGTTGTCAACGTCAACATTTCCCTCCGCGATAATATTTTCTTCCGCAGAGAGCCAATCCAATTTCTCACACAAAAGTTTTGCGCCGTCATTCCTCGTCACGATAATATTTCCCGTCGCAGAAAGATTTTGTTGCTCGAAAAACCAATCGATTTCATCGCATAAAAGTTCGTCTTCATCGCTGTTGGTTACGCTGACATCGCCCTCGACGTGAATATATTTTTCCGCCTGATAATAAATGCCCTTCGCGCCTTTGAGTTCCCAAGTTTTTTCTTTGTCGTACTGATTAAATTTCCAAATCACGTCATCAAGCTCGGCGTTTTGCGTGATGCTGTCGATTACCATTTTTGAACAAGTCAGCTCCCAAATTATTTTCCCGTCTTGTTCTTCGACGATTGTATTTCCTTCGTATTCGACGGTTGTCGGCGGCTCGACTTTTTCTATCGGCGGCGGCTCGGACGGCGTCGTCCGCACTGCCCAAACAATTACGCACACAAAAAAAATTATAACCGTCGCTGCCAAAAGTTTTTCTCGCGTGCTCATGATTTTTCCTCTTTAACCTTTCTCCGTTTTACCGTGTGATGTTTATTTGTCTTTTGCATTTCGGGCGGCGTATTCCAACGCTTTTGAAACCACAGCCATTGCGTAGGATTTTCGCGAATAACTTCTTCCAAAATTTTTGTCATCTTCTCCGTAAAGCGCAAAAGATCCGCGTCGGTATCGCCCGTGTCCTCGAAGTGCATAATCTCTCCGATTTTCACAATGTGCCGTCCGTTTTCCTTGCGAAGAATGAAAGCGGGCACAACGGGCGCATTGAATCTCCTTGCGAAAACGGCGGGACCCAGCGGCGTTGAAGCTGTTTTGCCCAAAAAATTTATAAACGCACCGCCCGGTCCGGCGTCTTGGTCGGCAAGGAAGCCCAAAATTTTTCCTTCCTTTAAAGCGCGTCCCGCCGCCCGAAGTTCATTCGTTCCGCGATTGAAAATTTCAACATGAATTGTCGCCCGCAAATCGTCCAATGCCCGCGAATATTCGGCGTTGGGCTGGAGTTTTGCTATTGCCGTGACGGGCATTCCGTTTAATGAAAATGCCGCGCTCAACCATTCCCAAGTTCCGACGTGCCCCGTCAAAACCACGACGCCCTGTCCGCCCAAAAGTGCCGTGCGCATTCTCTCCAAATTTTCTATCTCTATGTACTCCGATAAATTTTTTTCGTTAAGGTTGGGCATATAGAGGATGTCGAGCATGTTTCGCGCCAAATTTACGAAAGACTCCCGAACGAGTTTCCGTGCTTCGCCCTCCGAAATTTTCAGCGCGGGCATCATCTGCGCGACTGCCCGTTCCCGCTGTTTTTTGACGAGCAGATAATATAAATTTCCGAACACTCGCCCTAACATTAAAAGTAAATCGTAGGGCAGGAGCCGTATTATTCTGCTCAACAACATCAGCGTTTTATAAAGCATTTCTTCCTCCGAAAAAATTTTTTCATTCAAAAATCGTAACCTGCCTGCCGAGAACGTAACAATCTCGCCGCGCAGGCATCGGAAAATTATTTTCCGCCGCCAAATCGAGAAGTTCCCTGTAAAAAATACTTTTATCGGCATTCGCAACGACTTTACATTTATATTCAAAAGATTTTTCGCGATACTTTTTGAGATCGAAAATATTTGCAAAGGCATCGAGCTTACCCAAAATTTCCAATGCCGACAAAGTCCGCAAACATTTTTCGCAAACGCCGCAGTTGGAAGTATTCTCGCTGAACATTCGGCAGACGTTCAAATATTTTTGCGCAACGTCCCAATCTGCGATATTTTTTATTTTGTCGACGCGCCGATATTGGCAACCGTCAATTATCCATTCCGTCCGCTCCGTCTGAATCAGCGGAATGAAATACGAATCACCGAAAACCGCCAAATCATTTTCATGACGATCAAAACCGTATTCCTTTATTCCCTGATAACTGCAAGCACTTCCGATGTAATAGCGGCGAATTGCATTTTGCAGAGCCAACACACAAGAATAAATCGACAAGAAAAAGAGCGTCTCGCCATATTCTTGACGCCAAAATTGATGAAGATTTGTATCCATCGGTAAGAACGGCAAGCCCAATTCGCCCGCAAGTGAAATTCCGCGCTTATTTCGGCTTTGCGCCATGCTTTGAGTATAAAAATCTTCCATGCGACCGTTCGAGCCGCAGTTGAAGAAAAACAGCGCGTTGATTTTGTAATCGGGATCGTCTTCGCAAATAAAGCGGTCGTACAAAGTCGACATCGAATCCACGCCGCCGGACATCCCGCCGCCGATTAAAACTCCTTTAGCCTCCGTCGGAGCGAAGCCGTCAACAATAATTTTGGCAGGCTTGAGTTTTGGCGAGAAGTCACAGAGAATTTTTTGTCCGTACCAAGTCAAATTTTTATAAAGTTTTTTTGAAACGTTGCCGCGAATTTTCAAATCGGTTTTGTAATTCATTGCAAGATACAAGGCGACAAGCAAAAAAGGATCGTAAGTGTCCTCGACCAACATTGCGGAATAATTCGCATCAATTTCAAACCAAAGAGTTTCGGCGGGAGCTTCCGTTTCAACGTCGAGAAATTTTATATCTGCTTCGAGTCGAGCCGTTCTTTTTCCCGAGTTATATTTTCTCAAGCCCGAAAGTTCAATCATTGCTCAAACCTCCTATTGATTCAGAGCCGTCAATTTTTTGTCGTCAAAGTCGGGCGAAGTGTAGCGGGCGATAATTTCTTGCCAAAAACCTTTTGCCTTCAAAATAAATTCCAATATCTCGCGAACGGCTCCGTGCCCGCCGAAATTATTTGCCACGAAATGCGCCCGCTCGATAACGTCTTCCGAAGCGTCACCGACCGCCGCTCCGAATCCCACTTGCACAAAAACAGGTAAATCAATCACGTCGTCGGCAATGTAACAAATTTCTTCGTCCGTCAAATCGAATTGCTCCTTAATTTTTTTGTAAGCGTCGCGCTTGTTCATTTGCCCTTGCATGACGACGGAAATTTTCAGCTCGGAAGCACGATAAGAATTTATTTCAGAATTCCTGCCCGTGATTATCGCCGTTTTTATCCCGCAAGATTGCGCAAGAGTAATTCCAAAACCGTCGCGGCTGTGAAACACTTTGAAAACTTCGCCGCGCTCGCCGATACGAAGTCCGCCGTCCGTCAAAACTCCGTCCACGTCGAATATTATTAGCTTAATTCGCCGCGCTCTGTCAAGTGCATCTCCCGAAATTTTCATTCAAACAACTCCTTGCCGAAGTAAATCTGTCAAGTGGATCATGCCGACGGGGAAATTTTTTTCGTCGATAACGGGCAAAACCGTCACGGGACGCGGCTTGTGCTTTTCCATAACCGAGAGAGCCGCCGCCGCCAATTTGTCCGCGCTGATTATCAACGGCTTTTCAAACATAATGTGTTCAACGGGCTCGTCAATGAAACTGCGATTTTTTTCCAGTGCCCGCCGAATTATCCCGTCCGTGACAAGCCCGACGAATTTATTTTTCTCGTCGATAACGGAAACCGCGCCCAAACCTTTAGCCGTCATTTCAAAAAGCGCGTCCTTCGCCGTCGCGCCGACTTTGACAATCGGATTATCTTCGCCGCTGTGCATAACGTCGCCTACAGTCAGCAAAAGTTTTCTGCCCAATGCGCCGCCGGGATGGAACAATGCAAAATCGTTCGTTGTAAAATTTTTTTCGTCCATAAGAGCCATCGCCAAAGCGTCGCCCATTGCCAAAGTCGCAGTCGTCGAGGCAGTCGGTGCCAAGCCCAAAGGACATGCCTCGCGCTCAACGCCAATATCAATGAAATAATCGCAATTCTTGCCGAGCGTCGAAGTTCTTTTGCCGCTCATTGCAATAATTTCCGCGCCGATTCTTCGGACGACGGGCAAAATATTTACAATCTCGGACGATTCGCCGCTGTTTGAAATTGCAATCAGAACATCTTTTTCCGTGAGCATTCCCAAATCGCCGTGATAAGCTTCGGCGGGATGCATAAAAAATGACGGCGTGCCCGTCGAGGAGAGAGTCGCCGCAATTTTTCTGCCGACATGCCCCGATTTTCCCATGCCCGTTACCGCCACTCGCCCGCGACAATTCATAATTTTTTTTACCGCCGCAATAAATTCATCGTCAATGCGTGGAATCAAATGCTCAATCGCCGCCGCCTCAATCTTTAAAGTCTCAATAGCCTTTTCCTTTATCATTTTAAAACCTCGTGGATTTTTAATGCGTCAGACAAAATTTTTTCCAAGTTGTCAAGAGCAATCATATTCGCGCCGTCCGAAAGTCCTTCTTCGGGCTTGTCATGAACTTCCAAAAATAATCCGTCCACTCCGACCGCGCAGGCAGCTCTTACAAGCGGCTCGACAAATTCTCTTTGTCCGCCCGAACTGGAGCCCGCGCCGCCCGGCAGTTGTACGCTGTGTGTTCCGTCGAAAATCACGGGACAATTAAAGCCGCGCATTATCGGAAGCCCGCGCATGTCTACAACCAAATTATTGTAGCCGAATGAAGTTCCGCGCTCCGTCAACAAAATTTTTTCCGTTTCACTGCGAAGTTTTTCCACAACGTTAATCATGTCCCGCGCAGATAAAAATTGCGCCTTCTTGACGTTGACAACTTTTCCCGTCTTGGCGGCGGCAAGGAGCAAATCGGTTTGTCTGCAAAGGAACGCGGGGATTTGCAAAATGTCTGCGACCTCGGCTGCCTGCGCGGCTTGATGTGTTTCGTGAATGTCCGTGACAATCGGAACGTTCAGCTCGCGTTTAATCTCCGCCAAAATTTTTAAACCTTCGACGAGTCCCGGTCCGCGATAACTTTTTATCGAAGAACGATTCGCCTTGTCAAACGACGCCTTAAAAATGTAGGGAATGCCCAACTTGTCGGAAATTTCTTTGGCGCGTCGCCCGATTTTCAAACTGCGCTCCAAACCTTCCAAGACGCAAGGACCGGCAAGCAAAACCAATTTGCCGCCGCCAATTTCTATATCTCCAACCTTAACAATATTCATGTTGTCACCTCAATCAAAGTCAAATGCATATGCCGAAAGAATTTGTCTGCCGTCCGTAAAGTCAACGCCTTCCTTCAAGCCCCATTGCTCAAGAAACGGCTTAAGCTCTTTGTAAACGTCGGTAAAAAAAATGTGAATCGCGCCCTGCCAAAGAGTCTCGAAGAGTTTTTCTGTTTCAATCTCTTCATTTTCATTTTCCAAAACATGATATTCTTCCGCCCGCAAATTGAAAAGTTTTTGGACGAGCATTGAATATTTCCCTTCGCCCAAAAAAATCGGCGGCTTCCTTCCGAAGGCGGGCAAAAGTTCATCAAGTGCATCCCGAATCATTTTGAGTGACTCTTTTTCCGGCGACAAAATTTTTGTGGAAAGAATGCTCCAAATTTCTTCAAGATAATCGGGATTTTTTTCCAACAAACATTTCCAACCGTTTGAACGGAGCTCGCGAAAGACAGCTTGCATTGCGTCGGTATTGGCGGGATTTCTGAAAACGGCAACGTCGTTCATGCCGTATTTCCAAGCGAATTCAGGCAGAGAACCCCACAAAGATAAAATTTTTAGCGGATGTCGCGGCACATAAGTTCCGAAGCCGAGCTCCGCCGCCGCAAAAGATAAAGTCATATCCTCGCCGACCAATTTATATTTCTTGCTCCAAGATTTTGAAAGCATTGATTTCAAATATTCCCGCTCGAAAAACCACGAATGTCCGCCGAAGTCGACCGCGCAGGTTTCGGCATTGGGAAGTTTCCAGCCCGCCCAAATCCTTTTTTCTCGATAGTTTTCAAAATTTCTTATGAGTATTCCGTTCGTGACGAAGACGCCGCGATTTTGCATCATGTTTACGTGACAATTTTCAAGCCAACGTTCGCCGGGAATTGTATCATCATCAAAAATGCAAACATAAGGCGATTTACAAATTTCTTCGGCAAACTCAAATCTTTTCCACACGCCGAAATTTTTCGCGGAAATTTTACAGGCATCAAACTCACTCAAAATTTTGTCGTTCAATTCGATTTTATAATAATCGTCAATGCCGTCTTGATAAAGGAAAATTCTGCGCGGCTTGAGAGTTTGATTTTTAATCGCGGCGAGTTGTTGACTCAAAACCTGCGGGCGTTTGTAACAAGTCAAGACAACGTCGACATCAACGCTGATTTTTTTCCTGTCAAACATCCAACAATTTTTATCTGAGGTGATACTTCCTTCCAATGCGTAGTATCGATTAATTTTTCCGTGCGTCATTAAGTCGGTTGCCGAGCCGAAGTCGACATAACAATTATCGGGATTATTTTTGAAAAGCGCGGCGATAATCACGCAAGACAAAGGTCCCGCCGAAACGACATAAAGCAAATTTTTTTCGTGCCCCGTCTCGGAAATTATTTGTCGGATTAAATTTTCGCCGTCCTCCTCCCAAAACTTAACGCAGTCATCGCTTACAAAATAATGATGCTTGACGTTAAGACGCCCGAATTTTTTATCCTTGCCGCGCCAATTCGTGATTAAAACGGCGTCGCGCTCCAACTTTTGAAAATTATTTTGAAATGCCTTGAAGTTGCCGTTAACCCAAATATTGGAAAAAGTTATGTTGGAAGATTTTATCTCGCGCAGATACCAATAATAAGCCGCCGAATCGCAACACGGACAGGAAATGCCGTAATAAAAATTCGGCGCATCAATTTTCAGCGATTCTTTGAGAGCCGCGCCCAAAGCTGTTTCACCCGAAATTTCCCAGCCGTCAATGCCCTTAAGTTTTTGACCAAGCATTATTCCACGCTCGCCGTCGGCACAACGCGACAAAGCAAAATTTTCTCCGCGCAGAATTTTATTCCAAAATTTTTTATACTCATCTCTGAGAAAAATAATTTTGTCGTCAGCCCGCGCAGAATCCGTCAAAGTCCAATGATTTTCCCGTTCGCACGTTATGTAAAATTTTTCAAGCATCAGATTTTCTCCCCGCGATAAATTTCGTTGACAAGTTTTAAATCTTCTTCGGTATCGACGCCCACAAAGCGACACGAACTTTTTATCACGCGAATTTTAAAGCCGTTCTCCAAAGCGCGAAGTTGTTCGAGCGATTCGGATTGTTCAAGCGGCGTCGGCTCCATTTTTGCATAGTTCAGCAAAAAATTTCGACGATAAGCGTAAATGCCAATGTGCTTGAAAACTTTTGCCTTGCCCGCATTTCTCGGATAAGGAATCAGCGAACGCGAAAAATAAAGTGCGTCATTATTTTTGTCGAGAACAACTTTGACATTGTTTGGATTTTTCATTTCGTCCGCGTCGGAAAGCTCGGTCGCAACCGTCGCCATTTGCAAATTTTTATCCTTAACAAACTCGGCAACAAGTTCATCTATCAAAGCGGGTTCAATCAACGGCTCGTCGCCCTGAACATTCACGATAACTTCAACGTCAGAAAATTTCTCGGCGACTTCGGCAAGACGATCCGTTCCCGTTTTATGATCTGCGCGGGTCATAATCGCTTTTCCAAAATTTTTTTCGACGGCTTGTAAAATTCTTTCATCGTCCGTCGCAACAAAAACTTCCGCAACAGATTTTGCCGCCTTCGCCCGCTCGTAAACTCGACAAATCATCGGCTTGCCGCAAATATCTTTCAGCGGTTTGCCGGGCAGGCGCGTTGAGGAATACCGAGCAGGGATCACGCAAATTGATTTCATCTCAAAACTCCTTCCGATTTTTTCTGTAAATATAACCGCCGCCGAAAAATTTTTCAACCTCTTAAAAGCTCCGCCGTAAAAATAACTTTGCCCTTGTCGGCGTGAACAGAATATTTTATCCAACCGCGCTGTGTCGTCCAATCGTAAGTTCCTTCTGTCGAAACTTCTTTCAGCATTCGCAAATCGCGAAAGACTTCACTGCGATCATCTTTGTCGAGTTCGGGATTGAGTGTCGCGATTAAAAGTCCCAAAACATTAATCGTCTGAAAAGATTCATCTTTTGTTTCTGGCTCGGTAAAAATTTTCAGTTCGGTAATTTGTTCGCCGTCAAGGGTTCCGACAAGTTTTAATTTCGGCGTGAACTCGTAAGAAAAATTTTTATCTTCGACAGTCAATTTATCAATCGTCAAGCCCAAATTCGGAGCGAGTTTCTGCGCGGCGGCATTAAATTTTTCTCTGAACTCTTCTGTCGTCAAACTCTGTTCAAAACCTTTTTTACTGCCGAAAATATTTTCGACATTGCCCGCAGAAATATTTGCGTAAAGGAAAAACGCCAAGCAGGCGGCGGCGAGTACAAAATTAGTTTTCTTGTCGAAAGTCGAATATTTATACATGAAGAGCCAGCCGAGCGGCGGAATGAAAATGCAAAGCGTGAGCATCGCCGCAGTTTTTATGTAGGTTGTCAAAAGAAAACCTCCTTTAGATGTCAACAAAAATCAAGGAAGAATAAAATTCAGCGAAAATCAGGGCGCACAGGACGTGCGGCAACGTGACGTTGCATCCAACGGGTACACTCCAACTTTTTAAGTGGGTCTTTGGGCGAAGGAAAAGCAATTTGCAATTAGTAATGAAAAAATTTGTAGCGGATGGCAGAGACACGGGCGCACAGGGATGTGCGCCCGCCGGCAACGAAAACAGGATGTTTTCTTGCCGGTCTAAGCGCGTTTCTTTTTGCTACTTTTTCTTTGGCGCAACAAAGAAAAATTAGATCCTAAACACAAAAATTGATTTTGGATTGAAGTCACGATACGCCGAGATGGTTTTGCGTGCCCACTTTAGGAAAAAGGGGGCAAAAAAATTCAGCCCGCCAACACATGACGGGCTTTAACTTAAGGAAGAATATTATTCACTCGGAAATTTGAAAACGAGAACGACTCAGCCGAGAACTTCAAGCAAGTCGTCTGCGCCCGCCTTGACATCGCCTGTCTTGAGCGGACGAACCGTGCCGTAAGCGGAAGAATTGGTAACAATAAGCGGTGTGGTAACAGGATAACCCGCCTTGTGAATCGCGTCAATGTCGAAGGTAACAAGCAAGTCGCCGCGTTTGACTTCCTGCCCGTCCGTAACATGAACTTCAAAATGTTCGCCGTTGAGTTTAACGGTGTCAATGCCGATATGCATAAGAAGTTCCGCGCCGCCCGGCGTAACCATGCCGACTGCATGTTTGGTCGGGAAGATAAGAGTAATTGTGCCGTCGCAAGGAGCAAGGAGTTTACCTTCACTCGGCTCAACAGCAACGCCGTCGCCCATTGCACGAGATGCAAAACCGTCGTCGGGAACTTCGTTCATGAGCATCATACGACCTGTAAGGTGTGCGCCAAAGGTTTCGTCCGGCATCTTGGGTTTTTCGGGTTCAGCCGCCGCCGCAGCTCCGCCGCCGCTTGCGCCTTCCAGAATCGAACGATCAATCTTGCCTGCGCGAATGTCTTCAACAAATTCTTCAAAGTTCGCCTTAACAATCGTAACGCTCGGTCCGTAAATAACCTGAATCGCATTGCCCTTGATGACAACGCCGCCCGCGCCCGTCGATTTCAAAACAGCTTCATTGACTTTCGAGCCGTCAACCAAAGTCAAGCGGAGACGAGTTGCACAGCAGTCAATTTCAGTGACGTTATCGACGCCGCCGACACCGCCAAGGATCGTCGCAGATTTTTGCTGGTCAGGAGTAAGGCTTGAAAGAGCCGCAGAACCTGCGCCGCCGCCCGCAACACCAACGCCCGTAGCTTTGCGGTATTCGTCTTTGGACATCATCTTAACTTCTTCATCATCAGCCTCGCGACCCGGAGTCTTCAGATCCCATTTCATGATGAAGAATTTAAACGTAACGAAGTAAATCACGGCGAACACTGCGAACAACGGCAACATCATAACCCAATTTGTCTTGTCATTGCCCGGCAAGACGCCGTAAAGGATAAAGTCAATCAAACCGTCAGAGAACGTTGTACCCATTGCGATGCCCATGATATGGCAAGCCGCAAATGAGCAACCCGCAAAGAATACGTGAATCATGAAAAGTTCTTTTGCGAGGAACAAGAAAGTAAATTCGATAGGCTCGGTGATACCGGTAAGGAACGAAGTTAAGCCGACCGAGAACAACAGAGAACCTGCCGCCTTTTTCTTTTCGGGACGAGCGCAGGTGTACATTGCAAAAGCCGCCGCCGGAAGACCCGCCATCATGAATGGGAATTTACCCATCAAAAAACGAGCCGCATCAACCGAAAAATGCTCCGTGTTCGGCGAAGCCAATTCTGCAAAGAAAATGTTCTGCGCGCCCATGACCGTTTGTCCGTCAATAACTGCAGTACCGCCAAGACCTGTCTGCCAGAAGGGCAGGTAGAAAATATGATGCAAGCCAAACGGAATCAGCGCACGTTCACAGCAACCGAAGAAGAAAGTTCCGAAATAACCCGCCGCTTGAACTATGCCGCCGAGAGCGAAAATGCCGCTCTGAACAAAAGGCCAAACGAAATACAGAATAACGCCCGTCACGATACCGAAAATCATACAAACAATCGGGACAAAGCGCGTGCCGCCAAAGAATGAAAACGCGGGCGGGAGTTGCATTTTATAATAACGATTGCAAAGCTCAGCCGCAACCAAGCCCGTAATGATACCCGCGAAAACACCCATCTGCAATGTCGTAATACCAAGAACAGATGTTATCGCACCTTCCTTGACGCTGGGATCAATCGAGCCGTCCGCATGAAGTGAACCGTCGAGACCCAAGAATACGTGAATCGTCGTCAAAAGTACAAGATAAAAAATTGCTGCGCCGAGAACAGCGATACCTTTTTCTTTTTTCGCCATACCAAGCGCGACTGCCAATGCAAAGATTAAAGGCAAATTGCCGAAAATGGCTCCGCCGACGTTTGAAAGAATCAACATGAAACTGAACAGCGCACTGCCGGGATGAAGAGTAGCCTCCAAGCCGTAAGCCGCGATTGTCGTAGGATTCGAGAACGACGCACCGATACCCAACAAAACGCCCGCGAACGGCAAAACGGCAATCGGCAGAAACAATGACTTACCGATCTGTTGCGCTACGGCAAATGCCGAACTTCCGCCTTCACTCATTTTAAAACCTCCTTACCCTTAAACAAAAAATTTCTTCCGAGTGAAACAATATCCTCCTTCCCCCCACATTTTTATTTTTTATTTGGAGCTAAAACCCACTCTGCTCCTTCTTGCAAAGGGAGGATGCCCTTGACGAGCTTCCTCCCCTGCAAAAATATTTTCAGTGATTATAAACGACGAATTTTCTTTTGTCTACCGATTATCAATAAAAAATTTCAGAAAATTTTTCTGTCGCGTTTTTCAATAATCAGAATTTATAGGTGGCAGTTACAACATTTTTTTCCGACTTCAGACATAACAATTTCAAACATCATACCTTGCAACGATAAGAATTTTCTTTCAGTTCATAAAGGTTTGGAAATGCCGAAATAAATTTGCTCAATTTGCTGTGCCCCGAACCTTTTATGGTAAGATTTTTTTGCATAATGGCATTGCCCGCTTGCCCCAAGTTCACAAAGCCCGTTGCGTCGCTGTGATCCTTCGCCGTCTCGCGCAAAACGTCATGAATCGGCTGAAATTTATCGCCAAAAGTCTTTTGGCAACGGTAACAGAAATTTTGCCCCGTAATGTCTTGCCGAACGTCATATAATTTCGGAAAAGCAATTATAAAGTCTCTCAACTGATTAAAACCGAAATCGCGGACAGTAAATCCGAGATTTTTACTTATCAAAGCGGCTCTTGCGTCGTTGAGTGAAACAAATCCTTCCGAGTCGCCGTGAATTCTTGTCGCCGCGCACAAAACGTCATGAATCTGTTGGATTTTTTTATCGCGTTCGTTGTTTCCGTCGTTTATAGAAACAACTTTGGGGCTCGTGACAATTTTTGGCGGAGCGGACAGCTTTTCTTCGTCAAAAAGCGACATTTGCACAGCCGATTTTTTTTCGGGCGGAGATTTTTTCTTAGGAGCAACGGGAATTTCAATTTCTGCAGGAATATCTAGCTCAATAAACTCATCGCAAGCCAAACGAAAGGCATTCGACGCTTGAGCATTGCCCATTCCGATAATTTTTATCCCGCCTTCGCGCAGGCGAATTGCAAGCGGAGTAAAATCGCTGTCGTTGGAGACCAACGCAAAAATTTCCGCCTTGCCGCCATAAAGAACGTCCATTGCGTCAATCGTCAAAGACATGTCGGTTGCATTTTTCCCCGTAACATAATCGGGTTGCTGAACTGCGCGGAAAGAAAAATTTAAAATGCATTCGTTCCAACTGTGCAGAGAAGTTTTTTCCCAGTTGCCGTAGATTCTTCGGATAAAAATTTCGCCGCGACTGCCCAATGTCTCCATAATTTGCTTGCCGAACTTCGCTGAAATGTTATCCGCGTCAATGAACAGTGCGATTTTTTTTGCCGTCATAAAAACCTCAATAACAATCTATCTCGCGAATCGCTCCGAATCGAATATAATCGCTCGCAGAAACAGGATCGCCTTCGGTTATCGCCAATTCGACCGTTTTTAGATCGTCCGTCGCAATTTGAATCCGATCCGCGCCGTATTCTTCCTTAACTTTTTTCCAAAGATTTTTGCGCGAAGTTTTCGTGTCCCTGTAGACGGCGCGATTATAAAAAATGTTCATTGTCGATTCGTTTTTGGCGGCGTCGCAGTTGAAAAAAATAAATGCTTTGCCAACTTTAGCCATAAAAAAAACTTCCTTTCCAAAATTTTTAAAACACGCGGCGATTATAACCAATTTGCCGAGTTCGCGCAATGCTTTTGTATTTGACAAATAATTTTGCTCGGCTAAAATATTTTTGAACAGATCGAAAGATCATAAGATTGAAAGGTGGAAAGTACTTTCAATCTTTCCATCTTTTAATCTTTCCATCTTAAAAACAGGAGGCGAATCACTTTGCTTGAGATAAAAAATCTGCATGTTAAGGCGGGCGATAAAGAAATTCTGCGCGGAGTCAATTTGAGCGTCGGAAAAGGCGAAGTTCACGTAATTTTGGGCGCAAACGGCTCCGGCAAGTCAACTTTGATGAATGTTATCATGGGACATCCGAAATATGAGATCACACGCGGAGAAATTTTTTTCGACGGCGAAGATTTAACCGCGCTGAAAACTTTCGAGCGTGCAAGGCGCGGAATTTTTTTATCATTCCAAAATCCCGAAGAAATTCCCGGCATAACCGTTGAAAATATGCTCCGCACTTCAAAACAGGCGATAAGCGGCGAGAAAATTAAAATTTTGCAGTTCAAAAAGGAACTCCGCGCAATTATGAGCGAACTTCAAATCAATCCCGAATACGCAAGCCGCTATATGAACGTCGGATTCAGCGGCGGCGAAAAAAAACGCAACGAAATTCTTCAACTGCTCGTTTTAAATCCAAAACTCGCGCTCCTCGACGAAACCGACAGCGGACTTGACGTTGACGCGGTTGAAATTGTCTCGAACGGCGTTGCAAAGTTTCATAACGAAAACAATTCCTGCATAATCATCACTCACAACGCGCAGATTTTAAAACATTTGCCCGTTAATCGCGCCCATATCTTTTTGAACGGAAAAATTGTCAAAAGCGGCGGCGCGGAACTCGTTAATGAAGTTTCAGAACACGGCTACGCGCCTTTTGAGGTTGAATCATGAAAAAAAATTACGTTGAAGACATTGAACGGGCACTTTATGACATTCGCGACGAAGATAAATCGATTTACAAGAGTGACGCGGGCTTGACGGAAGAAATTATCCGCGATATTTCTGCGCGGAAAAAAGATCCGCAATGGATGCTTGATTTTCGTTTGAAATCGTTGGAAGTTTATAAAAAAATTGAGTTGCCGACGTGGGGAGCAGACATTTCCGCGCTGAACATGAATGAAATTGTTACTTACGTTAAGCCGAATGCCAAGCAAGTCGACGATTGGTCGCAAGTTCCCGATGAAATTAAAAAAACTTTCGACAGATTGGGCATTCCCGATGCCGAAAAAAAATCTTTGGCGGGCGTCGGCGCACAATATGATTCGGAAGTTGTTTATCACAGCATACAAAAGCGATTGACGGAGCAGGGCGTGGTTTATACCGACATGGAAACCGCGCTTGTCGAGCACGAAGACATTGTCCGAGAATATTTTATGACATTGGTTCCGCCGAAGGATCATAAATTCGCCGCATTGCACGGAGCAGTTTGGTCGGGCGGGAGTTTTGTCTACGTTCCCGCAGGAATTGACGTAAAAATTCCTTTGCAGTCTTATTTTCGGCTGAATGCGGCGGGCGCGGGGCAATTTGAACACACTTTGATAATCGTTGAGCCCGGCGCGAAGTTACATTTCATTGAAGGTTGCTCCGCTCCGAAATATAACGTCACAAATTTACATGCGGGCTGTGTCGAACTTTTTGTTAAGGAAAATGCGCGGCTCCGCTATTCGACGATTGAAAATTGGTCGCGCAACATGATGAATCTAAATACAAAACGCGCTCTAGTCGAAAAAAACGGTTTGATTGAATGGGTAAGCGGCTCTTTCGGCTCGCATGTCTCCATGCTTTATCCCTGCAGTGTTTTGCACGGCGAAGGTGCCCGCGCAGAATTTACGGGCGTAACTTTCGCCGGCAGAGGACAAAATCTCGATACCGGCGCGATTGTGATTCATGCCGCGCCGAAAACTTCCGCAAATATCAACACACGGACAATTTCCAAGTCGGGCGGCGCGGCTACTTATCGCTCGGCAGTCAAAGTTACAAAAAATGCTCCCTTTGCGAAATGCTCCGTAAACTGCGAATCACTTATGCTCGACGATAAATCTCGCTCCGACACTTTGCCCGTCATGGACATCGAAGGCGACGAAGCCGACATCGGTCATGAGGCAAAAATCGGACGAATTTCTGAAGAAGCCGTTTTTTATCTTATGGCTCGCGGCATTTCGGAAGAAGAAGCGCGGGCAATGATTGTTCGCGGGTTCGTCGAGCCCATTGCTAAGGAATTGCCGCTTGAATACGCCGTTGAAATGAACAACCTAATCAATCTGGAATTGGAAGGACAGCTTTAAGGCAATGCGTAATGAAAAATCTATTCACGAGGAAAAATTTTTTGGAGGCAGTTATGAGCGAAAAAAACACGAGACCTGCTTGGGATGAATATTTTTTGAACATAGCGCGGGAAGTCGGCAAGCGCGCAACCTGTTTAAGGCGCAGATACGGCGCGATAATCGTAAAAGACAAGATAATAATCAGCACGGGCTACAACGGAGCTCCCCGCGGCGAGACGAATTGCATAGACAGCGGGATTTGCGAGCGCGAACGTCTTCATGTGCCGAAAGGGGAGCGATATGAACTTTGCGTAGCGGTACATGCCGAGCAAAATGCTATAATCAACGCCGATCCTGACAAAATGAACGGCGCGACGATTTATATCGCGGGCGTGAACAGCGCGGACGGCTCCAATGCTTCCGGCGAGCCGTGCAAACTCTGTCGGCGCATGATTTTGAACGCGAGAATAGCAAAAGTAGTTTATCTTGACCGCGACGGGCAAATTATCGTTAAAACTCCGAGCGAGATTCAAAATTAAAATAAAAAAACATTCGGCAGGTTAAAAAGAACAAATGCCGAATATTTTTTTTGCAAGGGAGGCGATAAAATGTTGTATGCAATGATAGATGTTGGCTCGAACACAATACGAATGGCGATTTATGATATTGACGGCGACCGCGTCGACATGATTATGAAGAAGAAACACACAGTCGGGCTGGCTTCATATGTTCGCGACGGCGTGATGCAACGAGCAGGAATTGATAAAGTGGTTGAGATTATCGGCGAGTATCGTCATTTTCTGGACGATTTCGGGATAACGCAGATAACCGCGTTCACGACAGCCGCCCTTCGCAACTCTGTAAACGGTTCGCAGGCGGTTGACGAAATTTCTTATCGGACAGGGATAAATATCATTTTAATGAGCGGCGACGACGAGGCGACGTTTGATTTTATCGGCGCAACGCACAATTTGGTTGACGACAAGGGCTTATTGATAGACATAGGCGGCGGTTCTACGGAGATTGTTTACTTTTCCAACCGCGAGATAAGAGTTAAGGCGAGTTTGCCTATAGGATCGCTGAGTTTTCATACGAGATACACGGGGATTCACATTTTACCGAGCGCGGTAGAAATTGCGGAGATGTACGCCGAAGCGGAGGCGACAATCAGCGCGGTTAAGGAATTTCAAGCGGTAAGTCACGCGCAAATTTGCGGAATCGGCGGCACATTTAAGGGCGCAATGGCTCTTTACAACGCAATGTACGGCATGACGCGGCAAAATATGCGAATGGAGGTTCGGCGGATACATGATATTCTTCACAGGTTCCAACGCGACCATGAATTGATAGTTCCCGACAAAATTTTGCTTATGAAAACGGTTCCGGAGCGAATGCATACATTTATGCCGGGTTTGATAATCGCTGACGTGTTGGCAAAGCGATTTGGGAGCTTGCATATCATTTACAGCGATTCGGGCGTCCGCGAAGGCTATATTTACGATAAAATCATTGACAAAGACCTTTTCTGATAAAAAAACCCGCCGAGCTTTTCGACGGGCTAAAATTTTATTTATTCTTCGGAATCAATTCTTCATAATGATCGATTTTGTAATTAAGAAGTTCAATCGTCGAGCGTAATTGCTCTGCTTGTGCCAAAAGTTTTTCGCGCTGTTCAAGCAAAATATTTTTTCGCCGTTCCAATCCTTTATTCGCCTGAACGAGTGAAACATATTCAATCAGCGGTTCGATTTGGACGCCCGCTTTCCTCATACATTTAACCAACGAGACCCATCCGCAAGATTTTTCGTCGAAGTCGCGGATGCCGTTTTTTTTTCGCGGCACAGGCGGAATCAAGCCGATTCGTTCATAATATCTCAAAGTGTCCGTCGTTAAACCGTATTTTTCGCTGACTTCGCCAATCGTCATAAACATTCCTCCGCTCCAAACAATTCTTTCCGCGATTTTATCAGCTTAAGTCAACTTTAAGTCAACGAAAAAATTAAACGGTCTCGAAAAAATCTTTTGCGGCGGTATCCTCGAAAATTTCTACGCCAAAATCTTTAAGTTCTGCGCGGAGATAATCGGCGAGCACATGAACAATCGGAAATTCGGTTGCGAAATGTCCCGCGTCCACAACGTGAATTCCGTTTTCGACGGCGGCTTGGGCGTCATGATATTTCACGTCGCCCGTTACAAACGCTTCTGCCCCGAAAAATTTTGCCTTCTGAATGAATTCTGCTCCCGCGCCGCCGCAAACTCCAACTTTTTTAATCAAAAAATCTCCCGCGTTGACAAGTCGAACGTTCTCGACGTTCAAAACTTCTTTAACATGCCGCGCAAAATCTTCTGCAGTCATTGGAGTTTTAAGAATTCCGAGCCGTCCCAGTGAAAATTCTTCTTCGCCGAAATTTTTCACGTCGACCAGCCCGATTTTTTCAGCCAAAACATCATTGACGCCGCCCGCCGCAATGTCAAGGTTGGTATGCGCCGCGAAAACCGCCAGATTATTTTTTATCAGGCGGCTTATTTTTTTTCCGTGCGGCAAATCGAATCGGACATTTTTTATTGCGCGAAAAATCATCGGATGATGCGCAACAATTATCTGCGCGTCGAGTTCAATCGCCCGAAAAATATTTTCGTCAAGCACGTCAAGGCAAACGAAGATTTTTTTGACTTCAGCCGACGGTTCGCCGATTAAAATTCCGGGATTGTCCCATTCTTCAGCGAGTCTGCGCGGAGCCAAGCGATTAACGGCGTCAGCCACGATTTGTACTGTGCATTTCTTCATAAAAAACTTATCGCTCCTCTATGAATTTTAAAATTTCCTCAAAATTCTTGGCGAGATTGGGATAAAAAATTTTCGGACGCTCAATCATGACGACGGGCAGATTTAAAATCTTCGCCGCCGCCAATTTTGTATCCGCACCTCCGATTTGTCCGCTGTTTTTTGTCACGATAACTTCCACGCCCGCGTATTTGAAAATTTCATAAAAAACTTATCGCTCCTCTATGAATTTTAAAACTTCCTCAAAACTTCTTGCGAGATTGGGATAAAAAATTTTCGGACGCTCAATCATGACGACGGGCAAATTTAAAATCTTCGCCGCCGCCAATTTTGTATCCGCGCCGCCGATTTGCCCGCTGTTTTTTGTCACGATAACTTCCGCCTGTGCATGTTTGAAAAGTTCAACGTTCAATTCGGTTGAAAATCGCCCTTGAATCGCGACAATTTGTTTCGGCGACAAGCCCAAAGCCTCGCATTGCGCCAAAACTTCCGCAGTCGGCAAAACCCGCGCAGTCAAATTGCAATCCTTAAGCAACTCGACGAAAATTTTCAAATTTCTGCTGCCCGTCGTGAGATAAATATTTTTTCCGAGCTCCGCCGCCTTGCGAGCCGCCGCCTCGTAACTTTCAACAGGAAAAATTTTTTCGTAAGCAAAATTTATCTCCGCCCGTTCGTAACGAATATAAAAAATCTGCGCGGCTTCGGCGGCTGAAATTGCGTTTGCGGAAATATTTTGGGCGTAAGGATGGCTGGCGTCGACCAGAAATTTAAAATCGCCTTCGCGAAGAATTTTTTCCAACTCGTCCTTGTCGAGCGGCTTGTCATTAATTTTAATTCCCGCGCAGGTTTCCAAAAGTTTTCTGCCGTAATCGCTGACAACCGAAGCCGTTACGTCAAAATTTTTCTCCGATAAGAATTCTGCGAGCTCGCGCCCGTCTTGGGTGCCCGCAATTAAAAAAATTTTTGTATTCATGTCGGCGATTTTAATTCGGCGCAATAATTTTTTCAAGCGTCGATTTTTTTTTGAGGCAATACCTGCTATAATCTGCGCGAAAAAAATTTTATGGAGGCAACAATGAAGATTTTGGCACGACAACTGACTTTGGATTTATACAACTGCGAAACAAATCGCTTAAGCAATGTCGAAGAGATAAAAGAAATGTTCAAAGGCGCGGTCGGGAGCGAGCCGCAACTTGCCGCCAAAGTTTTGGACGAAGGACATTTCTCGATTATCGGCGCGTTTTCGGAAGGACACATTGCTTTGCACGTCTACAAGGATTTGCGTTATGTTGCGGTTGATATTTTTACCTGTATCGAATCGGAAGAGCCCGAAGAACTTGCAAAAGTCATTCGACAATTTTTCCGCCCCGACAAAATAAAATCGACGTTCCTTAAGCGCGGCGACTTCGGACTTGAGCGCGAAATAAAACCGAAAATAAAAGTGCGCGTTGCTCCTTTAAGGCGCGTAAAAAATGCGGGCGCAAAAGTCGTAAAAAAATTGGTGCGGAGGAACTAGGAACAAGGAACCAGGAACTAGGGAAAAGCAAAGAAATATTTTTAAGGAAGGAAACTAAATGATTTTCAGTAATGCAGCAGGACTTTATAAGAGCGTCGGCAAATCGAAAAAGTGCACTTTCATTTTCTGCGCGGATCACGGCGTCGCCAAAGAGAATGTCAGTGCCTACCCGCAAAAAACTACCGCCGATATGGTTAAAAATTATCTGGTTGACGCGGGAGCCGCCGCCAATGCCTTCGCGAATTTTGCTTACTCCGAACTTTATATTGTCGATGTCGGCGTTGACGCGGACATTTCGCATTTGCCGGGACTTGTCGACAGAAAAATTTCTCGCGGCACAAAAAATATCGCCGAAGAACCCGCAATGACCATTGATGACGCAATGGACTCCGTGCGAATCGGAAAAAAACTAGCGGAAGAAGCAATTCAAGCAGGTTGTAATTGTTTTCTTATCGGCGAAATGGGAATCGGAAATACGACGGTCGCCGCCGCAATGACAGCCGCTTATCTCGGCTTGCCGCCCGAAAAAGTCACGGGGCGCGGCACGAATATTGATGACGAAAAATTTTTGCACAAGATAGAAATTGTTCGCCGCGCTCTGCAAATCAACAAGCCCGATAAAAATTCTCTGCTCGACATTCTTACGAAAGTCGGCGGCTATGAATTCGGCGCAATGGCAGGCGTGATTATCGCGGCTTATCATCATGACTGCGTTGTTATTCTTGACGGTTTCAATTCTTCGGTTGCCGCACTTATCGCCGAAGAAATTTTGCCGCGCACAAGGGAATGTTTAATCGCCGCGCATGTCGGACGCGAAATCGGGCATAAAAAAATTTTGGAGCATCTGAATCTTAAACCGATTTTTAATCTTGATCTTGCGTTGGGCGAAGCTGTCGGCTCGTCAATCGCCGCGAGAATTTTGGATAATCTGGTTTACATTTTTGTTTGCGGACCCGACGCCGATTTTGAAGGCGAACTTGAGGAAGAGGACAGCCCGCTTGAAAATTTCAAAAAGCAACTCGGACTTGACGGCGTTGAAGGACTTGATTCGATTGAAGACATTCAAGAACTTTTCGGCGACGAAGTTCAGATTGAAGAAATTCCTTTGGACTTTCACGTCAGCGAACACCGAATGGAAAGCGTGGAATTGCCGTTCAGCACACAAACTTTGAATATTCCGCGCAATTATCCTTTGGCAATTCGAGTTATGGGCGAAGACGAAGAAGAATTGATTGCGGCGACGGACAGAACTTTTAATTTTTATCTGCAGACGATGCCGCGCCTTCATGATCGTCCGATGAATAATTGCCGCGAGATTTTGGACAGCTTGACGAAGCCCAAAGGCAGTCTCGGTTATCTTGAGGAAATTGCGATTCAAGTTGCGGGCATTGCAAACGAAGATCAGCCGACGAATAAACTTCGACATGCCGCGCTTGCCTTCGCCAATTTTGAAAATTGCCCGGCGGTTATCGATCCGAATTACGACAGAAAAGCTCCCGGGGCGCGTCGAGATCTTTCGATGGACTTCAGCGCGACGACAAGAACTTTCGGCATGAAAATTTTTTTGGGCGTCGTCAATCCCGAAGAAAATCTCAACGTTGCCTTCAATTTCGGGCGCAACCTTGCCGAAGAAATTTCTTTCGACACGCCGATTATCGCCTTGACAGATTTAAGCAACCTTTTGATTGACAAACTCGCAGATAAATTTGCCGACGCGCTTTTGACGGCTGAAGGCGATTTAAAATATCCGCCCGAAGAATTTTTGCAACACGTCCCGAAAAATTATCAAGTTATGGCGAGTACGATTATCGGCGCGATAGTTGCGGCGGCGCACAACTCAACTTTAATCGTTGTCGACACGGGCGCGATAGAAATTATCACGCGCTATCTTGAAAAAATTTGTCCTGCGGTTCGCCCGTTTATTTTGCACTCGGCGCAACTTATCGAATACAAATCGGACGACGGCTCTCCGCTCGGTTTTGACGGCGAGGCGGCTTGTATGGGCGTTGAGATTGTCGAGGCGGCGTTGGTTGCACTTAACGACATGAAAACTTTCGAAGATACGGGCGTTGAAAAGGCAATTAGAAATTAGGAGATTTTGGAATGAAAATTGTTGTTTTGGACGGTTACACGTTAAATCCCGGCGATTTGAGTTGGGAAGGGCTTAAAAATTTGGGCGATTGCATAATTTACGACAGGACGAGTTTGACTGACGACGCGGAAATTATTTCGCGAATCGGCGACGCGGAAATTATTTTCACGAACAAAACTCCGATCACGAAAAAAATTCTTGACGCTACTCGAATAAAATATATCGGCGTGTTGGCGACGGGCTATAATGTTGTGGACGTGGCGGCGGCTAAAGAAAAAAATATTCCCGTGACAAACATTCCCGACTACAGCACGGCGGCGGTCGCGCAATTCGCCTTTGCTTTGTTGTTGGAAATTTGTAATCATGTCGGTCATCACAGCCAAGCCGTTCACGCGGGGCGTTGGGAAAATTCTTCGGACTTTTGTTTTTGGGATTATCCGCTGATTGAACTTGCGGGAAAAACTATGGGCATTATCGGCTACGGAAGAATCGGGCAGACGACGGGCAAACTCGCGGCGGCTTTCGGAATGAAAGTTATTGCGTTCAGCCCAAGCCGCGAAGTCGGAACAAAACTCGGCGATTGTGAATTCGTTGCGCTTGATGATATTTTTAAAATGTCGGACGTAATTGCGTTGCATTGCCCGCTGTTTCCTTCGACGCCAGGAATTATCTGCGCGGAAAATATTTCCAAAATGAAAGACGGCGTCATAATTCTCAACAACGGGCGCGGCGGCTTGGTTGTGGAAAAAGATTTGCGCGAGGCTCTTGACAGCGGAAAAGTTTTGGCGGCAGGGCTCGACGTTGTCTCAACCGAACCGATTAAAGGCGACAATCCTTTGCTCGGCGCAAAAAATTGTTTCATCACGCCGCACATTTCTTGGGCGTCAAAAGAATCTCGCCAAAGACTCATGAATATTGCCGTTGAAAATCTCAAATCATTTCTCGGCGGAAAACCCGTCAACGTCGTCAACAAATGAAATGCGAAAAATAATTTTCCTGCTTTTACTCGACTTGCTTGTAAGCGGCTCAATTGCGGCGTGGCTTTATTTCACGCGGGGCATTGACGCGGCATTTGCAACGGGGCTTTCAATTTTTATATCGTTTTCGCCGATTTGTTTTGTATTTGCGGAGCCGTTCGCGCTTTATCTTGTCGGAAAAAAATTTTCCAAGCTTGGCGTGACTTTGAACAATCCCGGCGCGCTGAAACTTTTGCCTGACGTTGAAATTGTCGCCCTGCCTTACAACCGCGTTTTGACTTGCAAAGAATATTACATAACGGATTTGGTGACGGAAGGGCTTAAGCAGTCGGAACTTTTGACGATGGCGGCAAGTGCCGAGCGCGACGCGGAACATATTATCGGGCGAACGATTTACGATGCGGCGGTTGCTCGCGGCTTGAAACTTCAAAAATTGTCGGAGACGGATGAGTTACAAGGGCGCGGCGTCGAATCGATTATCAATAAAATTATGGTTCGCGTCGGCAGTCCCGGCTGGATAGCAAGCAAAAATGTTTCTGTGAGTATAAATCTCCGCACGAAAATTGATCAGTTGCTTGTCAAAGGAAAAACAACTTTGCTGGTAAGCACGGGCAGATTGGCTCGCGGAATTGTCGCGCTTAAAGACGAAATTAACGCAGACGCAAAAAATTTTTTGATGTCATTGCGGGAAAAAAAAATTGAGACGCTCCTTTTGACGGCGCAACCCAAAAAAATGGCTTATCGAATCGCGAAAGATTTTGAACTTGATTATATCCGAACAAATTTAACGCCCGAAGGCAAGGCGCGAGAGATTCAGATTTTCAGAGCAAAGGGAAAAGTCGTTGCGGCAATCGGAACGGACGCTCAAGATTTACTTGCGCTGAAAACTTCCGACGTATCATTTTTATTGGCGGGCGGCTCGCTTAAATCTGAAGAACTTGACGAAAAAATTGATTTTGAAATTCCGACGTTGGAAAGTTTTTTATCGATAAGAGAAATTTCTCTCAAGACCGCGCAGGTTTTAAAAATCAATCGGCGAGTGGCGTTACTCTCTTGGATAATTTTGGTGCCGCCCGCAATTTTATCGGCATTGGAAAATCCGCCGATACCTTTTAATCATTTGGCGGCGGCGATTGGCGTTGCAATTTTCTCCGCGATAATTTTGGCGAACTCATTGCGAACAAAGTAAATTCCCCGACATTTGTCGAGGATTTTTTTATGAGATTGTCTTTGGCAAAAAGTCTTATGCGTGTTTGTTGATTTTAAGAACGTGTGTTCGTAAAAAGAAAGATATGAGAAATCGCAAGCGGGAAAAAAGAGAACTTGTCAATGCGGTGTTGTACTTATTGAAAACAGGGTGTCAGTGGCGCAATTTGCCGCATGATTTATCGCCGAGCGCGGCTAAGCGGACTTTGTAACTCAATTTTGGAACATCTTGTGAGACTTAAACGAAAGGAGTAAAGGGGCAGATAGTCACCGATGAGCTTGGCAATCTTCTGGCAGTGTGATTCACAAAGCCAATTTGCACGATACAAAAACAGGCTATCGGGTAGCAACTTTGGCGACTTTCACTTATCCGACGTTGGAAAATACTTAAGCGTTTATGAACAC
>CALFJC010000020.1 GCA_937877655.1 uncultured Selenomonadales bacterium
TCAATAAGCACGTTGACGGCGCGGAGCAATCCGATGATATAACCATGTTGGTTTTGAAATTTAACGGTTAGGGGGCATTTCCGACAGAAAATAAAGTTGGAGCCGGGCGACGAGATATTTTTGTACACGGACGGCGTGACGGAGGCTTTGAACAAAAAGAATGATCAATACGGCGAAAAAAATCTTCGTGACTGCTTGAATCGTTCGGAGAAAAATTTGTCTGTGGAAGAGTTATTGCGGTATGTTCGCGCCGATGTCAATAAGCACGTTGACGGCGCGGAGCAATCCGATGATATAACCATGTTGGTTTTGAAATTTAATAATTAGGAGGAAATTTTTATGGAGATTAGAAAAAATTTGGCGGGCGAAAGTTTGACTGTGGAAATAATCGGGCGACTTGACGCAACGACGGCTCCGCAACTCGAAAAGGACTTGTCGGGCGCACTTGGCGGCGTCAAAAATCTTACGCTCGATTTTAAAGCGTTGGAATACATTGCGTCGGCAGGTTTGCGCGTGTTGCTCGTCTTTCAAAAGCGCATGAAAAAGCAGGGCAAGATGACTATCAAAAATGTTTCTGAGGAAGTCAAAGAGGTTCTCGAAATGACGGGCTTTATCAACTTCCTGCACATTGAGGAATGAATTATGGCGGAATTGGTTATCGACGCGCTCGTTGAAAATCTTGATAAAGTTCAGGACTTCGTCCACAATTCCATTGCCGACTTGAATTGTCCCAAGAAATTTATTTTTCAACTGGATTTGGTTGTCGAAGAAATTTTTGTGAACATTGCGGAATACGCTTACACTCCGAATGTCGGCTCGGCGAAAATTTTGTTGGATGTCGACGTTGATTCAAAAAATATTTCGATGACGTTCATTGATTCGGGCTTTGAATACAATCCTCTGGAAAGAAATGATCCCGATATTAATCTTGCGCTTGAAGAAAGACAAATCGGCGGGCTCGGCATTTTCCTTACAAAAAATTTTGTTGACGACATTTCTTATCGCTACGTTGACGGGCAAAATATTTTACAAATAAAAAAGTCTGTGACAAACTGATTTTCAACCTAAAAAATTTTTTGGACTCGGTTTCGAGTCTTTTTTTATGAAAAAAAAATCCGCGTCAACGAATTGTCAACGCGGAAATTTTATTTCAGTCAGTCAAAAAATTTTACTTAAGTTCTTTTGCGAGTTCAGCAATAGCCGGTGCGGTGCCTTCGGAGCCGAGAACTTCTTTAATCTTGTGCTCGACGAGTTCTTGAATGTAGTTGCGAGCGGGCGTGAGATATTGACGCGGGTCGAAATGATCGGGATGCTGATTGAAATGTTCACGAATACCTGCGGTCATGGCAAGACGGAGGTCGGAGTCGACGTTGATCTTGCAGACTGCGGAACGTGCCGCTTTACGCAACTGTGCTTCGGGAATGCCGACTGCATCTTTGAGTGCGCCGCCGTTATCATTGATGATTTTAACATACTTGGGGATAACGGAAGATGCGCCGTGGAGAACGATCGGGAAACCGGGGATTTGTTTTTCGATTTCGGCGAGAATGTCAAAGCGGAGTTCGGGCGGCTCAAGAACGCCGGTTTCGGGGTTGCGGGTGCACTGTTCGGGCGTGAATTTGAATGCGCCGTGGCTGGTGCCGATAGCGATAGCCAAAGAATCGCAACCGGTCTTGGAGACAAATTCGACGACTTCTTCGGGTTTGGTGTAGTGAGCTTTGTCAGCGTCAACAGAAACTTCGTCTTCAACGCCTGCCAACTGTCCAAGCTCTGCCTCGACAACTACGCCGTGAGCATGTGCATATTCGACAACTTCTTTGGTTTTCTCAATGTTTTCTGCAAAGGAATAGTGCGAGCCGTCAAACATAACGGAAGTAAAGCCGCCGTCGATGCAAGCTTTGCAGGTTGCGAAATCCGGACCGTGATCGAGATGCAGAGCAATCGGAATGTCGTTAATTTCGAGAGCTGCTTTGACGAGATGGACGAGATAGGCATGATTGGCGTAAGCGCGTGCGCCTTTGGAAACTTGCAGAATAACCGGCGAATTGAGCTTGCCTGCCGCGCCCGTGATGCCTTGAACGATTTCCATGTTGTTGACGTTGAACGCGCCGATTGCGAAACCGCCTTCATGAGCTTTCTTGAACATAGCTTTGGTTGTGATTAACGCCATTGTACATTACCTCCTAAAAACTTTTACACAGATTCGCGGGGCTTAAAACCCCTCCCTAAACGAAATGTATTTTAACACAAGCGCGGGCAAAGTTGCAACAAGCAAATGAAAAATATTTTGACAATTTGCGGGGCGAAAATTTATAATATTTTCAACTTTTCTTTTGCAGCCCCAAAAGAAAAGTTTGCAAAAGAAAAGGGGCTTAGACCGGCAAGAAAACATCCTGTTTTCGTTGCCGGCGGGCACACGTCCTGTGTGCCC
>CALFJC010000021.1 GCA_937877655.1 uncultured Selenomonadales bacterium
TTCCATTTTTTTTACTCCTTTTCGGGGGTTTTACAATGCCCCGCCGAATTAAGGACAGCTGCGCCTCGTAAGGGAGCCGTCCGCCAATAAATTGTTGAATCTCGATTTCTTCTTTCAATGTGCAACCGCTTATCGGGTTAATCACATTCCAATAAGTTTCCATTTCGAGAGGAGTTATCATCGTGAATCCTCCTTGAACAAACCTGAAAATTCCCTTATAATAAAAATTGTCGATAAACTTAAGGGGTTGTCGGCAAAATGAAAATACTTCGCCCATCTCGGAAAGTTGGGTGAAGGGCGCATAAAAAGACTGTCAAAAGTGTAGGAGCTTGGGGCAGTCTTTTTATTTGCGGAAAATCTTTTCATACAGCCTCCTCTGAAAAAAGTGAAGGCTGACGATAGCGCAGATTTTTAAGGGACGTGTGATAAGCTTCGGCGGCTTTTTGGGCTTCGGTAATTTCCTCTGCGCGGGTATCGAGATAATCAGTAAGAATCTCGCGAACGACAACAGCAGGGGGCTTGCCTGTAATTTTCGCCAATGAAACAAGGCGCGTGTGCAAATCTTGTGTCAACGAGATAGCTACGCGCTTTTCTCGTCTTTCTTTAATCATAAAATCTCCTCCTAATCGAGCAAATCTGAAAGAATTTGTACGCCGTCGTTATTGGCGGCGGTAATGTCATGACGATAAATTTCAGTAGTGGCAGGGTTCCTGTGGCGAAGAATTCTTTGTACCTTCGCAATGTCCACACCGGCAGAGAGCATCAAGGTTGCGGCGGTATGTCGACAGGAATGGCATGTTACAGATTCGGAATCAATGCCACAAGCGCGGAAAACACGCTTCGCAAGGCGGCTTATCGACTGTGTTTGAAGTCTTTCGCCGAAATTGCGGTTGGCAGTTGAAACGAACATTGGCTCTGCCGACTTGCCTTTGTAACCGCGAGCGGTCAAATAATCGAGGAGCAGATTATAGACGGTTTTGGAAATTTCTACGCGGGCAGTCTTGCCTTTACGCCCTTTGCCCCAAACGCGAAGGAAAATTTTTCCGTGCCGTTTTTCAACGTCGGTCGTGTCAAGGCGAATGACTTCAACGGAGCGAAGTCCGCAATTAATCATAAGACGCATAATCACTTTATCGCGGAGCGTCTTTATGTCCAAACCTTTGAAGGATTGCAAGACGGTTTTAGCTTCGTCAAGTGTAAGTGCTTCGCGGGTATGAACTTCCGCTGTTTCGACGAGCGCGGGGGCTTTGACGCCGTCGGCGAAGTTAGGATACAAATTGCGGCTGGCGAGCCAACGGGCGAAAATCTTCACGGCGGTCAAGTACAACCGAGCGGTCGCGATTTTTTTCGACGAGCACAGCGAATCTCGGTAGGAAATGACATCTTCTCTGCGCGGGTTGGTAATTTGGTTTTCGGAGAGCCAAGCGAAGAAATTTTTGATAGCCAAGCTGTAAGTCTTGACGGTTGCCGCCGACTTATCAGCATTGAAGGCGAGCCAATCTGAAACAAGATTTTGCGAAAAGGAACTGCCAATTTCGACAATCTCTTTCCCCTGTTTCACAATCTGCAAGTTATCTGTTGTCATTATCAACAACTCCTTTCATTTTCTTCCGCTATTTTATCATTTAGATATTATCCTGTCAATCAGTAACTAAAAAAAAAATAGTGCCTTGAATTACATATAATTCCTATTAACTGTAATTGTTACTGAAAGTAAATTTAAACATTCGGAATAAAAAATTTCCCGCGAAGGGAAAAAGTTTTTTCGAAGAGCCGCGCTGATTTCCTTCGCCGCATGGCAGACGATTTGTGCGAAGAAAATTCGGATTAATCGGAGCATTCGGATTGATATACATTCCGTGTTTTCTGATTGTCGGAAGGATTTCATTCGCGATTTTCAGCTGGAAAGTTTTCGCCGCCTCGTTCGACGCCTTCATTGCCAACAGGTAGAAAATATTTTCGGGGATAAAGCGCGTATTCTCGCCATTCCCCACAAGTGGGGAAAAATTATATTCGGCAAGATAGCTGTTGACGCGTTCCCATTTAACATATTCAACGCCGTTTTTCTTCTGAGTAAAGCCCAAGCCGCGCGCAACATCTTCAATGTTCAGATAAATCATGCCGTTCTCCCCTTTCGCCACTTCCTGCGAAAAACCAAACTCGCCTTTCGAACACTTCTGGGCGAAAAAAATTCCCCAACTTGTCGGGGAAAAAGTTTTGCCATTTTCGGAAAAATTTATACGCTGTTGATACTTCATTAACATTGCCGACAATCTCAAAACCTGCGAAAAAGTCAACTCTGCCACAACCCTTGCTACACCGACACGGCGGCGGGCGCAATTTCAATTTCGGCGCGGGGATTTTCTCCGTCCGTGTGCTTTTCTACGTGACACGAAACTATCTGCGCGTCGTTGGTAAACACAATTCCTTGCAGTGCGTCAAAAATTGCTTTCAAGTGGTTGTCAACGTCGCCGAAACTTTGACTTGTCGGGCGGTAGCGGCGATATAACTTCACAACCGCCGACAATGCCCCCGCTAGCGGAGCCGCCGACTTCATCGCCACTTTTGCACACCAACTTACCTTTTCTCGATACTCCCGATTCCGCGCAGGTTGATACACTCGCCCGCCGCTGTATCGCGGGCGAGCCGCCGGGATTGGTTCTCCGTCCACAAAAATTTTTATCATACAAATCACTCCTCAAAATTTTCTAATATGTTGTTCTCATTTGCGGGTTCAATGTTCCCAAAAATGTTCCCAAGATTTTTATCTAAGATTGGCGTAATGGCGCGATTGTTCCCAGTGTTCCCAGTGTTCTCAAGAAAAAATATAAGTTATACAAAATTTTTTTTGGGGAGAAAAAAAACGCCGTATCCTCGCCCGCCATACGCCATATTGGAACACGGCGGGGCGGTGGCGGTGTGAAAATTTGTATAAGGAGATAAAAATATTGAGAACATTGGGAACATGGGAACATTATATAAACTCTCCTACTCCTGCCTAGTTTCTTTTTTAAAAAAATGTTCCCAAGACTTTTTGATTGTTGAGAACATTGGGAACAGGGGGAAATATAGCAAGACTTACCCCATATCGCTAAGTTCTTCGTAGTAGGAACTTTCGGCAGAATCATTGCTACTGCTGATTATTCCCGCCTTGAAGTAATGAACATTGTAGGTTTTTGTGCCAATTCTAATTTTATATGTCTTTCGCCCTGCTTCATTAGTTTTGAGAATGCCGCATTCGTACCAATCGGCAATAAGTTTGTTCGCGCTTGCAAAGTGCAATTCGTCTTCGAGGATTCTTTTTAGTTCGGTCGGGTGAAAAGCAACGGCTCCATCGTCGAAAATTTTTCCTGAGCATGTAGTTCCCCAAGTGCCAATTTCGATAGGTTTACCCTTTTCGTTGCTCGTTTCATCATGCATGAAAGATTTTTCGTGACTGGCAACATAACTACTCAAAGCCGCAAGTGCTCTGCCTGTATCGTCCATTTCCGCAACGGTCGGCAGGATGTCAACGATAGCCCGCCAATTCCGAATGAAGGACGTTCCGTCAAATTTTTCGACACCGCCCAACATTACTTTGAAGAATTCAAAGGCAACGAGAGCGGCGGTAACACTTTTCAAGTGCGTTGGTTCATAAGGTTTTGTGGTTGGGTCGCGCCGACTTGCCCGGCGTTGGTATTCCGTAACAATTTCGGGCATGTGCTCTGTTGCGAATTGAATCCATTGCCGCCCGAAATGCCCAAAATTTTGTTCGGAGAAAATATGAAGTTCGGCGGCAAATTCATCTTCAAAAAGTTTCTTGACTTCGAGTTGAATCAATCGCTTATAGGCTCCGCGCAGGTCATGTTCCTTTAAAAGCGGACGTTCGCCCGTCATGACTCGCGAGCCGCCGAATTCAAAAGTTTCTCGCGCATCTCCGTTGCGCTTGTTGGCTTGATTTCCTTTTCCGTCGGCGTAGTTGTAAATGTCGTTCGATAATGCTTCCTCTGCCGCTTTGCCCTGAATCGTTTCGAGTTCGTCAAGGAACGAAGGCAAATCACAAAAGGCATCGGCAACGACAAGCCGATTTTTATTCGTTGTGGCGAAGGTTCGCTTAAGTTTTCTAGGGTCGCCGAAAATGCTTGAGGCGAATTTCTGAAGGGCAGTCTTGCCGCTTCCGCTTGTTCCCTGCAAATGGGTTTGCGGGTTCATGATATTAAACGGGCGAGCAAGCACAGCTGCCAATGCGGTTCCGAGATACATAGCCGCGACTGCTCCGCCTGCGTTCATGACTTCGACGAATTTTTTTCGCCATAATTCGGCATCGCCGCGAGTAGCAAGCATTGCCTCAAAGTCAAAACCTGCGCGGCGGACAATATATTCATCGGAGTAAGGATAAACAAAAGTTTTGAAACTGTTATCAGTCCAGCCCGTCCGCGAATACGCTTTCATCTCGGTTAAATTCGGGTTCAAGCTGATAATCGCGTTAAGAAAACGACAGAGGATTTTAGGTTCGTCAATCAGTGCGCCTGTGCCGGCAAGCGCGATAATTGCTCGCGGGTCGGCAAGGGTCTTGCCTTCAATTTCGGTTTTCAGCCACACGCCGCGCACTAAAATCGCTATTTCGTAACTGAAATTGTTCTTCGTTGGTTCCCGAAAAATTCTTGTCGGGAGTAATGGCGTTCGTGTCACACAAATATATTTCGGCTCGTCGCTGTCTTTTTTAGGCGGAACAATCAGAGTTAGTCCCTTCTCTTCAAAAATGAATTGTTCGGGAACTTTCAATGCAACAGGACAGCCCGCTATCATGTCGGCGGTGGTAGGTTCTTTTTCTTCAAAGTCATAATCGTCCCGAATCGGAATAACTTTTTTCTTCGACAATTCGTCGGGATGAAGTTGGTACCATTGTCGGCGGGCTTCCGCTTCGGAGTAGCCAAAACGTTTAGCAATGCCGTGAAGTGTTTCGACATTGAAACTTGAATCGTCAAGAGAATCCCAACGAGTTTGATTTTCCTTTTCGTTATAACGCGCCGGGTCGCGGCTATTGAAGGCGTCGACAATGTTATACGGAATTCCGATATTTTTACATGCCGACATAACAGCGAGCCAATCAGAATCGGGCAAATCTGCAGGATTGATAGCGTCAAGCATTAAATCTGCGCGGAATGAATCATAATCACTTCCGAGTTCGGAGAAATTTTTTTCGGGCGTCCGCGCAGATTTTTTCACAACGGGAGCGCGGCTCGCGATTTCGTCAAGGATTTTCTGAAAAATATCGTCCGCAACTTCGCCTGAAACAATCGGAGTTTTGGGTTCGCAAGCGAATACTTTTCCTGTCAAAAGGCAATAGCGCGCCGCCGCCTTGTGGAAAATCTCAAGCTTCGCGTCAATCGTCTTGTCGAAGTACAAAGTCCCGCGACTGCCGCCGCTATACATGTCAAATTTGCCTTTCGTCGGTTTCAAAAGGAGATGCAAGCCGCTTCCGCTGATAGACTGTTCGCAATAAGTACCGACAGCCGCGCAGATTTCAAACCACTTTTGAGCATCGGGATTGATGAACTGCCCGTTGTCATCGCGCACATGGTCAAAGTCAAGCAAAGCATAATCGGCGGCTCTGTCATGCCCTGTTGTATCGAATCCCGCAAGCCCTTTGACATCGGAACAAATTTTCTGATTATCGGGGTTGCCCCAATCTTTGACGTGCGGAACTTTATCTGCGCCGACTTCAAAGAATCTCGGTTGAGATAAAAGTTCGTCGGGCAGATTTTCAAGTTTCTGCGCGGGAACTTCTTCAATTTTCGGTTCGGGCGGTTCAATCGTCGGCGGCGCGGGAACTTCGACTTCGATTGATTCAAGCGGCTTGTCGTTCGCGATAATCGAAACAATTTCTTCACTGCCTTCGCCAATAGGAGCCGATTCAACCTGCGCGGAGCCGCCGAATAAACTATCTTCGACGGGAGCCGATTTTTTCTGTCGGGCTTGTCGAATACGGCGAGCCAATTCAATTTGCTCTTCCGAATAAAATTTTCCGTCGATAGCAGGGACGAGCGTTCCGTTCTTTGCCCAATCCTTCAGTGTACCGACAGGAATTCCTGTTCTTTTGGAAAATTCGGGGCGTGTCATGCCCGGCTTTGCCTTCGGTTTTGAGAGATAAGCGACAATCGCTTCGCCATCGGCGTCCGTAAAAATGTAATTTCCCTTCTCGTCTTTCGCGGGCGAAATGACGCCCGCTTGAATCATCGCAGGGAGATATTTACGGAATGTCGTTCTATCGAATTTATATTTTGCGGAAAGTCCGCGTTGAGTGTATTTTTCCATTTTTTTTACTCCTTTTCGGGGGTTTTACAATGCCCCGCCGAATTAAGGA
>CALFJC010000022.1 GCA_937877655.1 uncultured Selenomonadales bacterium
GCGCCGAAGTGGCGGAATTGGCAGACGCAGCAGACTCAAAATCTGCCGTAGGCAACTACGTGCCGGTTCGAGTCCGGCCTTCGGCACCAAAACGAAAATTAAATATCGGAAATAGAAAAATCCCTTCGAGAAATCGAAGGGATTTTTCCTTTTGACACTGTGTTGTAAAAAAATCTAGTTCCTAATTCCTAGTTCCTATGAAATTTTTGTCCGACGGCAAGATTTAAACGCTCAGCCTCGCCGCTCGGAAGCTCCAACGCCGCCCATGCCCCGAAACAAAAACTCATGCCAAGCCACGGCGAGACGTTGCGGGCAATTTTTTTTATGCAAAATTCCTTATCGAGATAAACAACGTCAATCGCAAAACGCATAAAGAGCATATGAATGCTGTTGCAGGGCGCAAGAAGCAAGCCGTGCCCTTTGTCCAAATTTTTTCTGCCCATAAGCCCGATCAAGCGACTGAAAAAAGTTTCGGCGATCTCAATCTCAAGCGTCGCGCCGTTTATAAAAAATTTTTCCATAAAATCACCTTAAAAATCTTATTAAAATAATCAGCGCAATTCCAATCGCCAATAAGACAAATAAAATCGGCAATGCAACAAAAAACATCAGCGCGGCGAAGGCAACTCCGATTAAAATTGCGGCGATTTGTGCAAGACGGTTGCCGTCAAAAAGAGCGCGAATAAACGATCCGACAAGCCGCGAGGCAAAACTTGAACCGCCATAATTTATGTAAGTCCTGCGCGTCGTGTAATCATAATTTCTTCTTTGCTCGCGAAAATTTTCTTCTTTAGCCTGCCCGTCCGTTGAATCCGCGTCAATCGTCACGCCGTCGAAGAAATTTTTTTCCATGCGAGTCATTTCGCGGACGTTGCCTTCGGTATTCACGTAGCCGCAAAAAATACAACGCATCGAGTTCCCCAATTTTTTTCCGCATCGCCGACATTTCATTTCAATCACGCTCCAAAAAAAATATCTCCGCCGATTTTATCAAGCGAAGATATTTTTTGCAACTTTTTAAGATCAGAACTGATTTAGTTTCATTAAATTGCCGTGTACAATCACAGCAACGGCTCGCCCTTTCAATTCGCGTCCGATAAACGGCGAGTGACTCCCTTTGGTATAAAAATTTTTCGCGTCAACCGTCCAAACAAGTTCGGGATCAATAATCGTAATGTCGGCGGGCGCGTCGATTGATAAAGTTCCCGCATTCAAGCCGAAAATCTGCGCGGGCTCGGCTGTCATTTTTGAAATCAAAGTTTTTAAGTCGATTTTTCCCTTGTGATAGAGTTCGGTAAATAAAATTCCCACGCTCGTTTCAAGTCCGGGAAAACCGCTCGGCGCGTAAATGTATTCGCGATCTTTTTCTTCGGGCGTGTGCGGAGAATGATCGGTAACAATCGCATCAATCGTGCCGTCAAGCAAACCTTCCAACACGGCGTCACAATCTTTTTGCGTGCGGAGCGGCGGATTAATTTTCGTCGAGGCGTCGGCAGGATTAACCAAATCGTCCGTCATCGTCAAATGTTGCGGAGTAACTTCCGCCGTGACTTTGACGCCGCGTTTTTTAGCCTCGCGAACAATTTCGACTGCCCGCGCAGAGCTTATATGGGCAATGTGAACGCGCCCGCCCGTGTATTCGGCAAGCAAAACGTCTCGCGCAACCGCAATATCCTCCGCAACCGTCGGACGCCCTTTCAAACCCAAAATCGCAGAATTTTTTCCCTCGTTCATGACGCCGTCTTTAACCAGCGAAGTTTCTTCTTCGTGACAAATGATAACTTTGCCGGTGTCATGAAGATAATCGAGCGCGTTCAGGAAAATTTTCGCGTTATCGTCAAAATGTCCGTCGTCGCTGAAGGCAATCGCGCCCGCCGAGATCATGTCGCGCATTTCGGCAAGCTCCTGCCCCTGCTGATTCTTCGTGACCGCGCCGATAATTTTTACATTTATAATGCCGACTTCTTCGGCGCGTTTAACCATTGAACGAACCAGAGCCGCATTGTCCACAACGGGCGAAGTATTCGGCATTGTCGCAACCGTCGTAAAGCCGCCCGCAACTGCCGCCTTCGAGCCGCTTAAAAAATCTTCCTTGGCTTCCTGTCCCGGCTCGCGAAAATGAACATGCATATCGATTAAACCGGGCGTCACGATTTTTCCCGCCGCATTGTATTCGTAGTCGACAGAAAATTTTATGTCGGGCTTAACCGCCGCAATTTTCCCGTCGATAACCAAAACATCCGCCGTGCCGTCGAAATTATTCGCAGGATCAATCACGCGCCCGCCGCGAATCAAAAGCGTTGTTGAAATATTCGACTCCAACTTTTTAATTTGCCACGTTTGATTTTTCATTTCGCGCCGCCTCCGTTCAAAGTCAAGTCAAGCAAAGCCATTCTGACTGCCACGCCGTTTTGAACTTGTTCCTGTATCGCCGATTGTTCGCAGTAAGTCACTTCTGACGAAATTTCCAAGCCCTTATTCTGCGGACCGGGATGCAAAATTAAAACGTCGTCTTTGGCGAGCCGCAAACGCTCTTCGTTTATGCCGAAAACCCGCGAATATTCTCTTGTCGAAGGGAAAAGCCCCGCTTGTTGCCTTTCAAGCTGTATTCGCAAAATATTTATCACGTCGGCATTTTTTATCGCGTCTTCAATGTCTTCATGAATTTTTACGCCGTCGAACTCGAAAAATCTCGGCAGAAGAGTTTTCGGACCCGCCAAATGAACTTCCATTCCCGTTTTTGTCATTGCGTAAACGTCCGAGCGGGCAACGCGGCTGTGCAAAATATCTCCGACTATCGCGACTTTCAAACCTGCCAGCCGTCCTTTGCGCTGTTCAATCGTGAATAAATCCAAAAGTGCTTGCGAAGGATGGGCATGTGCTCCGTCGCCCGCGTTGATGATTATCGGCTTGACAACTTTTGTTGCAAAATCCGCCGCGCCTTCCGCTTTGTGCCGCATAACAATCGCGTCAACGCCCATTGCCTCAATCGTTTTGAGAGTATCGCGGAGACTTTCGCCCTTGACGATTGAACTTGTGCCGCTGTTAATGCTGACAACGTCCGCGCCGAGATATTTTCCCGCCAATTCAAATGAAGTCCGCGTTCTGGTTGACGGCTCGTAAAAAAGATTGACAATCGCCTTGCCGCGCAGGTTCGGCAATTTTTTTTCGCCGCCGCGTCGAATTATCTGTTTCATCTTGCGAGCCGTGTTCAAAACCAAACGAATTTCTTCCGCCGAAAAATTTTCAAGCGCGACAATGCTTTTGCCGAATAAATTTGTTGCAGAATCTCTTTCCAAAAAGCTCACCCCTCCGAAATAAATTTATTTGTTGATAAAAATTCCTCCGAGAATTAAAGCAAGCGCGGGAATTACGGCGGGCGAAAGTTCTTCGCCGAAAATCAGCGTCGAGATAAAAATTGCCAATATCGGAACCAAATATGCAAGATTCGCCGTCCGCGCAGTGTTCGACGTTTTTTCAAGTGCAAGTGCCCAAGTTAAATATGCAACCGCGTCAATCATAACGCCGAGCCAGATTAAGCCGATAAATTGCCCGACGCTCGGCATTATCCAACTTTCAAAAAAATATCCCGAAAAGCCCGCGCAGATTGCCGTTGTCGCCCAGATTATCATCATCGCAAATTTTTGTTCGAGACGAATTTTTTTGTTCAGCACGGAAAATAATCCGTAACACGCCGCCGCAATTACGCAACTCAATGCGCCAAAGATTTTTTCTGAAGAAAAATTTTCCTCAATGCCGCCGAACATTACCAAGACGACGCCCGCAAATGACATTCCGACCGCCAAAATTTTTCGCCGCGTCAATTTTTCGCCCAAAATCTGGCACGAAAACAAAACTATCATCAATGGCCACAGATAATTTAATATGCAAGCCTCTTGCGAAGACAATCTGTCCAATCCGTAATAAAAAAACGCCGAGTAGAGAAATAATCCCAAAAATCCCAGCCAGCTTGCAGTGAAAATTTTTTCTGCCGATAAATTTTTCAGTCCGCCGCGCAAATTCACCGCAAGCAAAAATAAAAATGCGAACAAGCTGCTTAAAGCCAACGTTTCAAAATTCGGCAGGGCATTCAATAAATCTTTCGTCAGCGCGGGCATTGCTCCCCACAAAATCACCGTCACTGCCGCGTAAAAATTACTGCTCAAAAAAACTGCTCCCTTATTCCTCGAAACCACTAGTCCATAGTTCCTAATTCCTAGTTCCTAAAATTTATTCTGCCCGCGAAAATTTTTTCCTGCAAAAAATAAGAGCCTCGCAAGCTCAAATGCGGCTCATAAAATTCCTTAGAACCGGTGTTCATAAACGCTTAAGTAAAATGTGAATATGAGAAATCTTAGAAAGTGTGTTAGTAAAAAGAAAGATATGAGAAATTGCAAATGGGAAAAGCGCGAATTGGTCAATGC
>CALFJC010000023.1 GCA_937877655.1 uncultured Selenomonadales bacterium
AATGTTGTTGCCGTGAAATAATTTTGTGAAGGGAGAATTTATGCAGATAATTTTACTTTCGGGCGGAAGCGGACAGAGACTTTGGCCTTTATCAAACGAAGTCCGCTCGAAACAATTTTTGAAGATTTTCAATGAGGCAGGCGGCGAATCGATGTTGCAACGCGTTTTGAAACAAATTCGCCGAACCTGCGCGGGAGCAACTGAAGGTTGATAAGTTTGAATGTTGTTGCCGTGAAATAATTTTGTGAAGGGAGAATTTATGCAGATAATTTTACTTTCGGGCGGAAGCGGACAGAGACTTTGGCCTTTATCAAACGAAGTCCGCTCGAAACAATTTTTGAAGATTTTCAATGAGGCAGGCGGCGAATCGATGTTGCAACGCGTTTTGAAACAAATTCGCCGAACCTGCGCGGAGTCAACCGTGACAATCGCCACAGCCAAAAAACAGTTGACTCTCCTTAAAAAATATCTCGGAGAAAATTTTGATTTGTCGAGCGAACCTTGTCGAAGGAATACTTTTCCGTCGATAGCTTTGGCGGCGGCTTATCTTCATGACGTTAAGGGCGTTGACGCGGATGAATCGGTTGTTGTTTGTCCCGTCGATCCTTACGTTGACGATAATTTTTTCGCGCAATTTCACATGCTCGCCGCGCAGATTTCAGCCGACTCGCCGTTGGTTTTGATGGGCATTGAGCCGACTTATCCCGCCGAAAAATACGGCTACATAATCCCGCAGACTGCCGATAAGATTAGCCGCGTTGTCTCGTTCAGAGAGAAGCCTAATCGTATTGACGCGCAAAAATTTATTGACGCGGGCGGTTTGTGGAACGGCGGCGTTTTCGCGTTCAAACTCGGCTACGTTCTCAACAAGGCGCAGAAGCTTTTGGGAATGTCTTCGCACACCGAGCTTGCAAAAAATTATGACGCCCTGCCGAATATCAGCTTTGACTACGCGGTTGTCGAGCACGAAGAAAATATCAAAGTCGTTCGCTACGCCGGCGAGTGGAAAGACATTGGCACATGGAACACTCTGACTGAAGTTCTTGAATCCAATACTACGGGGGGGGGCATTATCCAAATCGATGAAGCCAGCGAAAATCTTCACGTGATAAACAATTCCGACGTGCCGATAATTTGCATGGGTTTGAAAAATGCGGTTGTTGTCGCGGGCGCGGACGGGATTTTGGTTTCGGACAAAGTGGCGTCGAGCTACATTAAGCCTTTCGTTGAACATTTGGATCAGCAAGTTCGTTTTGCAGAAAAGTCTTGGGGAACTTTTAAAATCATTGACTCCGACGATAAAAGCTTGACTGTTAAGGTAACTTTAAATCGCGGCAGTCAAATGCGTTATCACAGCCACGAGCGCAGAGACGAAGTTTGGAACTTTATCGCGGGCAAGGGCAGAGTGATAATCAACGGCGAAGAAAAAGTTGTCCGCGCAGGCGACGTTGTAGAAATTCCCGTCGGTTGCAAACACACGGTCATTGCCGACGAGCCGCTTAAGATTATCGAAGTTCAGCTCGGCGAAGACATAACCGTTGAGGATAAAATTCTTTGGCAGGTGATGAATTAAAATGGTGATTGCGCAATTAAGCGGCGGACTCGGAAATCAGTTCTATCAATACGCTCTTGCCAGATGTCTCGCTCATAAATTGAATACCGAATTGAAACTGGATTTAAGATATGTCAAAGTTTTAAACAATGAAAAACCTCGATTTCATATTCACTACAGGCTTGGAGCTTTTAATATTTTGGAAAATATTGCAACGCCCGAAGAAATTAAGCATGTTCTTGAAACAGGAATAAATCCGAATTCACCGAAGGAACTTGAAAATATTCAAGGTGATATTTACATTAAAGGTAATTATGCGCACAGCGAAAGATTTTTTTCGGATATTATAGACATCATCAGAAAAGAATTTACGCTGAAAAATCCGTTCAGCCCGAAAGCGGAAATGTGGCGGCAAAAAATTTTATCCGCCGAGTGTTCGGTATCGATGCATTTTCGACACGGTGATTTTGCTTACAACCCGCTGAATATCAGCAACGATATTAATAAAAAACCTTGGTTCAATATCACGCCTCTTGATTATTACTACACTTGCATGGATATTTTAAAGCAAAGGTACAACAACATTACGGTTTTTGTTTTCTCGGACAATCTGCCGTGGGTCAAGGAAAATCTCCACTTGGACGTGCCGACGGAATTTGTCGAAGGTTGCGAGTCTGATGATGAAGAATTTATCTTGATGAGCCTATGCAAACACAACATAATAACAAATAGTACTTTCAGCAATTGCGCAGCGTCTTTAAATTCAAATCCGGACAAGAAAGTTTTTCGTTCCATTTATTCAACGGCTGAAGTAGTACAAAAATTTCTTGGCTCTTTAACGCCCGCCAAAAAAGATGCTCTTCTAAATGCAAAGGAAATTGGCGTTCCGTTTGATTATTACAATCAACCCGAAATAACAATGAAACCAATTTTTTCTTTGTTATTGGTCGTGAACAACGACGCCAAAAATATCTCTGAAACTTTGGACAGCCTGCTCGGTCAAGATTATAAATATTACGAGGTCATCATAATCGACAACGCCTCGACCGACGGCAGCGATAAAATTTGTTCGGAAAAAATCAAAGACAAAGCTAACGTTACATTTGAAAGATTGGAATCCAAAGTAAGCAACTCGGCGGCATGGAACAAAGCTCTCGAACTTGCGCAGGGATATTACGTTTCTTTCCTTAAAGTCGGCGATTGCCTTCTTACCGACTCACTCTCAAAATTATACACAATAAATGAGTACAAGATAGCAAATATCATCCATCTTTTTTCTTGGCTCGAAGAAAATGAAAACGGCAACGTTGCTTTTGGCGAGAAAAAATATTCCGAGCAACGAGACGTTCAATTCAAGGAAGAAAAGCGCGGCGCAATAATGAGTACCAACGGGCAAATTGCGGCGAAACTTTTACTCGATAAGAAGATAAACAGTTTCTTGGGCACGAAAATTTATAACTGCGAATTTCTCAAGGAACATAAAATCAAATTCGATGAACAACTGCCCGACGCCGAAGCGGAAATTTCTTTCCAAAAGGAAGCATTTTTTAAGTCGAAATATTTTATGTATGTGTCGAATGCTTTTTACGTCGCGCCGAAAATTTAAAAGCTTGCAGAAAATTTTATCTGTCGCCGAACGCGGCAGTTTTTTTTTGCGCCTTGTGATATAATCGGAAAAATTTTTCATGGGGTCGAATATAAAATGTCTGTAGGAAAACTTACTTTGATTTGTTTTGCAGGCTTGGTTTTAAATTTAATCGGATCATCAATCGCGGATCACTTCAACTTGTCGATTTATCTTGACACGAGCGGTACGATTTTTATCGCGGCACTCGGCGGCTATGTGCCCGGAATTACAATCGGCTTTTTCACAAATCTTATCAAAGCTCTTTTCGAGTCGTCCGAAATGTATTATTGCTCCGTCAGCATAATGATTGCGATTTTTACGACATTCTTTGCGCGAAAAGGTTTCTTCGACAGCTTCGGAAAAGTGCTCCTCCTTATTCCTTTTCTGACTTTCGCAACGGGAACTTTTGATCTGCTGATAGAAAAATTTTTGAATGCGACAAGCGTTCTTCAATCGCTCAATCAATTTCAAATAAGTTACAAAGAAAATTTTCTCAACGAATTTCTCGACAAAAGTTTTTCAATGATATTGTCGTTCGTTCTTCTGAAATTGACGCCGCCAAAAATAAAAAGAGCATTTCGGCTGGCGGGACAAAGGCAAGCTCCCTTATCGGACGAAATGAAACACGTTATAGATCAACAAAATTATTTGTCGTCGTCCTTGCGCACGAAATCTCTTTTGATTTTGTTACTGAGTTCGTTTTTGGTTTCGTTTTCAATCGCGCTGATAAGTTATCTGCTTTTCAAAAACGCCGTCATTGACGACCGAATAAAAACCGTGGACGGAATAGTTACGATTATTATCAGCGAAATAAATCCCAATCGCGTTGACGAATATATAAATCTCGGTCGCAACGCCGAAGGTTACAGGGCGATTGAGGAAAAATTTTACTCCATAAAAAACAGCAACACCAACATAAAATATATTTACGTTTATAAAATTATGGAGGACGGTTGTCACGTCGTTTTTGATCTCGACACGGGAACTTTTGACGGCGACGCGCACGGCGAAATAGTTCCTTTTGAAGAGTCGGCTTATCCTTACAAAGATGATTTTATTGCCGGCAGACCAATTCCGCCGATAATTTCAAATGACGAATACGGGCACTTGCTGACGCTTTACAAACCGCTTTACGACATCAACGGAAAATGTCAATGTTATGCGGCAGTGGATTATTCAATGGAAATTCTCCCCGAATACACGAAAAATTTCACGATTAAGTTGATGATTTTGTTCTTGGGCTGTTTCGTTTTCATTTCTGCCGTCGGTTTAATGTTCGTGAAAAATAATATCGTTGTGCCTGTGAACACGCTGGCTTATTACGCCAGAAATATTTCTTACGACAACAAACCGTCTCGCGAAAGATATATCGAACAAATGCGCGGCTTGAAAATAAAAACGAATGACGAGATTGAAAATTTATATTCCGCTTGGCTGAGGATGACGGAAAATCTTTTGAAATACTTGGAGCACTTGCAACGCGCAAAAGCCAAAGTTGCCGACATGCAGATTAAAATTTTTGAGATTGATGAAATTGCGCACAAAGATTCTTTGACGGGAATAAGAAATAAAGTTGCCTACGACGAGGCGAGTGCTCGGCTTAACAAAAAAATTTTAAAGGGCGAAGCAAAATTTTGTATCGTGATGGTTGACGTGAATTTTTTGAAGAAAATCAACGACACTTACGGGCACGAACACGGCAACATTTATCTGATAAACGCTTGCAAATTGATTTGTTCTGTCTTCGGCGTGGAACATGTTTACAGAATCGGCGGCGATGAATTCGTTGTGATTCTTGAGGATGAAAAAATTTCTCTGTGCAAATATTTCATAGAGCAATTTAAATCGGAGATGGATCGGAAAAATTCCAATTTGTTGTTGGAGCCGTGGGAAAAAGTTTCGGCGGCGGTCGGAGTTGCTTTTTACGAGCCCGACAGAGATAAAGATTGCGAAGATGTTTTTGAACGGGCGGATGCTTTGATGTACGAAAACAAATTGTCGATGAAAGCCGCCCGAACCGATTAGAGGCTGTTGATAAATTTAGCAGGTGACGGTTCTTTTTCCAATCGAAAAAATTCCTCGTCACATCATGATTTTGAGTTTACCAACACTCCCTAAAAAAAATTATCTGCCGTTGAATGTGCGGCAGATTTTTTTGTGTGAAAAATTTATGGCGTGTGTTATAATCGGAAAAAATTTTTAGGTTAAGGAGCGCGTTCATTGCAATTACTTTACAACTTCGCGGCAATACTCGTCGTGATATTAATCATCCCCGTGTTCATGATTCGTTCGATACGCGAGCGCGGCTTTGTCGAGAGGATAAGGCAGAGTTTCGGCTTTTTCCCGAAGGGCGCACTGGATCCCGTTGCGAAAAAAAATTGCATATGGGTACACGCGGCGTCGGTCGGAGAAATTGTGGCGACGAGCCCGCTGATAAAAGAATTTCGGCGCGAGTTCCCCAAGTCGCCGATTTTGGTTTCGGTCGTGACGACTTCAGGCTACGAAATGGCAAATCGAATCATCAAGGACGCGGACAGCATAATTTATTTTCCGTTGGATTTGCCGTTCGTCTCAGCTTCGGTGTTCAAAAAAATTTTCCCGCGAGTTTTTTTAAATGTCGAGACGGAACTTTGGCCGAATTTTTTGAAGGCGGCACGAGAAAATCAAGTGCCCGTCATGATGGTCAACGGGCGCATTTCGGAAAAAAGCGTTAAGCGATACAAGTACATGTTTTCGATTCTGAGCGACATGATAAGCACGGTAAAACTTTTCGCAATGGCATCTTCGGTTGACGCGGGCTATGTCAAACAGCTTGGAGCTCCGCCGGAACTTGTAACCGTCACGGGCAACACGAAATTTGATCAGACTTATACCGACGTAACGGACGAACAGCGCGAAAAAATTTTATCGTCAATGGGCTTGACGGACGCCGAAGAAATTTTTTTGGCGGGCAGTACTCATCGCGGCGAAGAAAATTTTGTTCTGAAGGCGTTCAAAGCAATTCGCGAAAATCATCCGAAGGCGCGGCTTGTCATTGCGCCGCGTGAACTTTTGCGGACTCGTGAAGTTGTCGCGCTGTGCAAGGCGGCGGGTTTTACCGTCGGCACACGAACGGAATTGCAAAAACGTCCGCCCGCGAACGAAGACATTATTATTCTTGACACAATCGGCGAACTCGGACAGGTTTACAGCATCGGCAATGTAATTTATGTCGGCGGAAGTCTCATTGCTCACGGCGGGCACAACATTTTGGAGCCGGCGGCGCACGGCAAGGCGATTATCGTAGGGCATCACATGGAAAATTTCAAAGATTTGCACGCGCTGTTCAAAAATCGCAATGCCTGTATAACCGTTAATGATGAAAATGAACTTGCCGCGCAGGCGAAAAAACTTTTCGACGAACCCGCCGAACGTCTGCGGCTTGAGGAAGAGACGATTAAAATTGTTCATGAAAATCGCGGAGCGTCTCGCAAGTCGGCAATACTTTTGCGGCAAATGTTGAACGAATACGAAGTTAAGGAAAGTGCTCGGCGTTTGTCCACAACAAAGAGAGTGGAAAATTTCCAAACATATTTTTTGAAACTGATTCATGATGAAGAAGTTCGCGGACCTTTTACGCCGTTCATAATTTTTATAACTTATATTTGCTCGTTTATTTATCGCTGGCTGGTTGATTTGAGGTTGCTCGGTTATGAATTGGGTTTTTCGGGCAAAGAGCGGCTGAATTGTTTCGTGATAAGTTTGGGAAATATCACGGTCGGCGGGACGGGCAAAACTCCGACGGCGCAACGATTGGCAAAAGAAATTCTTGACATGGGCTATCGTGTTGTGATTTTGAATCGCGGTTATCGGGCGAAGTTCAGAGGCGAAGTCGGAATAGTTTCGGACGGAAAAAATTTGAAAATGGACGCGGCGCAGGCGGGCGATGAAGCTTTTATGTTGGCAAAACATTTGCCGAACGTCCCCGTTTTAATCGGAGCGCGGCGGGCAGTCACGGGGCAATATGCCATTGAAAATTTCGGCGCGGAAGTTGTGATTCTTGACGACGGCTTTCAGCATTGGCAAGTTATTCGTGACTTCGACATACTTTTGATTGATGCGGTTTCGGTTTTCGGCAACGGCTATGTTTTGCCGCGAGGAATTTTGCGAGAATCTCTTTCGCACATAAGCCGCGCAGATGTTTGTTTGATGACGAAAGTTGATCAAGCTCGCGAAGGCTCTTGCGATTTGATTCGCAGAACAGTTGCGCAATACAATTCTTCCGCGCAGATTGTCGAGAGCATTCATCAGCCGCGTTGTCTGATACCGCTTGCGGATTGGGCTGTAGATTTGGCGGGCGAAGGAGTTCCCGTCAAAATAATTTCCAAAAGAAAAGTTATGGCGGTTTCGGCGATAGGAAATCCCGCGTCATTTGAACGGACGCTCCGCGATTTGGGCGCGGAAATTATTTCGAGTCTTCGCTATCCCGATCATCATGATTATACGATTATGGAAATGGAAGACATTTTGCGGCGTGCGGAGTCTTTTGCGGCGGAAATGATTGTTGTTACCGAAAAAGACGCCGTCAAAATTCCAAAAGAAGTTGCTTGTGAAGATTGGAGCATTCCGATTTTCGTTATCCGCGTCGAAGTAAAATTTCAAACGGGTGCGGAAGAGTTTCAATCGGAATTGCGCCGCCGTCTCGCCGAAAAAATCGGCAAAAAAAATTGAATATCCTAAGCGCGGCGATTTGACTAAAAATTTTTTGAAGTCCTTCGCGGCGAAAATAATTGTT
>CALFJC010000024.1 GCA_937877655.1 uncultured Selenomonadales bacterium
ACGGAAAGTTCCAAGCCGCCGTCTTCCGAACCGGGCGCGAAAGTAAGTCCGTCCGCGCCGATAGAAATTGCGCCGCCCGCCGCGTCCGTCGCCTTGAAATTGACAATGTAATCGTCAGAGAATTTAATTTGCAGTTCGGTACCTTCGACGACGTTTAAAGCCCCGTCCGTCCCGAAAAGGAAGCCGCCGCTTAAAATTTCAAGGTCGGCAGTCATGGAGCCGTCCGCACTGCCCAGCGTAAGATTCAACGTGCCGTCGCCTTCTTGCGGCATAATGGAAATACCTTTTTCCGTCAAAGAAATTTTACTGGCGGCATCACCCGAAGCGGTCGCGGTCATTGTGTAATTGTCAAAGGCAAGAGAAAATGTCGTGCCGTCCTTCAGAGTAAGCAAATCGGTTACGGGATTTATAGTCATTGCGCCGTTGACTGTGACAACGTTTTGAAAAACAGTTTCGCCGTTCTGTTTAAGCGCAATGGCAAGATTGCCGTCGTTTTCGTCGGGCGTGATAGTAAAGCTGCCGTCCGTGTTCGCTTCCATTTTAAAGCTTGCATTGCCGCCGACAATTTCAAAATCCATTGCCTGCGAACCTTCCGTGCCAATTCCGAGAGAAATTTTTGTGCCTTCGGTGAAGGAAAATTTTTTCTCATCGGAATCGAAAGTGATTGATCCGTCCGTGATATTCAATTCGCCGCCGAAAACCGCCGTTTCGTCTTTGAGCAACACGAGATAAAGTCCGCCGTCGCCGCTGCCGGGCGTGAAAGAAATTCCGTTGTCCGTCAAAGAAATGTTGGTTGTGGCATTGCCCGTCGCGGTTATCATCGAAACGTAGTTGTTCCATTTGAAATTGAAACTCGTACCTTGTTCAAACGTGACAGCGTGGTCGTAGCCTAAAGTTATCGTGCCGTTTGTGCATTCCAATTCGCCCGCAAAAATTTCCGAGCCGTCGCGACTAAGGGCAACGTTAAGCGTGCCGTCGCCCGTGTTCGGAATAAGGCTTAAACCGTTTATTCCGAACTCCAGATTAACGCCGGCATCTTCAAGCGCGGTTGCCGTCAAGGTGTAGCCGCCTATGTTGAAAGCCTCGCTTGAGCCTTTAAGGAGACGGAAGCCGCGTTCGTTGAAATAACTTCTAACCGAACCTTGTCCAATCATTTCAATCTGTCTACTTTCAACGCCGTTACTCCAGCTGTAAACCGTGCGTCCGCTTCCGCCTTGTGTTGTCATGTAGTCATCGTAGTAAATATGCGTTAAAGCAGTTTCTGCGTAAGCCGTATTCGTGAAAGTGTAATCGCCGTACTTTACGACGAAACTCATAACGGAGCCGGCATTTTGAACAAGTTGGTTGCCCGTAAAAGTAAATTCTCCGCTGATAAACTCAATCGGCGTAATGGAGGACGTTAGCGATAAAATTTCGCCGTCGCCGCTTGCCGCAAAGGTAATCGCGTTGTCTGTTGCGTCGAAAGTGACTTTCGGAGAATTTTCCAAGCCCGCAACTGTTGCTTGAACTTTTCCGCTTGCAAGCCCCGAAATTTTTCTGTCGTCGAGATTGAGCACTGCGTCGCCGTCAAGCGCGGTGTAAGTTACGCCGTCAATTTCGATAACAGAACCTTCCGACAAAGTCAAAGTTGAATCTACGAGGCTATCGGTAACGGAACCGGAGTGCACAATCATTTTCCAATCATCGAGATTGACAGTGATCTTTGCGTCGTTACTCGCGGCAGAAGTTATCGACCCGTCGTTCGCGAAAGTTATCGTGGCTGTGCCTCCTTCCGCTACAAAAGAAGGAGTCTTTTTCACGCCGTTGATTGACCATTCGCCGCTGAGCGTACTGCCGTCGCTGAGCGTGAGACCCGCGCCCGTGAAATTAATTGTGCCCGTTATGCTCGTGAAGTTCACATAATTATTTTCGTCGTTGCTCGCATTAATCGACAGAGCCCCTTCGTTTTCGGAAGTAATTTGTATTCCTGTTGTGCTGAGCGAAATGGAACCGCTGTTGTCATCGGTGGAAGTTACCGTCCAAGTGCTGTGTTCGGTTGCGAAAGAAACTGTCGTGTCTTTGTTCAGCGTGTAACTGTTTTCTGTGAGTACTCTGGTCACTTTGCCGCTGAATTCCAACGCGGTAGAAGAATTTGAGCCTTCGCTTACAGTTATCTTGAGATTATCGGAAGCGGCTGTAAAAACTCCGTCGGCTATGGAATAAGTTGCGGAATTCTCGGATTCAAAGGTGTAATTTCTGCCGGATGAACTGTTCAAGTAAAATTTTGCGGCACCCGCGACAATGTCATAGCCTTCAACGGAAAGAGTGCCTTCCGTCAAAGTTATCGTGCGTTCGCGCCCGTAACTGTTCGTGGCAACCAACGCGCCGTCCGCCGCCGTGAGCGTGAACGACAAAGTTTTTTCCGTCGCGTCGAAAGAAATGCTCGGAGAATTTTCCGCGTCCTCAACGACCGCAGAAATTTTTCCGCTTGCAAGCCCCGAAACTTTTCCGTCGTCGAGATTGAGTGTCGCGTCGCCGTCAAGCGCGGTGTAAGTCACGCCGTCAAGCGTAACGGATTCGCCCGCCGAAATTATTTGCGCGTCGAATCTTTGTAAATCGAAAATAAAATCCTGCATAAAAAAACCTCCAATAAAATTTATGCCCGCATTTTATCAAAAAAAAGTCTCCGATCAAGCGATAAAATTTTCAATCGCCGAATCGAACCTTTGCAGATAAAAAATGAAACTTCCCATAAAAAAACCTCCTGCCATTTTTTTTGACAAACTCTCCATGCAAGAGCTTTTGCCGCCAAAAATATTTGCCCGAAAAAATTCTCTGCAAGTTATGAAATTATAACAGATTTCATTTGCGCGTGTGATAAATTTTTCTTTATCGTGTAACAAAACCGTTCCCAATCACGTATAATCTAGAAAAAAGTATCGGGATGGAACAGCCATGCAGAAATATTACTTGGACAGCGCGTTGAATGCGGCTCGCGAGATGATTCACGCTTATTTCGTCGAAAGAAATGTTGACGGTCTCTTTAAGCATTTGAGTTCGGAAAATTTTAATTTTGTAGGTTTCATGGCGGATAATGTCTTTGACTCGGCGGCAACCTTCCGCGAATATCTCAAAGATTCTTTAAAGTACACGCTTGATTATGAAGTTATCGGCGAAAATTATTCTGTCTGCAGTGAGTCGCGGGACAGTTGCCAAGTCCTAGCCAAAATTACTTTTGCATACACGCGCACGAAAAAATCTTTCGCCTTGAATTACTTTTTTTATTTCAATCGGCTGGGCGGAAAATTAATTTGCACTCATTATCATGTAAGTCGGCAATTCAACATGAACAAACCCGTTCGGCTGGTTTTTTTCAATGAAAACATGCCTTATCCCAAAATTCCTTGGGAAATTCAAGCGTACAACGAAGATTTATTGGAATTCATGAATTCGGACGCGGTCGCGGAGAAAAGTTTTTATTACGAAGAAAATTTTCCCTACCGTCTTGTGAATCGCAAATACATAAATCTTTTGGGATACAAAACGATACATGACTTCATCAGAGAACAAAATTCTTCGTCATTGTCGAACATACACGCGGCGGATAAAAATCGATACGTTGAATATTTGGCGAATCACTACGCGGAAAATGTTGAGTGTCAAAAAATCGAGCCGCAATACAAATATCGGAGCACTTATTACATCAGCTATCGAATTGAGTCGCCTAATCCGGTTGGAGAAGTCAATGTTTTGGAATGGGGAAATTTTTTCACGCAAGAAGGACGCACGACGGTAAATTGTTTCGTCTTGAATTTAAACGAGGCGGAGAAAAGTTCTTTGGACAGTAATTTGGGCAGTTCAATCCGCGCAGATTTCGGAATTCACATCAGCAAAAACATAATTGTTTATCCGCGAATTCGGAAAATCAAAATCGACAGCGAGATAATCGAATTTACGCCGCTGGAATGCGAAATATTTCTGGTCTTGGCAGATAATTTGAATCATGCGATAATGCCGGAAAAAATTTATGAAATGATTTGGGTGAAATCGGACTTGCAAGTAACGAGCAATGTTGTTCCGATGCATATCAGCAACATTCGGCGGAAATTGAGTGCTTACGAAAATTTAATCAAACTGGTTCATGTAAAAAATAAAGGATATTGTTTGAGCATATGATTTTGAAAAAAATAAGCCCCGAAAAATTCGGGGCATTTTTTATTTCAATGCGAGTTAATTTAATTCCTAATTGTCTTTCAAACGTCAATGGCAGGAACTTTCGCCCGAACGACAACCATAACCAACGCAAGACAAGCCAACGAAACTCCGAGACCGACCCAGCCGCTCTGTGTAATGCCCGCAACCAGATAGCCGACTACGCAACAAGCCGAGACCGTCAAAACGTAGGGAACTTGCGTCGAGACATGATCTATATGATGGCATTGCGCGCCCGCCGAAGCCAAAATTGTTGTGTCGGAAATGGGCGAGGCGTGATCTCCGCCGACCGAGCCCGCCAAAATCGCCGCGATACAGATTACCAACAAATTTGCCGCGTCAGCCGTCGGAAGATTCACGAGAACGGAAAGCGCAATCGGAATCAAAATCCCGAATGTTCCCCAGCTTGTGCCCGTCGCGAAAGCCAAGCCGATTGAAACCAAGAAGAAAATTACCGGCAAGAACATTGCCAGCGAAGCATTTTCTTGAACAATTCCGCCGACGTAGCCGCCCAAATTCAAATAGCTGTCAGAGCAAATACCCGAAAGCGTCCAAGCCAAGCACAGAATAAAAATCGCGGGAACCATTGCTTTAAAACCTGTCGAGTAGCATTCGCAGTACTCGGCGAAGCTTACGACTTTGCGCGGAAGGTAAAGCAACGAAATAAAAATCAGCGCGATAAAGGAGCCGAGTGCCAAAGCTTTTGAGGCGTCGCAGTCGGCGAAGGCGTCCGAGATGGATTTGCCTTCGTTAATGCCGCCCGTGTAAAGCATTCCGTAAATACAGACGGAAATTAAAACGATCAGCGGCAAAATCAAATCGATAATTTTTCCGTTGCCGCCGACAATTTTATCTTCGGCGGCGTCTTGGTATTCGGCGGGAATTTCAAAGTGCGCATTGTTTTTTCGAACTTCCGCGCCCATTGTCGCAAAATCTCTGCCCGTCACAATGATAAAAACCATAAACAGCATTGTCAAAATTGCGTAGAGGTTGAAAGGAATTGTTTGCAGGAAAAGAACAAAGCCGTCAACGAGCGAGCCTTCGGGCAGTGACGATCCGACAGCCGCCGCCCAACTTGAAACCGGCGCGATAATGCAAATCGGAGCCGCCGTCGCGTCGATTATGTAAGCGAGTTTCGCACGACAGATTTTAAATTTATCGGTGACGGGGCGCATAATCGTTCCGACCGTCAAGCAGTTAAAATAATCGTCGATGAAAATCAACATGCCCAAAAAAGCCGTAAAGCCGAGCGCGGAGCGTTTGCCCGAAATGACCGAACGAGCCCATTCGCCGTAAGCCCGTGTCGCGCCCGATTTGCTGATTATCGCCACCAAAATTCCCAAGATGACCAAGAAAATTAAAATGTTCACATTGCCGCCGACTTTGTCGCTCATGATGTCGAAAAACGTCGTGATTGACTCCAAAAAGTTGCCGCCCGTGAACAGCATTGCTCCCACAAAAATTCCGATTATCAGCGACGTATAAACTTCCTTCGTAATCAGCGCGAGGATTATCGTGATAATCGGCGGCAAAATTGACAACGCACTACTTTCCATCAGAAAAAACTCCTCCTTTTATTAATTAGGAATTAGGAGTTAGGAATTAGGAATTAAAATCTGTCTTCATTACTCATTCCTAATTCCTCATTCCTAATTGTCTTTAGCCGCGCAGATTATAGCAGGTATCAACAAATTATGCTATAATGATAAATATTTTTTTAAGGAGGAAAATCTTTTGAGGAAGAAAAAAATTTTTGTGCACGGCACGGCGGAGAGTATCCAAAAATTTTTCGCGGATGCCGTAAGCCGCGATTATGAAATTGTCGCGCTTTTGGGCTCCAGACCCAAGAGAATTTCTGTCACGCAAAACGGCAAGCAACTCGACGCACTCACGCCGAAAAATTTGCCGAAATTTAATTACGGCTTGATTGACGGAATTATTTTCACAAACAACAATCAAGCTGTCGTCGATTTTTTCCTTAAGCAAGGCATGGAGTCGCGCAAAATTATTTTATGGGACGCGCAAAAGGGCTGGGAAACTTTTCAAAACCAAGAAGCGGACGGAACAAAAATAATTTATTTCTGCGGCTTGGAGTTTCACATTCGCAACAACGATGATGAGAAATCTTTCAAGCGAATTAAAAATTATCTTGTGAATCAGCGGAAGGTAAAAAATTGGAGTCCGCAACATTATCCCGAAGTTTTGGCGGAAAATTTTCAAAAGCGTCAAGGCAGACCGCTCGACTTTGAAAATCCCAAAACTTTCACGGAGAAATTGAATTGGATGAAAATTTATGACGCGACGCCGCTTAAATCTCGTCTTGCCGATAAATATTCCGTGCGCATTTGGGTTGCAGAAAAAATCGGCGGCGAATATTTAATTCCTTTGCTCGGCGTCTGGAATGACTTTGACGAAATTAATTTTGACGACTTGCCGAATCAATTTGTTTTGAAATGCAATCACGGCTGGAACATGAATATCGTTGTTCGCGACAAAAAATCTCTCGACATCGAAAGTGCCCGCGAAAAAATCAACGGTTGGCTTGCCGTAGATTTCGGGGCGCAACCGGCTCTTGAAATTCATTACTCGCGCATTGACAGAAAAATTATCGCGGAAAAATTCATGGCGAACGGCGATTTGCCCGACCTTATCGACTATAAATTTGTTTGCATCAACGGAAAAATTATCTATTGCCAATATTTGACCGACCGCTCAAGTAAATTGAAACTGAATTACTTTGACGAGAATTGGAAGATAACAGATACCGTAAGAAATGACCATCCGCGCAGTGATAATCCCGAAGAAATTTCGCCGCCGAAAAATTTTGAACTGATGAAAAAACTTGCCGCCAAACTCGCGGAAGGTTTTGCTTTTGTTCGCGTAGATTTTTATGAGATTGAAGGGCGCGTTTATTTCGGAGAAATGACTTTCACGCCCGGCGCAGGAAATTTTTCTTACAAATCCGAAGGCACAGATGAATATTTGGGCGGGCTTTTGAAATTGCCTGCTCTTACTCCGCCGCCGAAGCTTTGAAAAAATTTTATCCTCTGCAATGGCGCAGGGGATTTTTTTTTGTTATTATGGCGAAAAAAATTTTGGAGGAATTTCATGGCGTTAAGTTATGAAGAAGAATTGCGGCGGCGGCTCGGCAATGAAAAAAATCTTGTCGGGCAGTCGGGCGGGCGTTTGAAATTTGCTTTGGCTTATCCGAATTTTTATCGCGTCGGCATGTCGAATCTCGGCATTCACATAATCTATGAACTTTTGAACTCGCGGCAAGATACAAGTTGCGAAAGATTTTTTCTGTCCGATTTTAACAAGCTCCTAAGTCTTGAAAATCAAACTCCGTTGAATAAATTTCAAGTTATCGGCTTCGCGGTGAGTTTCGAGCCCGATTATTTTAACGTCGTGAAAATGCTCCGTCTCGGAAAAATAAAACTCCGCGCCGCCGAACGAACAGATTTTGATCCGATAATAATTGCGGGCGGTCCCTGCGCAACTTTTAATCCCGAACCGCTCGCGGAAATTTTTGATACCTTTGTTATCGGCGAGGGCGAAGTTATTTTGCCGCCGCTGATTGACGAAATAATTTCAACGGAAAATCTTCCGCGCAGAGAACGCCTTGAAAAATTTTCAAACCTTGCGGGAGTTTATGTGCCCGCCTTTCCGAAAAAAGTTTCTCGGCAATGGATTAAAAACCTCGACGACTTTCCTGCGCACTCGACGATTTTAACCGACGACGCGGAATTTAACATGTATCTGGTTGAAATTGCGCGGGGTTGCGGGCGGCATTGCCGATTTTGTATGGCGGGTTATTGTTTCAGAAAACCGCGCAATCGTTCGCTTGACGTTTTGAAAAAAGAAATTCACGCCGCAAAAAAATTCGGGAAAAAAATCGGGCTGATGGGCGCGGCAATTTCCGATTATCCGCAAATCGACGAGCTTTGCAATTTTATTTTCGGCGAAAAACTTCAGATGTCCGTTGCTTCTTTCCGCGCAGATTCCGTGACTTTTGAACTTGTAAAATCATTGGCGGCAAGCGGCACAAAAACTTTGACAATCGCACCGGAAGTCGGCTCGGAAAAAATGCGCCGCGTCGTCAACAAGGGCATAACCGAAGAAAATATTTTTAACGCCGTCGAACTCGGAATCAAAGCGGGAATTAAGAATTTCAGATTATATTTCATGATAGGGCTTCCGTTTGAGGAATTGGCGGACGTTGAAGAAATCGCGAAGTTATCTTCGCGGATAAAAAAATTTTGCGGCGGGCGATTGACTTTGAGCGTAAATCCTTTTGTGCCGAAACCGTTCACTCCGTTTCAATGGGCGGCATTTGCGGGAAAAAAATATCTCGACGCGGCTTTAAAAATTCTGCGCGGGGAATTAAAATCTGTGCAAGGCACGGAAATAATTTCGGAGTCGGTAAAATCTGCGGAAACTCAAGCGATACTTTCACGCGGCGACAGAAAACTTTCCGAAATAATTTTGCAGTCGGAGACAATGCAGGAGTTCAGAAAAAATTTCAGAGCGGCGGGGCTTGACGAAAATTTTTATCTGCGCGAAATGCCTTTTGAAGAAAATTTGGCTTGGGATTTTTTGGATCAAGGCTTCGGGAAAAAATATTTGATTGAGGAATTCAATCGGGCAAAAAATTTAAAATCAACGCCGCCCTGCTTTGAAGGTTGCACACGGTGCGGAGTTTGTAAAGGCAATTAGGAATTAGGAATTAGGAATGAAAAACCTAACACCTAAAACCTTAAACCTAAAACCTAAAACCTAAAACCTAAAACCTAAAACCTAAAACCTATAACCTATAAGCTATAAGCTAATCAGAATGGAGAATAAAAAATGCGTGTTGTGATTGTCGGCGCGGGAAAATTGGGCTACACAATCGCCGAACTTTTAAGCAACGAAGGAATGGAAGTTACGGTGATTGATCGCGAGGAAAGTCAGCTTGTCGCCGTGAAAAATAATTTGGACGTGTTGACGATAACGGCGAACGGCGCGAGCCCGATAACGATGGACGATCCCGAAGTCAACGGCGCGGACATTTTCATAGCAGTCACGGCGATAGATGAAGTCAACATGGTCGCCTGCATTTTGGCGAAAAAGCACGGCATAAAACATACAATCGCCCGAATTCGCGACATGCAATTTCTCAGCGAGGCGAAGGATTATCTCAAAAAAAATTTCGACATAGATTTAATGTTGAATCCCGAAATGATAGCGGCGCACGAAATTTATCGAATTTTGATGACGCCCGCCGCGCTTGACGTGGATGAATTTGCGGGCGGAAAAATTCGATTGTTTGAAGTCAAAATTCGCAAGGACAGCAAATATATCGACATTCCTTTTAAAAAGTTGCGCCTGCCGGAAGGAGTTTTGGCGGGCTTGATTTTCAGAGATCATCAAATGATAATTCCGCACGGCGACGATGAATTGAAAGTTCACGACAACGCATATTTTATCGGTTTCCCGGACGCGATTGAAAAATTCAGCACAAATTTTGTTCAACGCAACTCGCGGAAATTGGAACGGGTAATGATAATCGGCGCGGGCAGAATTGCTCGGACGTTGTCGGTTATGCTGATAAATGCGGGCGTCAACGTCAAAGTTATCGAGAAAGATCGGGAGCGTTGCGAAAATATGGCGCAACTTTTGTCGGGCGACAGCATAGCGATTTACGGCGATGGAGCCAACGTCGATTTACTCGCGCAGGAAGGAATTGCTTCGGCGGACGTTGTCGTTTGCTTGACGGAAGACGACAAATTAAATTTGATGATGGCTTTGATAGCAAAAAATCTCGGCGCGAAAAAAACAGTCGTTCGCGTTTATCGGACGGAATACGCGGATTTGATAGAAAAAGTCGGCGTGGACGTTGTAATATCTGCGCGTCTTTTATCGGCGGCGGAAGTTTTGGCATTCGTAAGGCGCGGCGGCGTTGTCAGCGTTTCGATTTTGGAGGGAGCACGGGCTGAAGCGGTTGAAGTTATCGTTCAAAGCGGCGCGAAAGTTGCGGGAAAAAAATTAATGGACGTCAAGCTCCCGAAGTCTTGTTTGGTTTGTGCATATGTCAGAAAAAATAAAGCGGCGATACCGAACGGAAACACGATACTTTTGCCGGGCGACAGAACGATTTTATTTTGCCTGCGCGGCGCGGCGCAGGAAGTCATGACTTGGTTTAATTAAAGGCGGTGATTTATGATGAAAAAATTTTTGGCGAGTTTCCTGATAATTTTTTTGGCGATAAATTTTTCTGTTGTGGCGGCACAACAGGCGCGTTGGTCTCCGAAGGAAGACGCGAATAAATTTCCGTTGGAAGTTTTGCGGCTGGTAAATGTGGAGCGGGCGCGAGTGGGCGCGGCACCTTTGAAGTTGGCAAAAGATTTGACGGCAAGCGCGTATGTCCGAGCAAAGGAGTTGCCTTATAAATTTTCTCACACGCGCCCCGACGGCTCAAAATGTTTTACGGCAATGCCGCAGATAGGACATGTGCTTGGAGAAAATTTGGCGGGCGGACAAACTTCGCCGCAACAAGTTGTTCAAGCGTGGATGGATTCAAAAACTCATCGCGAAAACATGTTGAGTAAAAATTTCACGGAAATGGGCGTCGTCTACTACTATCAATCAAATTCAAAATACAAACATTATTGGGTTCAACATTTCAGAGGATAAAAATAAAAAAATCCCTTCGCTTTGGAGGGATTAATTTTTTTCCGCGCTTTTATCAATTAGGAATTATGAATTATGAATTAGGAATTGGTTTGCCTTCATTATTAATTCCTCATTCCTAATTCCTAATTAATTTCGTGCCGTTGACGTTGAAAATTGTTGCAGAAAAATTTTCAAGAACGGGCAAAAAATTTTATTCGCCGAAGAAAGAATTATCAAGTATAAATCAACTTTTATAAATGCGCTTGTCGGAAGAAAGGTTGCAAGGTCGCAGAATTTAGCTTGCACGAGCAAAATTCATACGATTATCGGCAAGCTTTACGATGACGGCGTTATCTCCAAAGATGATGGAGACTTAATTTTGAACGCGAAAGAATCCGAACTTTTGAATGATAATCCGTCGAACCACACAAATTTTTTGGCTGCGTCAGTTTATTTTAACGGCGACTTGTCCGGAATTCGGCTTATGATTCACGATTCGCCCGGTGTAAAAACCAACAATCACGCCGAACATAAAAATATTGCCTAAGACGCCTTGAAAGCAAACGATTACGATTTGTTGATTTACGTCATGAATGCAACTCAGCTTTTCACAAATGACGATGATTTACACGTGAATTTTGTCAAGGAAAATTGCAACGTCAAAAAAATTTTGTTCGTCGTGAATAAAATTGATATGATTGATCTCGAAGTCGAAAATTCCTTAGAAATTATGGAGCGCGTGTGGCGGTACTTGTTCGACAAAAATTTTAGTCAACCGATAATTTGCCCGCTGTCGGCACTTGCAGGATTATTGGTAAAACGAAATCCCTATCGTTTTCAGACACCGATAAAGGTAAACGGCAGGGAAATTGAGGCGGACAGTTCGTTGCAAAAGTACGTTAGCGGCAAACGACTGCAAGAATGGATTGGACTTTTCCCGCACGAGTTGCGGAACGAACTCAACACAATGGATTTTGATGTAGAATTTTACGGCACGGAGCTTGATTGGGACGACTTTGAATTTGCTTTTCGTCAGGCACAAGAAGATAATGTCGTGCGGAATCTTTCGTTGACTTTTATTCAAGGTCAGTCAAAGGAAAACATTGCCGAAGAGATCAAGGAAATTTTCCTCGATCTTCGTGAAGGTTCCGTCGAGGATTTTCGTGATCCAAAATTGTTGAAAGATTTCAATCGTGTACACGACGCATTTTTTCCCGTCAACGTCGTTGCAACAATGAGTTCGAGCAAATCTACGCTGATAAACGCTTTTCTTGAACAAAAATTGATGCCTGCCAAGAGGCGTGCACTGCAACAATCACCTGCATAACCGACAACGATAAAGATTCTTTCACCGCTGAAGTCTACAATCAGAGCGGCGAATTACTTGAGTCTGTCAACGATTTAACTTATGAGATCATGGAGTTGCTCAACGACGATTCCAAAGTTCATCGCATTAATGTTGAAGGAGACATTCCCTTTATCGATGCACGAACGACGGCTTTGCAACTTGTTGACACGCCCGGTTCGAACAATTCGCAGAATCAAGCGCATAAAAACGCAACCTACAGCGCGATAAACAACGACTCCAACAATTTGATTTTGTACGTTTTGAACGGCACGCAACTAAGCACGAGTGACGACGCCTCGCTTTTGGATTACGTCGCCGAGCAGATAAGCAAGGGCGGCAAGCAAATTCGCGATAGATTTATGTTCGTAATAAACAAGATGGACTGCTTTAATTCGGAAGAAGAGAACATTGCCGTTGTCGTTACTCATATAAAGGAATATCTCTCGTCGCACGGCATACACGACCCGCAAATTTTTCCGTGCTCGGCATTTGTTGCCCTCAACCTTTGTACCACCCTTCGCGAAGTTGAGAAACGCGAATTGGAATATCGTTTGGCTGAAGCGCAGAAGAACGGCGATACCAAAACTCAAGCGTTCATTCACTGCGGACTTTACTCTATCGAGGCGGCAATTACTGCTTACGTCAAAAAGTACGCGCAGACCAAGAAAATCAAAGATTTGATCGAGTCTTTCTACGAAATTTTGAAAAGCAGTCAAGTTTTGGCGAAGGCAAAAATCGTAGTGGCAACCGACGAAGACGCCGCCAAAGCTTACGCAGCTCGTGCCGAAGCAGTCAAAGTCAAAATTCGCGACGGGCAAGAGGCGCAAAGTTAAGGCTCGCATTGCCGCGTTTAATCCCATAAGTCAGATTGAATCTAAGGCTGAACAACTCAAGGCGGAAAGCTCCGGCAAAACCGCAATGATTTTCTGACATTACGGCAGTACAATCACCAGCCGCGCAGAGGCAAAACGTTTGATTTCGCAGTTTGCGGAAATTTCGTCTGACTCTATAGCGCAAATGAGTGCCGAACTCGAAAGCGTCATAAATCGTAAAGTCGTTGAGATCGGTGAAAAAATACTCTTGGAATATCAGGAAAAACTCACGCGCTTTGATGAGGATTCGGCGGGCGAAGAATTGAAATTCGACACGGTAGACTTGATTAAGGGCGCGTTGAAAAATATGCAGGAAACCGTTGTCGCTTGGTGTTCGGACGATTTTGCCGCAGAGGCTGTTGAAGATTTTGGCGAAGTCACTTACGAAACCAAAAGTTGGCGAGAAAGCAGAAGAAATTATCGTCGGCTCGCACGAAGAAAAAATCGGTACGCGCCAAGTCAAAACGGTTCGCACAAAGAAAAAGCCGGCAAGCGCAAAGTCAAAAATCCCAAAAAGAAATGGTATACCTTCTGGCGCAGTTCTTACATTGAGGAAGATGTTTACGTTACCGTCGACGATTACAAGAGCGAGGATGTTTATAAAACGGTCATGGACTATCAGACGGTTATGCGTGACGTTTTTGAGGAAAGAAGCTAACGTATCGAAAAATTTTCTATGGCAACGAGCAACATTCAGACAGCACTTACAAAAAAAATTCCGCATGAATATCGACGACGGCATAGCCAATGCATTGAAATACGCCGGAAAACAAATCGACGACATGAAGACGCAATTCACGATAATGTTCGACGAGCTGGACGAACTTATCGCCCAAAAGTACAACGAGCCGGAAGAGTGCGCCAAAGATCAAAAACGCAAAGAACAGGAACTCGAACATAATCGCAGAATTTTGGCGTGGATTGAGGATTGTCGTAACAGAATCAGCGGCATCTTAGAAATTTAGGTGGTGATGAATTTGCACAAGGAAGTAAAAAAATCAGCGGACGCCGGGGATGTCAAGGATTTAAAATATATTTTCGTCGACAGCTTGGAAGTTGACCCGACTTTTGAAGAATACCTTGACGACTACAATTACTGCGCCGGCAAAAATCTCTTCGAGCGGCACAAAGATTTGACACCGTTCACTGACCGTAAGGCTGATTGGAATTACGACTATTGGGAGAAAATCAAAAGTGACTTGCTGAAAAATTTTTCCCGCGAACGTTTGGATCATATGCGGAAAGTTGCGTTGGTGGTTAATGCCGAAAAAGTTGCGCGTCTGCAAAAGGAACGCCAAACCGCCGCTCAAACCGTCAAGGCTAAAATTGAACGCCCAATCATACCGCCGCAACCTCGTCATGAACTGCCAATCAAAAGCAAAGCTCAACAACAGCAGGAAGAAATTGAAGCGGCGAAACGAAAATTGGCGGAAGAAAATGAAAAGGTCGAACGTCAACAACGCAAAGTCGAGCAGGAACGGCAAGAAAATTCTCGGCTGAAAATGGAGGACGACTCCTCAAAAAAATCGTCGGGAATTGCGCCATTGATCAAAGTCGCGGCAGCAGGAATAGCAGCAGCGATTATCTACAGCCTGTTGAAATGACTCAATCCCCTGAACCCGACATTGGAACCGGTCTTGACTTAAAGTACTTCATCATTTTGGAACAGCCGAATCGCAAGTTCGCTTTGAGCCTCGATCGGCGAAATTTGTACATCATGAATCCCCAAGAGACGAATATTCGCGAATATATAATCACTCGCACGCCGGAGTCTGAAATAAAAAAGCCCAAATCTCGCTGGGATTTGCCATTCAATGACAAGTCTGAACCTAAAATCGCGTGGCACGAAGAAAGCGGCAAATATTCAAACGACGCACGTAGGGTTATGGTTTCCGTCGATAACTTGGAACTGCCGACATACTGCCAAGTAAAAATTTCCGGAGCGACTAAAACCTACAAGTTTGAAAAAGTAATTAGCATCGAGGTATAAGATGCGTTTCGATGAATTTGTTCGCAGAGAAAACAGCGACGACCTGCCGCCGGTAACGCCCGCAAAAATTGAGCCGAAAAAACCCGTTCAAACAGTCAACGTTCCCGAACCGAAAATAGAGATTGAACAAGAGCCGTTGCCGCAGGAAAATCCAGCGACGAATTTGGCGACGCTCCAACAAAATCTAAACAACTGCCTGAAGATAATCAATGATGAAGTTATGAAAGGCTATCTGTTCAAGTTGGATAAGTTGCCGATAATCGAGGCGGACGAAAATCAATCGGTTGGCTTAAAGCCGATTCATTTTTTCCGAATAACGAGTTTGGTCTATCAAGAAGACAAGCTGTCGGTGTCGAAGCTGTCCACTTTGTTTAAAGTTCTTTGCAACAAACCTTGCACATTGGTTTTGATGATAAAAAGCGACGGGCGCACCAACGAATTTTATTTGGGCGTGCGGTTGAGGATGGCAGAAAATTCAACGGCAACAATGATGCAAATGCTAAAGCGCAGCATGGCGGGATTATTCCCGGGCAGCCGCGTCAAAGATTATTTGAACGAAGATTTACAATGCGACTTAGATGCGTTGAAGATGCCGTGTCTTTCCAACGTAACTTGTGTGGCAGATTTTCGACAGAAAGTCGAGGACTTGACCGATAAACGATTTATTCAGGGTATGGAAAAATTTATCGACAGCATGAACGGTCGCAGTTACCAAGCGATTTTTATCGCAGAAAATGTCAGCTACTCGGAGCTTGAACGGATTAAGCACAGTTGCGAAAATATTTGTACACAACTTTCGCCATTCGCCAATATGCAGATAAATTTTTCCGTCTCCACGACTGACGGAAAATCTCAAGGACAAAGCGACGGCAGAACGTACAGTACATCTCACGGCACGGGGCAGAGCAAAACTTTTGGCAAAAGCAAATCCTCCACCGACAGCCTTAATCGCAGTTCCGGCAAAAGTCACAGCTATAGCAAGTCAATCAGCCAAAATGATTCGTTCAGCGAAAACCAATCAATCGGCGAAAGTGCGGCAGAGGCAGAATCAGCCGCCAACGTTTATCAATCTGTGGTATCGGGAAAAAAAAGCGGCTTGGAATAAAGACGATCTGCGCAAGTTCGAACCGTACATAAAAAATTTTGTGCACCCAAAATTTTCCTATAACGGCTTTGACTACGACCAACCCGGAAATGTAGAAGTTACTCCGGCGGTTTTGATTAGCACGAACAAATTAACGATTCATATGGGTTTGCCCTATCACTCGGTAAGAGATTTGCTCGTCGTTCAGCACGCGACTTTTGCGCAGGAAGTTTTAAGATACAGTCGCCTTGAAGACGGAATAAATTTGGGGCAAGTTTATCATCTTGGAGACGTGACAGAAACTGCCGTAAGTTTGGATTTAAACAGCTTGGCAATGCATAGTTTCGTTACAGGCTCGACCGTTTCCGGCAAAAGCAACGCAATTTATCATTTGCTCACGGAAGTTCGTAAAAAAGGAATTCCGTTTTTGGTCGTGGAGCCCTTTAAAGGCGAATATCGAAAAGTTTTCCCCGACGTGAATTGTTTCGGCACCAATCCAAACTTGGGCGCGATTGTGCAAATAAATCCTTTTGCCTTTCCTGAGGCAATTCACGTTCTCGAACACATTGACCGACTTATAGAGATATTTAACGTTTGCTGACCGATGTATGCCGCAATGCCCGCCATACTCAAAGACTCGATTGAACACGCTTACATTTCGGCAGGTTGGAATTTGGACAGCTCCGTAAATAAAAAAATTCCCGGACTGTTCCCGACCTTTGAAGACATGTTGAGGGAGCTGAATAATATCCTTGAAACTTCGGAATACTCGGCGGACACTAAGGGCGATTACATCGGCGCACTTTCGACAAGACTCAAATCTTTAACCAACGGAATCAACGGGCAAATTTTTTCCGGCAACGAAATGGACTTGATCAAACTTTTCGACAGCGAAGCAATTTTGGACATCAGCCGCGTTGGTTCAATGGACACAAAAGCACTCATCATGGGGATAACTGTTTTGAAGTTGCAGGAATATCGCGTCGCGAACATTGCTGAAATGAATTTGCCGATAAAACATATCACCGTTCTGGATGAGGCGCACAATCTGCTGAAAAAAACTTCGACTGAACAAAGCGCGGAATCGTCGAACCTGCAGGGAAAATCAGTTGAAATGCTGACAAACTCAATAGCCGAAATTCGCACTTACGGCGAGGGATTCATTATCGTCGACCAAGCCCCGGATCTTTTGGACGCGGCAGTAATTCGGAATACAAACACAAAAATTGTTCTGCGACTGCCCGAAGGCAACGATCGAAAAATCGTCGGACAGTCAATGGCTCTGTCCGAAAAGCAAATATTGGAAATATCCAAACTGCCAACGGGGACTGCCGCCGTCTTTCAAAACGATTGGCAGGAAGCAATTCTTTGCCGCTTGCCGAAATTCACTTTGACAGACGCGATACCTGAAACACAGAAAATTTCCTCCGCATCGATTGTTGAGCAAACCGACCGGATTTTACACGAATTGCTGAAAGATTCACATTCGCCGGAGACTTTGCGGGAACTCAAACGAATTCTTCTGCGAATGAATGTCAGTGCTGAAATTCGTCGCAATTTGATTCTCGGTATAGATAATCCCGATTTGGATTTTGAATGGGGTATGGCGGATTTTATCGGCAAGAATTATAATCTGAAAAATTTTTTTCGCGGCACGGGAAATGGTACTTGGAAAAATCTTCGCGAGCTCGCTGAAATTGTGGCAAACAATCTTCACGAGGAATTTGCCGACTTCAATGAAAGAGAGATTTTGAAAATTATGTACTACGTCTGCCGTTCAGAGCATGAATGCTATCCCGACAACGAAAGCGCAGAACTTGCAATAAATGCGGTTGGTGCCGCAACCAATATTATGAGCATTGCGAAAACTGCAGCCGAGTTTGCGGCACCTGCAGTCAAAGTCGCGGCATTTTTAATCTAAGTTGGTGAAACTATGGACAATAAAAAAATCGCGCAATATGCTTGGGAATTTATCGGCGGCACTTCGGAAATTTTTTCATATCACAATGACGACAAAACTGTTTCTGTTGACGTGATGACTTGCGCCGACGAAAATTTTTCAATCACGACGATGAGCACAATCGGTCTTTCTAATGTGGACATTGGCAAAGAAATTGAGGGCAAGCCTCTTCGGGTGGAACTCTTGATGCTCGGCAATGCTCATGAAGAAACTTTTGAGAATATCTTGGCTTCTGTTGCCTTCCGAATAAAAGAGAATCAGTATTGTGACTTCGGTTTGATTATCGAAAATGTAATTGAATCGTATGACGGCGATGCGACAGTTAATCATGTTTTGCTTATGCAACCTGTCTTTTGGGAAAAATATTCCCCCTTCGAGCTTGACGGAAATATTATTGCTTGGCTTTTAGCGATACCCGTCAGCGAAGACGAACGCAACTACATTGAAAAGAACGGTATCGATAAATTCGATGAACTCTTGGGAAGGTCGCACGTTGATTTGATTGATTTACGCCGCGGCAATGTCGACAGCTTATCGAACGCGCCTTCTGATTTTCACGGCTGATTTTTTTTGCTCCGGTGCCGGGCGTAATCGTGATTTATAACTATTGATGAAAAGTAACTGTGCACGAGAATTTTTTGTGCTACAATGTTTCAGATAAAAAATTATCGGGACATCATTGCGGTGCCCTGATTTTTTTATTGCCATAATCATTTTTAACAAGGAATGATTCGTGCGCCGGAATTTTTACTTTGCTTAAAGATGGACACGATATGGATTTGTATGGACGTACAAAATTATCGTGCGGATTATTACGACCAAAATTTTGATTGCAATATTGAATCCGGGCAAGAAAACGACTTCGCACAAATTGCCAAATCTGTTATATTTGGTTCTTATAAATTTGAAAACGTCTGCGAAAAAAGAAGCAATCCTGCACGACGAATATTAAATTGAAATTACTTACGATATGCGAGAGGAGCTGAAAAAATGAGCGGTTTAAAGAAATCTGTTCGCGAATTTGCTGTTGAACGTATTGCCGAAACTGATACGCGCAAAATAATTGATGAGCAACTGCGGAAAGCAGGTTGGGAAGTTGATTCCGATAATCTTCGTTGCTCCAAAGGTATTCGCCCACAAAAAGGGCGCAATATTGCTGTCGCTGAATGGCAGACTGACAGCGGCTTTGTTGATTATGCACTGTTTGTCGGGACGAAAATGGTTGCTGTGATTGAGGCTAAGGCGAGTTACAAAGACGTTTCTGCCGTCATTGATTGTCAGTGCAAGGATTATTCTCGCAACATTCGCGAGGAAGATAAATCTTATCTGCTCGGAGAGTGGCGCGGTTTTAAAGTTCCGTTCCTCTTTGCGACCAACGGCAGACCTTATTGCCAACAGCTCGAAACGAAATCGGGCATTTGGTTTCTTGATTTGCGTAAGGCTGAAAACGCGCCAAAAGCTCTTCGTGGTTGGCTCAGCCCCATTGGAATTACTGAACTGCTCGAAAGAAATATTTCTGCGGGCAACAATAAGTTGCAAAGTCTATCGTTCCATTTGTTGCACGACGAGGACGGCTTGAATCTGCGCGGCTGCCAGATAAAAGCTGTTCAATCCGTTGAGAATGCAATTATCGACGGGCAGAAAAATATTTTGCTGGCAATGGCGACGGGCACGGGTAAGACGCGAACCGTACTCGGCATGATTTATCGTTTCTTGAAGACGGAGTGTTTTCGGAGAATTTTGTTTCTCGTCGACAGAAATTCACTCGGTGAGCAGGCGCAAGATGTTTTTGCTACAGTCAAGCTTGAAGACCTTTTGCCGCTCGATAAAATCTACAATGTCAGCAAACTCGGCGAAAAAATTTTCAGCAAGGAGACGCGTCTCCAAATCTCGACCGTTCAAAGCATGGTAAAAAGAATTCTTTACGACGAAAATTCTATTCCGGGCGTGACGGATTATGATTTGATAATTATCGACGAAGCTCATCGCGGCTATATTCTCGATCGTGAACTTGCCGACGACGAAATTTTATTCAAAAACCAAAACGACTATCAAAGAAAATTTCGCGCCGTCATTGAATATTTTGACGCAGTGAAAATCGCGCTGACTGCCACGCCCGCTTTGCATACCACTGAAATTTTCGGCGCACCGATTTTCAAGTACACTTACCGCGAGGCTGTCCTTGACGGCTATCTTGTTGATTACGACCCGCCGCATCGTTTGAAAACAAAGTTGAGCGAAGAGGGAATTCACTACACAAGCGGCGAGTCTGTTACGACGTGCAATACTGCGACCGGCGAACTTGCAAGCGAATTTATTGCCGACGAGTTGAACTTTGATATTGAAAACTTCAATCGGCAAGTTGTCAACGAAAATTTTAATCGCGTCGTGCTTGAAGAAATTTCAAACTGCCCTGACCCTGAAGGAAAAGGCAAAACTTTAATTTTCGCCGTGAATGACATGCACGCCGATTTAATTGTTCAGATTCTGAAAAACATTTACACTGCGCGGGGCATAAGCAACGACGCAATACAAAAAATCACGGCGAGCATTGGCGATAAGGAGCGCGTCTTGGACGCCATAAGACGATTTAAAAACGAACGCTTTCCAAATATCGTTGTGACTGTCGACTTGCTCACGACCGGTATTGACGTGCCAAAAATCGATACCCTTGTTTTTATGCGCCGCGTCAAATCTAGAATCCTGTTTGAACAGATGCTTGGGCGCGCAACCCGCCTTTGTCCCGACATCGGCAAAACTCATTTCAGAATCTTTGACGCAGTTGGAGTTTATGACACACTTGAACCCGTCAGCGAAATGAAACCTGTCGTCGTCAATCCCACCGTGACTTTTAATCAACTACTCGACGCTTTGAAAAACCTTGACGACGAAAAACAAATTCAACGCACCGTCAATCAAATTATCGTCAAGCTCCGTCGTTGCAAACCCAATGAACAGATTAACGAATTTATCGGCACGGTTAAAATTTTGCCCGCGCAGGATGCCAAAAATTTTCTCCTCCAAAACGCGGAATTTTTGCAAGAAAAAATTTCTCACGGCAGGACGGTTTTCATTTCTGAACACGAAGACTTTTTGACGGCGCACGAACACGGCTTCGGGGAAGGCAAACGCCCGCAGGATTATCTTGACGAGTTCATAAAATTTATTACAACCAATCGAAATGAAATTGCCGCTCTCAATATTGTTTGCACGCGTCCGAAAGATTTGACTCGCGCCGATTTGAAAAGTTTGCGCCTTGCCTTAGGCGAAAAAAATTTTACCGCCGAACAACTCAACGCCGCAATTTCTCAGCTGTCCAAGGTCGAAATTGCCGCCGATATTATCAGCTTGATTCGCAGTTACTCTCTCGGCGCGAAACTTCTCGACCACGAAGATAAAATTTCCGCCGCCGTCAACAAACTCAAAGCCGCGCATGATTTTTCCGCAACCGAATTGAAATGGCTTGACAGAATCGAAAAATTTTTGCGTCGCGAGTCTTTGATAAATCCCGCCGTGTTTGACGAGACGGGCAGTCATTTCAAGGACGCGGGCGGCTTCAAACGTATCGACAAGGTTTTTGGCGGAAAATTGGCGAATATCATTGACGAACTGAACAGCTATCTTTATGACGACGGGGGAAATGTCGCGTGACCAATCAAGAAATTATCGGCAAACTGTGGAATTTGTGCAACGTTCTGCGTGATGACGGCATCACTTATCATCAATACGTTACCGAGTTGACTTATATTCTTTTTCTGAAAATGGCGGCGGAGACCGGTGCCGAAGAAAAAATCCCGAAAGGTTATCGCTGGGAAAATCTTTCGACTAAGAGCGGCATTGAACTCAAAAAATTTTACAAGGAGTTATTGAATCATCTCGGCGAAAACTGCGCGGGACGTATTCGCGAAATTTATCTGGGCGCGTCTTCAAACATTGATGAACCCAAAAATCTTGAAAAAATTATCGCGAGTATCGACGCACTGGACTGGTATTCTGCGCGGGAAGAGGGGCTCGGAAATCTTTATGAAGGGCTTCTCGAAAAGAACGCCAACGAAAAAAAATCCGGCGCAGGACAATACTTCACGCCGCGTGCTCTGATTGAGGTTATCGTTCGGCTCATGAAACCGCAGGCAGGCGAACGTTGCAACGATCCTGCTTGCGGCACTTTCGGCTTTATGATTGCCGCCGCTCAATACGTCCGTGACCATACCGATGATTTCTTCGATTTGTCGGAGGCGGAAAAGGATTTTGAAAATACTCAAGCCTTTACAGGTTGCGAACTCGTTCACGATACTCATCGCCTTGCGCTTATGAATGCAATGTTGCACGGGCTCGACGGTAAAATTATTTTGGGCGACACTCTTTCTGAAGTCGGCAAGTCTATGAAAAATTTTGACTTAATCTTGAGCAACCCGCCGTTCGGCACGAAAAAAGGCGGCGAACGTGCTGCCCGCGATGACTTCACTTTTCCAACGAGCAACAAGCAGTTGAATTTTCTGCAACATTTTTATCGAAGTCTCAAGCCCGGTGGCAGAGCCGCTGTCATTTTGCCCGATAACGTTCTTTTTGCTGACGGCGACGGAGAAAAAATTCGCGTCGACCTCATGAACAAATGCAACCTTCATACCGTCCTGCGCTTGCCGACAGGAATTTTCTACGCGCAGGGCGTCAAGACCAACGTTCTGTTCTTCACTCGCGGCACCACTGACGAAAACAATACTCGCGAAGTTTGGTTCTACGACTTGCGGACTAATATGCCTTCCTTCGGAAAGACCAATCCGCTCAAAAAAGAACACTTCGCAGACTTTGAACGGGCTTTTGAGGCTCAAGACCGCCGCGCAGTCGTCGATGAACGCTTTAATGTTTTTACGCGAGAACAAATCGCCGAAAAAAATAATTCGCTCGATTTCGGTTTGATTCGCGATGATTCTGTTGTTGACGCCGACGACTTGCCAAATCCGATTGCTCTCGGCGAGGAAACGATTGACGACCTTCAAGATGCTGTCGATTTACTTCAAGGCGTCGTCAACAAGTTGCGGACTTTGGAGGTTAGACAATGATTGACGAAAAACTTTATCCGCTCCCCGACGGCTGGCAGTGGGTTCAGCAAAAAAATATCTGCAAACTTTCGCATGGCAAAAAATTATCAGATGCAAAGTTTCCTTATCTCGACGTTAAGTATCTGCGCGGGACAAAGGAAAAATTTCTTATTGACGGCGGAGAATTTATCGAAGGCGGCACAAAAATTATTCTGGTTGACGGCGAAAATTCCGGTGAAATTTTTACCGCGCCCGAAGCCGGTTACATGGGTAGCACCTTCCGCGCATTGAAAATTTCGGCGAACGTCAACGAAGATTTTTTTTGCTACTTCGTTTCGACTAAGAAAGATTTCTACAAAAAAAATAAGCGCGGCTCCGCCATTCCACACCTCGATAAAAATTTATTCAACTCGACCCCCTTCCCGCTTCCGCCACTTGATAAACAGCAACGCATAGTTGATTTGCTCGACGATTTATTTGCAGACTTGGACAAGGCGAAGGCTTTGACTCAAGGCGTCGTTGACGGTTCGGAACTTCGGCGGGCGTCTATCCTTCACAAAGCTTTTATCGGCGAACTCTCAAAAAATTGGCGCGATGAACGCGGAATCAATCTCGACAGCCGACAGAAAAAATTTTTGTCCGACGTGCTCATCTCTTCAAAGCAAAAGACGAACGATTTCAGTTCGAGTAATTTGAAATACGTTGGGCTTGAGAACATGGAAAAAAATGGCGGAAAAATTTCTTTTCAAGCGGCAGACGAAGTGAAAAGCACGAAGAATATATTTCACGTGGGAGATTTGCTCTACGGCAAATTGCGACCGTATCTGAACAAGCACGGCGTGGCGAGATTCGACGGCGTATGTTCGACGGATATTCTTGTTTTTAAAGCAAGCGAGCAAGTTGAAATCGAATTCATCAATTATTTTCTCAGCCTACCAAATTTCATTGAATATGCCGTTGCGAATTCCAAAGGTATTAACCTTCCGCGTGTGTCAGAAAAAATTGTATTGAATGCAGAAATTCTTTTGCCGTCACTTGACGAGCAAAAAGAAATCGTCCGCCTCCTCGACGACTTGCTTGGTCGGGAACAGCGGACGAAAGAACTCGCGATAAAAACTTTGGATCGTATCGAACTGATGAAGAAATCGATATTGGCGCGAGCTTTTCGCGGGAAACTTGTTTAATACAGCTTTAATTGCTTTTCAAAATATGAACTTGATAAAGCTGAACGTCAATGCACCGATAGCCGCCGTTATCGGAATTGTTATTCCCCATGCTTTGACCATTTGTTGAGCCACGCCCCAACGCACGGCATTAACTCTTTTCGCAGTGCCCACGCCCATTATCGAGCCGGAGACAACGTGTGTCGTCGAGACAGGTAAATTTAAAAGTGTCGCGCCGAAGACAACGCACGAGGAATTTAAATCTGCCGCAAAACCGCTCGGCGGCTCCAATTTGAAAATTTTCCCGCCGACGGTTTTTATTATTCGCCAACCGCCCGTTGCCGTCCCGATTGCCATTGCCGTTGCGCATAAAACTTTTACATAAGTCGGAACTTCAAACTCGGCGATAAAGCCGCCGCTGAAAAGTGCCAGCGTTATTATGCCCATTGATTTTTGCGCGTCGTTGGAGCCGTTTGAAAAAGCTATCGCCGCCGCCGAAAGGATTTGCATTCTGCGAAATTTATCGTTGATAAAATGCGGAGAAAATCTGTCGAAGAGCCGAAAAATTATATTCATGATGATTATTCCCGTCAAAAAAGCTATTGCCGGCGACGCTATCAAGCCGAGAAAAATTTTCCCTATGCCCCGCCAATTCAAGCCGCTCAATCCTACAGAAATTAAAATCGCGCCGATTAATCCGCCAATCAGCGCGTGCGAAGAACTCGACGGCAAGCCTATTTTCCATGTAAATAAATTCCAAGCAATCGCTCCGATTAATGCCGCGATTATCGTTTTTTCGTCAATGAGATTTGCCGAACTTACTATGTCGCCGCCGATTGTCTTCGCTACGCCCGTCGAAACCATTGCGCCGATAAAATTTAAAGTCGCCGCCAACATTATCGCATGATTCGGGTTAAGGGCTCGTGTGCTGACAGATGTCGCTATCGCATTCGCCGTGTCGTGAAAACCGTTGATAAAATCGAATATCAAAGCCAAAATTATTACTGCAAATATCAGATACTGAAGATCGGGCATCTTTTTCGCCGCCTCCTTTTTCGTTCACAAAAATATTTTAAGCACTTTTAATCTATAAGTCAATTTTACAAAAATTTTTCATGCCGTTCATAAAAAATTTTTATATCATAAAGAAAATTTACACAGAGGAAGGATGCTTATGAAAAAATTTTTTCTCGCTTTGGCATTGCTTATGCTCTTGAATCTTTCTGCCTTTGCGCAAGAAGTTACGGTTGAAGGTATTGGCAGAGATAGAGACGAGGCGATAAAAAATGCCGAACGCGCCGCCGTTGAACAGGTTGTCGGAACTTTTGTCGATTCGCAAACGCTGGTTGAAAATGCAATGCTTAAACTCGACGAAATTTATATGCACGCACAGGGATTCGTCAGCGGCGTTAAGATTTTGAGTGAAGGGCAAAGTTCAAACGATCTCTACAAGGTCACTGCGAGAATGAATGTCGAGAGCGAGCCGAACAGCGCGTTAATCAGTCAGCTTGAAACGGTTATGAGACTGAATGATCCGCGAATTACCGTTATCATGTTGAAAGACAATGCGGCGACGGGAACTCATGACGAATTGGCGGAAACTTCATTGAACGACAAACTTTTGACGCTCGGTTTCAGTCATGTTGTCGACGCGGACATTGTAGCGAATCTTGAAAATGCCCGCCTTCTTGAGAGAATTTACAACGGTGAGAAAGGGCTTGTCGGTGTCGGCTCAAGTTACGGCGCGGATTATCTTGTGCTCGGCAAAACTCACACCAATTCGCAAAATGTTCAACTGCCCGATTATAAAAACGGCGGCTATAAGACTATGGCGATGCTTGTTGCCAATGCCGACATTACCGCAAAAATTATCAAGCTTTCGACGGGCGAAATTGTCGGGACTTTTTCTGTGACAGCAAAAGGAAATGACGTTATCAAGGACAACTCCGAACGAAATGCAATTTGCAACGCCGTCGAAATTGCCGCGCTTGAGTTGGAAAAGAAATTTAAGAAATTGGCAATGACCGTTCGCACGACGAGCCGTTTCAGATTGTAAGGGGGCGGAAGTTTTGAAAAAATTTTTATCGGCGACAATTTTTTTGTTAATCTGCGCGGCAACGACAATTTGTTTTGCCGAACCCGGCGGAGCAATGCGTTTGGGAATTTTGCCTGTCTTCAAAGCGGCGACAGTCTCGGCGGATTTAACTCTTGACGATACCGAAATTGCCACCGGCGCAATTTATGCGGGCATGACAAACTGCGCGGATTTTGAAATACTTTCGCGCACCGACGTTGATAAACTCGTTCAAGAACATGAATTGACGGCGACGGGGTTAATCGACACGTCAACGGCTCCCGTTTTCGGAAAAATGCTCGGCGCGGAATATTTGCTTATAACGAATGTTACGGGCTTAAGCAGTCGCAAAAAAACCGCCTCCGTTGTCGGCACGGGCAGTAAAAATTATATCGTGACGGCGCGAATGGCGGGACGAATTGTCGAAGTTGAAAGCGGGCGCGTAGTTCTTGCCGCAACAAGTTCCGCGACTTCGGGAAATAAAATGTTCAAAGTCACGGGCGGTTTGATAAAAATCGGCACGGACGAAGTCGACCAAGGGCTTGCGGATGAGGCATTGGAAAAAGCGGCTGAAAATCTTGTTGACAAATTGCTGGAGAATCTCGAAAACAAAAAGAGGGCGCGACAATGAAATTTCTTGTAAAAATTTTTATTGCGCTGATGATTTTTTGCATAAGCGGGAACTCGGAGGCGGCGTTTGAAAAATCTTCAAACGGCTCGACGATACTCCTTGCCGAAGTCAAAGGTTACGGCGAAGATGAATTGCGTCCCGAATTTTTGGCGAGTTTCAGAGAGGCTCTCGGCGATGAAATGCAACAGTCAAAAATTTTTTCGGTTGATTTGTCGCGTTTGTCGGACGGAGTTTATTTGGATTTGGATAAACAGGAACCGGAAGACAAATTGTTTTCGCTGATTCACATGGACGCCATTGCCAACGGTCATTTGTATCGCCGCGAGTTTGCCAATTCGCAAATGATTCGTTACGGCGACTCGGTTAAGGGCAAAGCTTATTATCAAGACGACGACAAAACCGCGCAACGTCGGAAATTGGAAGGCAAACCTTATGAATTGAGTTCCAACATAACGCAAATGGCGATTGAACTCGGAGAAAAATACGGCGCAGATTATCTTCTTTTTGTCAATGTTCGCGATGCCGATGTTTTCAGAAAGACGGGCGGAATTTTTGGGACGCATATTACGCCGGAAGAATTGGAAAAGGGTATGCGCGGAAAAAAAGTTACTTTCGAGCTGGAATATTATCTTGTGAACGTCAAGAGTTGCAAAGTTTATGAAGGGCAGAACACACAGAAAAAGACCGCGCTCATGAAAAATGTTGTTATCGGCAAGGAAGGGCAAAAGGCAAACGCGACGCAACTTTTGACGGAAATTTTAAAAGATCAGGCGCGGCAAATCGTAAAAGGTTTGGAGACAAAAGGTTTGAAGACAGTTTGAGGTTGAATCATGAAACTGAAAATTTTTTTGACGGCGATAATTTTTTTGTTCGCCGCGCAGGCAGAGGCGGCAGAAACCTTCGGCGTAACGGATATAATCAGCCGCGTTGCCGTCACGAATTTAAAAGAGGAAAATGTTCAAACTTTCCCCAATGCGCGGCACGAAATGCTTGCCGAGTTGGAAGAACTTTTGGTTATTCCCGGCAAAGTCGAGATGATTGATTTGGGCAGTGAATTTCAAATCGCGGCGATGAACGAACAAATAATCATGCAACAGCTCGGCACAAATCCGATAACTCAAACGAATTACGCGGCTTGCAATTACATAATGTTCATGTACCTGACGAATTGCAACGAAGTTGTCACGGATAAAGTTATCAAGAAAAGCAACGCCGTCAAAGTCGATTTGAGCGCGAGAATTATCGACAAGCGAACGGGCAAATGTGTTTTTGTGGCGACGGGTTCTGGCGTCGGCAAGGCGGAAGATTATCGGGCTTTGGGAATATTCAAGTTCAAAACTTTTGAATGTCCCGAAGAACAATTTTACGACGCGATAAAGGCGGCAGTTCATGAACTCGCACTGAAGATAAGGGAGCGTATGTGATGCTTAAAATTTTTTTGGCGGCGGCGATAATTTTTTTTATGCAGACGTCCGCGCAGGCTTACGGAATTTTTTGGTACGACATGAGCTCGGATCTTCCGAAGTGGAAAAAAGTCGTTATCTTTCCGCTCGCCAATTCAAACGATAAAAATAATTGGCTGATAAGTCGTGACGAAAATTCTCTGCTGTATTGGGAAAACAAACATTTGATGGAGCGTTTCGAGAAGAAAATTAAAAATCTCCATACCGTGAGACTTGCGCCGGGTATCGAGGAAAAAAATGAAATTTTGGTCGACAAGTTCAGCGTCCTGCTCAATCCTTATCCCACAGAAAAAGCTCGTGCGGAAGCGGTTTTCGACAAGACGGGAGCCGACATGTATCTTTTGCCGCGCTTTAAACAAAATCGGATTCAAACGGACATTTCGCCGCGAACGGAATTTAATGTCAAGTTGCGTTCTTGGACAGAAGAAGAAGACGGACCAAACGGCGACAGAGTTTATGACGAGCGCGAATGGACGGAACATCATGTTATTCCGGAAAAGGAAGTTTATCTGCACATTATGGAACTTGAGTTTGAAGGTTACGACACGGAAGCGAATAAAGTTTTGCTTTTCACCGACGCCCGCCGCGAATACGGCGTTGACGAGAAGCATCAATTCAGAAGTATAACCAAATATATTCGCAAAGACTTCGGCGAACTTAAGAGCAAAAAAAATAAGGACAAAGCCGGCACGATAAATATCGGATTCAAAAATATTAATCTGCCCGCAAATATCGGCGGCGACGAATATTCTTTGAAGGGCGCGTATTTTGCCATGAAATTTGAGGCGACGGAAAAATTAAAAGGCGTCAATGTCGTAACCGACGCCGCGAGCGATAAAAATTTGGATTATTACGTTACAGGCAGAGTAGACGTTTGGAAGATGGATTCAAAATGGAATTTGCCGAGCGTTACGACTTCCGCGAAGTTAATCAGCACTGAAGAGACCAAGTGGACGGACAGCAAGGGCAAAGAACACAAAATGAAAACCAAAAAATATCGCGACGAAATTACCGATCACTATGCCTATTGGAGTTTTACTTGGAATGTTCGGGCGACATTTTATCTGGTAAACGCCAAAACCGGGCAAGTTGTTGTTTCCGAGAGCGGCACGGAATTTAACGATAAGCCGATGGACGCTTACCGAAAAATTCTCCGCAACTTTTATGGAGAAGTCAATAAATATTTCAAGGCAAAGTGATTCGGACAAAAATTTAAGCCGAAAAGTTTTTTGAACTCTTCGGCTTTTTTGTCGCAAAATTTTTTTTTAAAGAAGTTTCTCAATGTCCCCTGCGATGGCGGCGGGCGTCGTTGTCGGCTCGAATCTCGCAACAACTTCGCCGTTTCTGTCAATCAAAAATTTTGTAAAGTTCCATTTGATGCCGTCGCCTTCAAGATATTCGGGGAAATTTTTTTGTAAAGCGTCGAGCAAAGGTTTTGCAACGGGATGATTCATATCGAAGCCCGCGAATTTTTTCTGCGCGGTCAGATATTTGAAAAGCGGTTGCGCATTTTCGCCGCGAACGTCGCCTTTTGCAAAAATCGTGAACGTCACGCCGTAATTCAGCTTGCAAAATTGCTGAACTTCCTCATTCGTGCCCGGATCTTGTCCCGCAAATTGGTTGCAGGGAAAACCCAAAATCTCCAATCCTTTTTCTTTGTAATCGTCGTAGAGTTTTTGGAGCTCCGCGAATTGAGGAGTAAAGCCGCATTTGCTCGCCGTGTTGACGATTAAAAGCACTTTGCCTTTGTAATCTGCCAACGATTTTTCCGCGCCGTTTTTCATTTTCGCCGTGAAATCATAAACGCCCATGAAATTTCCTCCTTAAGCCGAAGCAAGCAACTCATCAATTTTTTTCTTGTCGAAACCGAGAACGTAATTTTTTCCGTCAATCGTCGTAACCGGAACAGTCAAATCTCCCGAAATTCTCTGACACTCGGCGGCATCTTCCGCATTCAATTCGATGTCGTGAACTTCGTATTCAACGCCGCGTGCCTTGAGATAATTCTTGACTTTGACGCACCAAGGGCAACCTTCAAACGAATAAACTTTTACCATTTAATCTGCCTCCTAAAGCTTTTGGGGAATATTTCTATTGACGAGAAAATTTTCCTGCATACCAAGTTTTGGAATGTCTCGCGCCTGCGGCAAAAGTCGAATTGACCTCGCGCCGTTTAAAAAATCTGCGCGGCATTTTTTTATCCCTTGAGTTTCGACAAATATTTTTCTGCCAAAAGCGCGGCAGTTGTTCCGTCGGAGGCGGCAGTTGTGAGTTGCCGAATTTCTTTTTCCCGAACGTCGCCCGCCGCGAAGACGCCCGCAATTTCCGTCCGACAATCTTCGCCCGCCGCAATTCTTCCGCTTGCCGTCAAGTTCAATTCGTCTTTGAAAAGTTTCGTGTTCGGCTCGACGCCGATATTGACAAAAATTCCGTCAATCGCCAAAGTTTTCGTCTCGCCGGATTTTTTATCGAAGACTTCAACTTCCTCAAGCCTTTTATCGCCGCGCAGAGATTTTATTTCGGTCTGCAACATGATTGTAACTTTTTCATTTCCGCGCAGGCGTTTTTGCGAAACTTCATCAGCTCTGAATTCCGAGCGATGAATCAGATAAAGTTTCTTGGCATATTTGGTTAAAAAGTTCGCCGCGTCGACAGCCGCATTGCCGCCGCCCATAACCGCGATAACTTTTCCGTCGTAAGCGTGTCCGTCGCAAAGTTCGCAGTAGTGAACGCCGCGCCCCGCAAATTTTTTTTCTTCGGGCAAAGGAAGTTTTCTCCGATTCATGCCGCTTGCGATTATCACCGCGTCCGCCAGATAAATTTTTTCTTCCGTCTCAATAATTTTCGGCGAAGTTTTCAGCGTGACTTTTTCTATCGTATCAAACTCGTCAATCACCGCGCCGAAATTTTCTGCCTGCCGTTGAACAGTCGAAATTAATTCGCCGCCCGTGACGCTCACAAAGCCGGGATAATTTTCAATGTCGGTTGCGTTGGCGATTTGCCCGCCGATTATCCCGTTCTCCAAAACCAATGTATCAAGATTCATGCGCCCGCAGTACATTGCCGCCGTCAAGCCCGCCATGCCCGCGCCGATTATCACAACGTCTTTATGAATTTTTTCCTTCACGATTTAACCTCCAATTTTTTCAAGCAAATCTTTGCAACCGCGCAGAATATCATCGTAAGTTTTCGCGAAACCTTTTTTGTCCCAAGGAATGTCTCTGTCGAGGAGCATGTAAATTTTTTTATCGGGGTCGCCGCCGACAATTTCTTCAACCTGTTCGACGTTGCCCGCGTCCATGCAAACGATTAAATCATTTTCGGAATAATCTTCGGGCGTAATTTGTCGCGCCGTGTGTTCGGTGAAAGGAATTTCTTCAATGCCGAGCTTGGCGGCAATTCCTTGATGAAGATGACCGCCGTCCGTCGGTTTGCTCGCCGCGCTGGAAATAAAAACTTTGTCACTCAATCCCGCGTCTTTAACCAATTTTTTCATAACAAACTCCGCCATAGGTGAACGCCCCGTATTGCCGCTGCATACAAATAAAATCTTCATTTAACTTCTCCTTTCAGTACTCGCGAAATTGTCTCCATCATTTGCGAAACGTCAAGCGGCTTGGAAATGTGATCGTTCATGCCCGCTTCCCGCGCTTTTTTTATGTCTTCGGGCATTGCGTTTGCCGTCATTGCGATTATCGGTACCGAATTTCCATTTTTTCTTATCTCCCGCGTCGCCTCGTAACCGTTCATGATCGGCATTTGTACATCCATCAAAATTAAATCATAAGAGTTTTTGGATTTTTCTACCGCCTCGCGCCCGTCCGCCGCCGTGTCTATCGAAAACCCGAATTCCGACAGCATCATCGTTGCAATTTCGCGATTTACATCTATGTCTTCAACCAAAAGTATTTTAATCTCCGAAAAATCGGCTGTCAATTCTTCTTGCGCCTGCGCGGGCTCCGAAATTGTCGGCTTCTCGATAATCTCAAATGAAACTCGCACGATAAATTCCGTCCCGAAATCTTTTTCCGTCAAAACTTCAATCGAGCCGCCCATTAATTCGACAATGCTTTTGGTTATCGCCGTGCCTAGCCCCGTCCCTTGAATTCCGCTGACGGTCGAAGTTCTTTCGCGCTCAAATGCCTCAAAAATTTTCTTCGCAAACTCCTTCGACATGCCTATTCCCGTATCTTTTACGCGCAATTCATATTTCCCGAAATCATTTTCCGTCAAAGTTACCGCGACGCTTTTTCCCGACGGAGTAAATTTATAAGCATTGCCGACCAAATTTAATAAAATTCGGTTGAATCGGTTCTTGTCGCATTTCACGTACCGATTTTTTATTTTTGTCTCAACGGAAAACGAAATGCCCTTTGCTTCCATTTGAGTTTGAAACATTGTCTGCAAATCGTTCAATATTTTTTCCAAATCGACTTCGGAAAGTTCCAATTCCATTCTGCCGCTCTCAATTCGGCTCATTTCCAATATGTCGTTGATTAAATCGAGTAAATGTTTGCCCGAAACGTCGATTTTATCCAGAAAAGATTTTAACTCTGCAAAAGTTGTGCCGTCGCGCCGCGCCAAAGTCGTATAGCCGATTATCGCATTCATCGGCGTCCTTATGTCGTGGCTCATGTTTGAAAGAAAAGTTGATTTTGCCCGCGAGCTCTCTTCCGCCTTGAGTTTTTGTTCTTCGAGTGCGTGCATTTCCTTTTTTTGAATTCGGGAGTAGATGCTGAATAAAAATCCCAGTGCTATCAGCGTCAATATCAGCAAAATCATCGTATTTTCCAGCAAAACCGAGCGCATTTTTAAAATTTGGCTGTTGGTATAGGCAAAACGCGGCGCAATGGTATTATTTGAATAAAAATCCGAGATGTCTTGAATAAAAATCGTAAATTCGTCATGCATTTTTTCCCGCATCCACATTAACGCCGAGAAAAATACCAAGAAAAACATTATCAACCATACAGTCGTTGAAGTTCCGAAATTTTTTTCGTCATGTTTGAATAAGAAATTGAAATAAGCGAAGCCGAGCAAACCCCAAATCGTCAAAATGAAATAAGATTCTTGAGTTAAAACGCTGATTGACCAAAGATTGGGGATAAGCAGGAAGAAAGTAAACAAAATCGCGCAGATGACGCCCGCGCCGCCCGTAATTTCGGCTCGACGATTTTTTTCGCGCTTGGCAAGAACATAAGCACAAGCGGAAGTGTAACCGTAAGCAATAGTTGCGCCGATGGTTGTAACGTCCGTCAACCAACCGATAACCGTTCGTCCGAAAAACGGAACCAAAAGCGAAGAGATAAAAATAATTATTGCGGCATGTCTTCTCGTCGAAAACCATTTCGGCAAAATATTTTCTTTGGCAAAAGTCTGAGTTAAATTTCCGACGGCGCGATAATAACCGATTAAACTCGTCGTCAACGCGGAAAAAACAACTGTTCCCAAGATAAAAACGCCGTTCTCGCCAAAAATTTTGGTAACGACATAAAAAGTCGGGATTTGTTCGATGCCCGAAAGATTTTTCAAATTTTCAATGTAGGTAACGGAACTGCCGAATTTATCGGGGAATTGAAGAGTGGCAAGGCAAGTCATTAAAATATAAACGACAGCCGCGCAGATTATGGCGGCAATCATGATCGGGAAAATTTTATTAATATCGGACTTGAATTCGTTGGTGTATTGCGAAATTGTCTCGAAACCGACAAAAGCCCAAGGAATCAGCGCAAAAATGACAGAAATTTGTTTCCAGACAGGTTCATTATCGACAAAATAAAGATTCGGAGGCTCGGAAACGCTTAGAGCGGAGAAAAATATAAAAATGACGCCGCAAAAGAGGATAACGGCGGCAATTTGAACCAAAATTTTAGAGAGAACGCTGATTCTTGCAAATAAAACGCCGAAAAACCAAAGGAGGAAAATGGTAAAAGCCACTTCGCCGCCGAAAACGTCATAACCGGCAAATTCATAATGGAAACCGAATTGAAGAAGGTCGCCGAATAAATTTCTGCCCATAAGCGTTACGGCGGTCGCATTAGCCCATAAAAGAGAAATGTAAGCTATCCAGAGGAACCAAGCGCAAAAAAATGCATGATCTTTGCCGAAAATTTCTTTCGTGAAAACGAAAACTCCGCCCGCGCTCGGAATTTTTTTGATGACGAAATTATAATTGGCGGCGATAAGAATCATGACGAGTGCGCCGAGCAAAACAGCCGCAGAAGTTCCCGCAGTGCCGGCATTCGGCAAAAAAGTCGTGCCGGGCATAAGGAAAGAGCCCCAACCGATACAGCAACCGAAAGCCAAAGCCCATAACATGAATGGTGACAAATAACCCATCATAAAAACCTCCTTGCGGCTAATTTTCGCGGCGAAGGCGGCATTTCCTTTCAACTTGACGATATTAATTTGAATTGCTAAAGTTTTTTCAAAGGAGTTGGTAAAATGATTGACGACAGGATAAAGGCGATAAAAAATTTTGTCCGCGCAGGAAGTCGCGTTGCCGATGTCGGAGCGGATCACGGCTATTTATCGATTGAACTTGTAAGAAACGGCATTGCGGAAAAAGTTATCGCGACGGAAAAAAATATTCACCCGTTCGAAGCTTTGAGTAAAAATTTTTCAAAGGAGTTGGTAAAATGATTGACGACAGGATAAAGGCGATAAAAGATTTTGTCCGCGCAGGAAGTCGCGTTGCCGATGTCGGAGCGGATCACGGCTACTTGTCGATTGAACTTGTAAGAAACGGCATTGCGGAAAAAGTTATCGCGACGGAAAAAAATATTCACCCGTTCGAAGCTTTGAGTAAAAAT
>CALFJC010000025.1 GCA_937877655.1 uncultured Selenomonadales bacterium
TTGTACGACCTTTAAGGAGGCTTTTTGATTGCCGTTGCAGGGAACTGTACAAAATCTGATTGGCAAATTATAATCACGTTCGGAGGAGGTTGATGAATTTGATTAAAGGAAACAGAGTCGTCGTCACGGGGCTTGGAGTCGTCACGCCGATTGGCACCGGTAAGGATAATTTTTGGGCGGCGTTGAAGGCGGGCACCAACGGTATCGGCAAGATAACGCGCTTCGACGCGACCGACCACACGGTTCAGATTGCCGGCGAAGTTCAAGACTTCGACCCCGCGCAGTTCATCGACAAGAAAGAACTAAAGCGCATGGACAGATTCACGCAATTTGCACTGGCGGCGGCGCGGCTCACACTTGAGGACGCCAAGCTTGACCTCGACCGAATTGACGGAGACCGCGCAGGTGTTTTCGTCGGGACGGGTATCGGCGGCATGGAGACTTTGCATAACCAGTACGAAAAGCTTTTCACTAAGGGCGCGTCACGAATCAGCCCGTTTTTTATCCCCATGGCGATAACGAACATGGCGGCGGGTAACGTGGCGATTGCCTTCAAACTGCGCGGGGCTTGCGAGTGTATCGTTACGGCTTGCGCGTCGGGCACCAATGCCATTGGCGAGGCTTTCCGCGTGATTGAGCGCGGCGACGCCGATTTGATGTTGGCGGGCGGCTCCGAGGCGGCTATATCTCCTGCGGGCGTGGCGGGCTTCGCGGCTATGAAGGCTCTTTGCTCCGACCATAACGACGACCCCGCGCACGCGTCGCGCCCCTTTGACAAGAATCGCAGCGGCTTCGTCATGGGCGAAGGCGCAGGGATTATCCTCTTGGAAAATCTGGAACACGCCCTGGCTCGCGGAGCGCACATTTACGCGGAGATTGTCGGCTACGGGCGCAACGACGACGCCTATCACATCACCACGCCCGCGCCCGGCGGTATCACTCAAGCCGCGTGCATGAAACTTGCCCTCGACGACGCGGGACTTGCGCCGACGGACATTGACTACATAAACGCCCACGGCACCTCGACGCAATTCAATGACCGAGGCGAAACCGAGGCTATTAAAAATCTTTTCGGCGAATACGCGTACAAAATCCCCGTGTCCTCGACCAAATCCATGACGGGGCACATGCTCGGCGCGGCGGGCGGCGTGGAGGCTGTCGCGACCCTCATGGCGATTGAGACGGGCGTCGTTCACCCCACGATTAACTACGAGACCCCCGACGACGGCTTGGATTTGAACTACGTCCCGAACACCGCGCAGGTTCATGAAGTCAACGCCGCCATTTCCAATTCGTTCGGCTTCGGCGGGCACAACGCTTGCATCGTCTTTAAAAAGTTCAGCGATTGAGGTTCGGATAATAAAAAAATCCCTTGCAAGTTGCAGGGGATAATTTATTTAATGTCACTTTAAATTACCCGGCAGAAAGTAGCCGGAACCCGGCGCACATGGACGTGCGCCGCCCGCAACAAAAACATGGATGTTTTTTTGCGGGGCTAACGCCTTTTTCTTTTGCAACTTTTCTTTTGGGCGAACAAAAGAAAAGTTGAAGACAGCTTCTTTATCCTAAAATAAATACGTCATATGTTGCAGGAAATACCATTGGCGCAACGAATAATTTTCGCCAAATAATTTTAGGAGAGGTGAAACCTTATGGAAATGTTCTTAGGCTTCCTCGTGTTGCTGGCGTGTTTAATCGTCGGCGTGCGCCACGGCGGCATAGGGCTTGCCGTCATAAGCGGTATTGGTCTCGTCATTTACACATTCATATTCGGCTACAAGCCCGGCACGCCGCCTATCGACGTTATGCTGACGATTCTGGCGGTCGTAACCTGCGCGGGCTTCCTGCAAACGTCGGGCGGCTTAACGGTCATGCTCAAGTACGCGGAGAAATTCCTGCGTAACAACCCCAAGCACGTCACAATCCTCGCACCGCTGACTACGTGGTTTCTAACGGTTTTGTGCGGCACAGGTCACGTCGTCTATACCATGTTCCCGATTATCTACGACATCGCGATTAAGCAAAACATTCGCCCCGAACGCCCTATGGCTGTCGCGTCTGTCGCCTCGCAGATGGGCATTTGCGCCTCGCCCGTCTCGGTCGCTATCGTCTCTATCGTCGGCTTCATGGCTAACGCGGGCTATCATTATTCCGTTTTGCAAATCCTTGCCGTCGCCATGCCCGCAACCGGTATCGGCGTGTTTATCGCGGCTCTGTGGAGCTATCGTCGCGGCAAAGACCTCGACAAGGACGAACGCTTCCAAGAATTCATCAAAGACCCCGCCAATAAGGAATACGTCTACGGCGACAGCGAATCGCTCATGGATAAGGAATTGCCGTCCAGCTTTTATCACGCTATGTATATTTTCTTCCTCGGCATTATCGTTATCGCATTGCTCGGCAATTTCCCTGACCTCCTGCCGCACTTCCCCAACGCCAAGGGCGAAATGAAGGCTATCTCAATGACGGCGGTTATCCAAATGGTTATGCTCCTCGTCGCCGCGATTATCCTGTTCGTCTGCAAAGTCAAGGCAAAGGACGTGGGCAACAGCCAAGTCTTCAAGTCGGGTATCGTCGCGCTCGTCTCGGTTTACGGCGTCGCGTGGATGGCAAATACCTGTTTCGGGGCGCATATGGCTTTCCTTAAGGACTTCCTCGGCAATGCTGTCGCGCAATATCCCTGGGCGTTCGCCATTATCGCCTTCCTGACCAGTAAGCTCGTCAACTCGCAGGCGGCGGCTATCGCTATCGTCTTCCCCATGGCTTTGAGCGTCGGCATGGATCCCGTTATCATCATGTCGTTTATCAGCGCGTGCTATGGTTACTTCTTCCTGCCGACTTATCCCTCCGACCTCGCTTGTATCGGTTTCGACCGTTCCGGCACGACCCGTATCGGCAAGTACATTTTAAATCACTCGTTCATGATTCCCGGTCTGATTGGCGTCATAAGCGGTTGCTGTGTCGGCTTCGTCATGGCTCATATCGTCTTGTAAGTCACAGCTCCGCAAGCCGGTATTCGTGTTCGGTGTAACGAATCAGCTTGAGCAAATCCTCGAACGCTACGGCGATTGTCGCAGTGTTCACGTTCGGGTGGAGCAGTAACGTTTTTCCTTGAAGTTCGGCGTCGATTATGAGCCGAACTTTTTTGTTTACGTCGTTGATTATGCCAAGCGGCGTGACGGCTCCCGTATGCAAGCCCAAAAGTTTTTCCAGATCCTCCTCCGACGCGAAAGACAGCCTCGGCAAGTTCAACGCTTTGGCGACGAGCTTTAAATCGGCGCGTTTGTCGGCGGGCAACGTCAGCAGAAAATAATCGCCGCGCTTTGTCCGCAGGAAAAGATTCTTGCACGCCGCCCCGCCGAGTTGCTCAAAGATTCTAAGCCGCCGCGACTCCTCGACCGTGTAAACCGCCGCGTGCTCCATTGCCCGATACTCTATGCCCAGCTCCGCCAAAAGTTTGACCGGCTCCATAATTTTGCCTCCTATTGGTAATTTTATCATTAACCATATCAATATACCGCGATTGACATTGGCAACGCAAGCGGCTAGAATCACCATGAATTTTGTATACATAAGCAAAAGGAGGCGGTTCTATGTTTTGGGCTGAGCTTTTGGTTGTGCTGATAATGCTGATTATCGGCGCACGCTACGGAGGAATTTTCTTGGGGATGTCGAGCGGCTTCGCCATAGCGATTTTGGTTTTCGGCTTCGGACTCGCGCCGGGCAACCCCGCTATCGATGTCATTATGATTATCATGACGGTCGTCGTTATCGCGGCGACTTTGCAGGCGTCGGGCGGCATGGATTATCTGATTCAAATCGCCGTCAAACTCCTGCGAAAAAATCCGAACAGAATCAGCTATTATGCTCCGATTATCAGCTGGGTTTTTACTTTCATGTGCGGCACGGGAAATATTTCTTTCGGAATTCTGCCGGTTATCGCCGAAGTGGCGCGTGAGGCGGGCGTCCGTCCCGAACGTCCAATCTCAATGTCGGTTATCGCTTCTCAACAAGCCATAACCGCCTGTCCGATCTCGGCGGCGACCGTTGCGCTCGTCGGACTTTTATCGCCGCAAGGTGTCACGTTGATTGATATTTTAATGGTTTGCATTCCTTCAACCTTAATCGGCGTCATTTGCGGCAGTTTATATGCGGCTCGTGTCGGCAAAGAACTTTCCGAAGACCAAGAATATCTTGCACGTGTTGCAAGGGGCGAATCGGCTCCGATTAACGAAAAAGCGCAAATCGCTGAAGCCAGAGAGTTTTCCGCCTCGACAAAACGCGCCGTCTGGATTTATCTTTTGGCAACCGTTATCGTCGTTGTCTTCGGCATTTTCCCCGAACTTCGTCCTTCGGCAGAGCTCGGCGGCAAAATGGTTTCCTTTACAATGACGATGTGCATTGAAATGGTTATGATGGCTATGGCGGGCGTCATGATTATTGCTTGCGGCGTGAAAGTCAATTCGATTATCGAACAATCGGTTTTCCGCAACGGCTTAATGGGCGTCTATTGCATTTTCGGTTTGACTTGGGCGGGCGACACTTTGACTCGCAACAATATCGATTTTATCAAGTCGGGCGCGTCCGATTTAATCGCCGCTTATCCTTGGGTTTTCGCAATTATTTTATTCCTGCTCTCCGCCGTTATCTTGAGTCAGGCGGGAACTATCGGCGCGTTGGCTCCGCTCGGAATAACTTTGGGAATTACGCCGCCCGCAATGGTCGGTATGTTCCCTGCAGTCAACGGTTATTTTCTCGTCCCGATTTACGCGACAATCCTTGCCGGCATCGCCTTCGACAGAACGGGCACAACCAGAATCGGAAAATTCGTTTTCAATCACAGCTTCCAAATTCCCGGCTTGATTACCTGTATCGTCAGCGTGGCGGTCGGCATGACTTTGGCGAATATTTTAATGTAATTGGTGAAGAAAATGTTTAAGGAAAAAGATTGTCTGGGCGAAATGGAAATTCGCGAAGACGTTTATTACGGCATTCAAACGGAACGCGCACGGAATAATTTTTCAATCAGTGGCGCGACTTGTGACGACCTGCCCGAATTTATCAAGGCGATTGCCGAAGTCAAAAAGGCGGCGGCTCTTGCGAATAACAAAATCGGCGCGCTTGACGAAAAAATTTGCAACGCAATCTGCGCGGCGGCTGATGAGATTATCGCGGGCAAAATGGCGGGCAATTTCCCTGTGGATATTTTTCAGGGCGGCGGCTCCACTTCGACAAATATGAATGTCAACGAAGTCATTGCAAAACGCGCCAATGAAATTCTTACGGGGCGCAAAGGTTATGAAAAAGTTCATCCGAATACTCATGTTAATCGCGGGCAATCGACCAACGACGTTATCCCGACCGCGATTGAAATTACATGTCGGCGTTATGCCGTCGAATTGAAAAAATCTCTTGAACATTTGACGGCGGCAATGGCTCGCAAGGCTGAAGAATTTAAAACTGTCGTTAAGACTTCGCGAACTTGTCTGCAGGATGCCGTTCCGATAACTTTAGGGCAAGAGTTCAGCGGCTATGAAAGTTTTTTGCGCCGTCATATTCGACTGCTTGACGAATTATTTTTCAACAAGCCGCTTGAATTGACTTTGGGCGGCACGGCGACGGGCACGGGCTTAAGCACTTTTGAAGGCTATATGTCGGAAGTTTTTGTTCAGCTGGAAAAAGTTACGGGCATTCCTGTCAGGCAGAAGGAAAATCTTTTCGACGGCTTTCAAAACGGCGATGATTATATTCGCATTTCGTCTTACCTTAAAAGTTTGGCGACGGGGCTTGGAAAAATTGCAACCGATTTGCGCATGATGTCTTCGGGACCTCGTTGCGGCTTGCAGGAAATTTTCTTGCCTGCCGTTCAGCCCGGCTCGTCGATTATGCCCGGCAAAGTCAATCCCGTTATGCCGGAGCTCGTCAATCAGATTTGCTATCAAGTTTGCGGCGACGACGTGGCAATTACAATGGCGGTTGAAGGCGGCGAACTCGATTTGAACGTCTGGGAGCCCGTCATTATCAAAAATCTCACGGAGCAATTCAAACTTTTGACGGGCGGCATGATTAAATTTGCAGATCTTTGCATTGACGGCATAAGAGCCAATGTTGAGAAACTCCGCGCAGATGCCGAAGCGACTATGGCGAATGCAACCGTTGCCTCAACGATTTTGGGTTATCCGAAGGGCACGGAAATTGCTCAAAAAGCCGTTGCGGAAGGAAAAACCGTCAAGCAGGTTATTCGTGAGATGAAACTTTTCCCTGACGAAGAAATTGACAAACTTTTCGATACGCTCATGATGACCGATTGGCGGAAGTCGTCCCCCCTTTTCTAAAGCGTGGACTACGCGGAACCATCTCGGCGTATCTTTCGATTAAGTCAATCATGAAATTTATTTTTTAAACTACTTTTTCTTTGTTGCGCCAAAGAAAAAGTAGCAAAAAGAAACGCGCTTAGACCGGCAAGAAAACATCCTGTTTTCGTTGCCGGCGGGCGCACATCCCTGTGCGCCCGTGTCTTTACCAACCGCTGTAAACTTTTTTCATTACAAATTACGCATTACTCATTGCTAATTGCTTTTCTTGCGCCCAAAGAAAAAGTAGCAAAAAGAAAGGGCACCCCGCGGGGCGTCGCCGCTTGAACATCCTGTTCAAACGCGGCGTGCTGGGGCGGCGTCCATGCCGCCCCTTGAATTCCTCAACTACCTGCTGTAATTTTCGTCAGTAATAAAATTTCATAGATGGAGGCTTTCAGTATGAGAAAGGAACACGATTTTTTGGGAGAAATTGAAGTACCCGATGAAGCTTACTACGGCGTACAAACAATGCGTGCCATTGAGAATTTCACAATCACGGGACGCAAGCTCGACGAAGATTTTATCAAGTCTCTCGCAAAAGTTAAGAAGGCGGCGGCGCAAGCCAACATGGAAACAGGGCGTCTCGACCGCAAAATCGGTAACGCGCTTGTCCAAGCGGCGGAAGAAATTATCGAAGGACAATTCATTGATCAATTTCCCGTCGATCCGATTCAAGGCGGCGCGGGCACTTCGATTAACATGAACATGAATGAAGTTCTCTGCAACCGCGCACTTGAAATTATCGGCGAGGCTAAAGGACGTTACGACATCATTTCGCCGAACAATCACGCGAACATGGCGCAATCGACCAATGACAGCTTGCCAACCGCGATTAAAGTTTGCTTGACTTACAAAAGCCACAATGTCACCGACGCGCTCGATTATCTCGCAACCGCGCTCGAAGAAAAAGCCGAAGAGTACAAGGACATTTTGAAAATGGGACGCACGCATTTGCAGGACGCCGTCCCCATTACGCTCGGACAGGAAATGGGCTCTTACGCTTCGGCAATTCGCCGCAGTATTCGCCGCATTGAATGGGCGATTGACAGCATTCGCCTTATCAACATGGGCGGCACGGCGGTCGGGACAGGTTTAAATGCCGAGCCCGCTTATATCAAAATCGTTGCAAGAAAACTTCGCGAGATCACTCACGAAAATTTTGAGACTTCGACGAACATTATCGACGCGACAAACAACACGGACGGTTTCGTTGACGTAAGCTCCGCGCTGAAAAATACCGCGCTTGTTCTTATCAAAATGGCGAACGACTTCCGCTTGATGGCTTCGGGTCCTCGTTGCGGGCTCAATGAACTTTTCCTGCCCAAGCGTCAGCCCGGCTCTTCGATTATGCCCGGCAAAGTCAATCCCGTTATCGCCGAAGTTATGGATCAAGCGTGCTATCAAGTTATCGGCAACGATCTTGCGGTTACAATGGGCGTCGAAAACGGGCAATTTGAATTGAACGTTATGGAACCGATTATGGCTTACAATCTCTGCTCTTCAATGAATTATCTTGCCAATGCGTCCAGAACTTTTGTAGACAAATTGCTTGTCGGCTTGGAACCCAATCGCGAACAATGTCAAAAATGGCTCGACAGTTCGGTCGGAGTTGTAACGGCTCTTTTGCCGCATCTCGGTTACGAACAATGCTCCATGCTTGCCAAAGAAGCTTACGCAACTCGCCGCCCGATTCGCGAAATTATTTTGGAGAAGGGGCTTCTCACCGAAGAACAACTTAAAGTTTACATGTCGCCCGAAAAAATGACTCGTCCCGGCATAACTAATTAGGAATTAAGAATTAGGAATTAGGAATGAAAAAAATTTTCCTCCGCGCAGTTTCACGGAGGATTTTTTTTTGCAAAAGCTTGATCGGCAACTTTCGATCAGATAAAATGATAAAAAATTTTTTAAGGAAGTGATTGACATGTTGAAAAAAATTTTTGTTGCGATTTTCGGTTTGCTGATTTTGAGTTCGCAGACCGCCGCCGCCGTCGATTGGAATTCTGTTCCGCATTTCGACAATAAAGCGGAGCTCGCCCGCTACATTGAAAACGGCAGGCGTCAAGGACAAACTGTCTTTAATTTTGTTCTCACTAACCGCACTTTCAGCACGAATAAAGAAGTTGCCGAAAAAGAAGCCGCTGCATTAGCCGAAGAATTTACAAACGGAGTTGCGTTTGCCTTAAAATCTAATATGGTTGTGGGAATGGGAACGGGGCGCGTGACTTACACAATAACAAAAGAATATCCCGGTACCCGCGTTGCCAATGCTTATTTGAACGGCGGCACTTTGTCGGGCGATGATTGGATTCTTTACCAAAAGGCACTGCCCATTGTCAACGAGGCTAAAAAATTTTCGTCGCCCATTGACAGAGAACTTTATATTCATGATGAAATAATTCGCCGCGTGGATACTTTTTACAACGATGAAACTTTTTTCACTGAAGACAACGACAACAGACGATTTATTACGGCAATGGGAGTTTTAATCGATGGTAAGGCAAATTGTCAAGGCTTCGCGGATACATTTTACATGTTGTGCAGAATGACGGGACTGGACGTCGGCAGAATCGGCGGAACTTTTGGCACTGCTTCGCACGTTTGGAACACGATAACTTTTGAAGACGGAAAAACTTATTGCGTCGACGTGACAAACGGTTTCAACACCAAATCGTTATATCTTTTCAACGCGCCGCTTGAGATTATTCAAAGGTCGCATTCTTGTCAATGGGATGCGATACCTAATCTTCAACAAACTGCCGATGGACGTTACGGGGGAAATTTGAAATGATTCTTCCGCAATGCGAAATTTTTTATCCGAGTTCCGCGCAGGAAATTTTATTCGTAAGCGGCGGGCGGACTCCGAGCCGCGAATTTTTTTTGGAAATTTCAAAGGGACGGAAAATTTTTTGTATCGATAAAGGGATTGAAATTTGCAAGGCGTGCGGAGTTATTCCAAATTTTTTAATCGGCGACTTCGACAGCGCGAAAAATTCTGCCGTCGATTGGGCGCGAGAAAAAAATATTCCCGTCGAAAAATATCCTGCTGACAAAGATTTTACCGACACGCAACTTGCTTTGAATCGCGCCGTTGAAATTTTCGGCGAACACGACGCGATTTTGACGGGAGCTTTCGGCGGACGCTTCGATCATCTTTACAGCAATATTTTCACCTGCGCGGCTTTGAACAGGAAAATTTTCCTTGCCGACGAGCGCGAAATTATTTTTTATCTGCGCGGCGGCGAAAGTTCGGAGATAAAATTTTTTAAAAAGCCGCTTGCCGTTTCGTTGTTGCCGATAACTTCAATCTGCGCGGGCGTCGTGACGAAAAATCTTCATTGGGAACTTGACGGCGCGACTTTGACGCAAAATTTCCCAAATGCAACGAGCAATCGCGCAGACGCCGATAAAATTTTTGTCGGAGTCGGGAGCGGGACGCTTGCAATTTATTTTTGTTTTGAATAAAAAAATCCCCCGCAATTTCGCAGGGGATAATTTTTTTGTCGAAAAATTTTCAGCCGAGAAGAATTTCTTTGTTCTGAAGAATTTCGACGCCCGGAGCACATGCGCCGCAGTCGCAATATTTCGCGCCGCTCGCCTTGAGTTCGTCGGCATGGGCGGCGAAATTTTTTTGTCCTTCGCCGAAAATTTCTTTTGCTCTGTCCGAATGAGCAAAGGCAACCAAGCTGTCAACGTCGGAGATGTCTTCTTCGATCTCGGCGATTAAATTTTGCGCGGCAACTTTTTCCTTATCCGTGCCGAGTGCGTCGAAATATTTTTGAACAGCCGCCGTGAGTTCGGGACAACAGCTCGGAGCCGCCGCCATCGCCTTAATTTTTTCAATCAAATTTTCTTTCGTCATGATAAAACCTCCAAAAAAATTTTATGCACTGCGCGACTTCAACGCCGCGTCAATCGCCGTCGAAAGTTGGTCGGCGCAAGAAGTGCCGCGATTTCCGCAGGGATTTCCGCGCAGAATGTCCGCAATTTCTTTTGCGTCCTTGCCTTCAACCAATTTTCCAATCGCAGGCAAATTTCCGGGGCAACCGCCCAAAAATTTTACGTCATGCAGACGCCCCGCCTCGTCCAACGAAAAATCAATTCGCTTGGAACAAACTTTTTGCGGCGTGAAACTGTAACTTTCCATTCAAAAACTCTCCCTTAAATATTTTGCGGGTACATGCTCGGTCAGCCATACGCCGTTGACCGAACGATAAAATTTGTACCCGTCGCCAAACATTTTTAAACTTTCCACGAGAAAAATTTTCGGCTTGCCGTGCCGCCGCCCGACTTTCTCCGCCGTCTCAACGTCGCTTGACAAGTGAACATACAACCGCGACATTTTCAGCAAACCTTGTGCATTTATTGACGAACCGAAACTTTCGCTCGTGCCGTGATACAAAATTTCAGGCGGCTCCAATTCCTCAAGTTCAACGTCAACGGGGATTGAATGTCCTTGATTTGCTCGAATCAATTTTTTATCCGCGCTGAAAGAATATCGCTGTTTTTCGTCCTGCGCAACAATCTGCTCCAAAGTTGCGAAGTCCAAATTTTTCACGCGGCGAATCAATTCTTCAACGTCCGCCCAACCGTGTTCGTCAAGTTCAATCCCGATTCGTTGCGGTTTGTGGCGAAGAATCAAACTCAAAAATTTGCTCGTCGATTTCAGCGACAATGATTTTTGCCTCCCGAAAAATTTTTTCAATCGTAAAGCAAAGCGGCGGGCGTGTCAAGTTTTTTATGTTGCAGTTGACTCAACGATAGACAAGGAAAATTTTTTGCCGTAAACTTTTGCCGAAAATTTTTTTGGAGGCAGAAAAATGAACAGTTGGAACGAAGGATATTTCACGGAGTCGACTTACACTTACGGCTATTATCGCGAGCTTTCGCCCGTTTTTATGCGTTGGTGTCTTTTGCTTAAAGGAATTGTCGCACCCGAAATTACGGCGGAAAGTTGTCATTGTGAACTTGGATTCGGTCAAGGAGTTTCTGCGAATATTCATGCGGCGGCGACGCCCGGAAAATTTTTCGGCACGGATTTTAATCCTTCTCATGCCGCGCAGGCAAAAGAACTTGTCGAGGCGTCGGAGGCTGACGCGAAATTTTTTGAAGACAGTTTCGAGGAATTTTCAAAGCGCGAGGATTTGCCCGAATTTGATTCAATCGGCTTGCACGGAATTTGGAGTTGGATAAGCACGGAGAACCGTCATCATATAATTGAAATTGCGCGGCGACATTTGAAGTCGGGCGGCATGTTTTACAACAGCTATAATTGTTTGCCGGGCTGGGCACCTTCCGCGCCGTTGCGAGAACTTTTGGCAATGTACGATCGTTATTCGGGAAAAAGCGGCGCGGCTAAAGGGCGAGTCGGTGACGCTTTGAAATTTGTTGAAGAAATGCTTGCCGCCAAGCCCGCGTATTTGAGTTTGGCTCCGAACTTCGCCAAAACCTTTGAAACTTTGAAGAAACACAACCCCGATTATTTGGCGCATGAATATTTGAATCTTGATTGGGATTTGATGTACTTCGCGGACGAGGCAGAATTTTTGCAGGAAGCAAAGCTGGACTTCGCGACGACCGCCGTGCCGCTCGACAACGTTGATAAATTAAATCTTTCCGCGCAGGCAATGCAATTTTTGGCGAAAATTGATAATCCGCTGGTAAGGGAGCAGGCGCGAGATTATTTTGTCAATCAGCAATTTCGCAAAGATATTTTTGTTCGCGGGATTCGCAGGATAACGCCCGCCGAGCGCATGAATAAAATTTTGGAAATGCGATATGTCTTGATGACTTCAGCCGAAAATGTGCCACTGAAATTTTTAACGACAATCGGCGAAGTGAAATTGTCGGAAGAAATTTATCGTCCCGTGCTTGAATTTTTGCAGGAAGACAATTTCCGCCCGAAAAGTTTTTCCGAATATCTCAAACGCAATCCGTTGAGAGATGCGCGGGGGATTTTGGAAGTCATAATAATTTTGGTAAACGGCAATCACATTTTGCCCTGCCAAAACGACGCGGCAATTAAGCTTGTGAAAAAATCTTGCGAGCGACTTAACGCGCACATTTGCGAGCGGGCAAAGTTTGAAAACGCGATTAATTTTTTGGCGAGCCCGCTGACGGGAACGGGCATCAACCTTAATCGTTTTCAGCAAATATTTTTGGCGCAATACAAAAACGGAGATAAGACGGCGGAGAAATTGGCGGCGGCGGCATGGAAAATTTTTTCGCAACAAGGACAAAAACTCATCAGCGAAGGAAAAACTCTCGAATCGCCCGAAGAAAATCTTGCATACATTGAAAAATTGGCGGAAACATTTTTGACAAAACATCTGCCGATTTTCAAGGCATTGTCCCTTTGAAAATTTAAAATCGGTTGCCGCGCTCGGTCGCGGTAATTTTTTTTGGAAAAAACTTTTCAAGGATAAAAATTCGCTGTAAAATATCGCCGCTTAAGGCAGTAAGTTTTAGGAGGAATTTTTTCATGGTCATTATAATGAATCCGGAAGCGACTTCAAAAAATATCGAGGAAGTCATAAAGGCGATAAAAAGCGTCGGGCTCGACGCGAAGATTATGGAGGGCGCGCAACAAAAAATCGTCGGAGTCATCGGCGACAAAACCAAGCTGGCGTCTGTGGCGATTGACGCCTTGCCGGGCGTTGAAAGTTCCGTTGCCATTTCAAAAAGTTACAAGCTGGCGAGCCGCGAATTTCATCCGCAACCGAGCGTTATCGACGTGGGCGGCGTGAAAATCGGCGGAGCGGAGCCCGTAATAATGGCGGGGCCTTGTGCCGTCGAAAGTCGCGAACAACTTTTAAAAGCCGCGCAGATTGTCAAAGACGGCGGCGCACAATTTTTGCGCGGCGGCGCGTACAAGCCGAGAACTTCGCCCTATTCGTTTCAAGGTTTGGAAGTCGAAGGTTTGAAATATCTTGCCGAAGCGCGGGAAGTCACGGGCTTAAAAATCGTCACGGAAGTTACGACCGTCGAAGGAATTTCTCCCGTCGCCGAATACGCCGACATGTTACAAATCGGCGCAAGGAACATGCAAAACTTCGGCTTGCTTAAGGAAGTCGGGAAATGCAAACGCCCCGTCCTTTTAAAGCGCGGACTTGCGGCGACAATCGACGAGTGGTTAAACGCCGCCGAATACATTATGAATGCGGGCAATCCCGACGTGGTTTTGTGCGAACGCGGAATCAGAACTTACGAAACTTATACGCGCAACACTTTGGACTTGTCGGCAGTTGCGGCGGTCAAACATTTATCGCACTTGCCGATAATCGTTGATCCGAGTCACGGCACGGGCAAATGGCGCATGGTAAAACCGATGGCAATGGCGGCGATAGCGGCGGGCGCGGACGGCTTAATGATGGAAATGCATCCGAATCCTGCGCGGGCACTTTCGGACGGCTCGCAGTCATTGACGCCCGAACATTATCGCAACGTCATGAGCGGCATAAAAAAATTGGCAAAGTTCATGCACGAAGAAAAATTAATCGGGCTTGAGGAGTGAAAAATTTTGCGCTTGAGGAAAAAGCCTCACACGGACGAGAAATTAAAACTTTTTGAAGACTTCGTGACTGTCGGAGAAGTGGAGCCGATAAAAAAAGATTTAACGCGAGAACTTTTTGTCGAACTGGGCACGGGCATGGGAGATTTTATAACGCAAATCGCCGAGCAGAATCCGCAGGTAAATTTTATCGGGCTTGAGGTTGAAAAAACTTGCGTATTGTCGGCGGCGCGAAAAGTTCGCGAAAAAAATCTCGGCAACGTCCGATTGATTGTTTTCGATGTGGAAAATATCGCCGAAATTTTTTCGGAGCACGAAGTCGACCGACTTTACATAAATTTTTGCGACCCTTGGCCGAAGAAGCGTCATGCCAAACGCCGCTTGACTCACGAAAGATTTTTGGAAAAGTACAAGAAGATTTTGAAGGTTGGCGGAGAAATTTTTTTCAAAACGGACAATCGCGGGCTGTTTGATTTTTCATTGGAGCAATTTGCGGCGGCGGGGCTTGAAGTTCACGACGTGACAAATAATCTTCATGAAAACGAGCCGCCCGATAATATTCGCACCGAATACGAAAATAAATTCGGCGCGGCGGGCGTCCCGATTAATTTTTGCGTTGCGAGGTTTGCCGATGAATAAAATTTTAACGCTTGGCATTGAAACGAGTTGCGGCACTTTTAAAAAGTGCACAAACAGCAGTCGCGCTCCTGCGTAAAAAATTTTCGGAGTAATACCCGCAGTTGTACGCAACGCTAAGCATTGCTAGCGTTGTCAAATTATTTACGCTTATCACAAAGGAAAAATCTTCATGGAAAATATTTTAACGTTGGGCATTGAAACAAGTTGCGACGAAACGGCGGCGGCAGTTCTGCGCGGCGGGCGCGAACTTTTATCAAACATTATCTCGACACAAATTCCGCTTCATCAGAAATTCGGCGGCGTCGTGCCGGAAATTGCGTCGCGAAAACATATCGTAAACATTATGCCCGTGATTGACGAGGCGATAAATAAAGCGGGCGTCAATCTTCGCGAGATAAATCAAATCGCCGTGACGAAAGGACCGGGTTTGGCGGGCGCGTTGCTTGTCGGATTGTCGGCGGCAAAATCTTTAGCCTACGCGCTGAAAATTCCGCTAATCGCCGTCAATCATCTTGAAGGACATATTTTCGCGAATTTTTTAAGCTCGCCGAAATTGGAGCCGCCGTTTTTATCGCTTGTGGTTTCGGGCGGACATACCGCGCTGATAAAAATGACGGACTACAATCGCTTTGAACTTTTGGGACAAAGTCGAGACGATGCAGCGGGCGAAGCCTTCGATAAAATTGCGCGGGTTATGGGCTTGCCTTATCCCGGCGGTCCCGAAATTGACAAGCTCGCCAAGTGCGGCAATTCCGACGCCGTAACTTTTCCGCATCCAAAAGTTATCGGCTACGATTTCAGTTTCAGCGGTTTGAAGTCGGCGGTTCTGAATTATCTCAACACCGCGCAGATGAAGGGCGAGGAAATAAATTCGGCGGACGTTGCGGCGAGTTTTCAAAAAACGGTCGTTGATGCTTTGACGGAAAAAACTTTGGCGGCGGCTGAAGAATTTAAGCTTGATAAAATTGTTTTGGCAGGCGGCGTTGCGGCGAATTCTTCTTTAGAAAAAAATTTGCGCGAGGCTTGCGACCTGCGCGGGCTGGAATTTTTTTACCCGACAAAAATTCTCTGCACAGACAACGCCGCAATGATCGCTTGTCGCGGCTTTTATCAAAAAACTTTTGCCGACTCGACACTTAACGCCGTCCCGAACTTGGGCTTGTGAAGAAAAATTTAAGTTCAAAAATAATCTTAGCGGGCGGCAAATTCTTCTTTGGAAAAAAATTTGCGCGAGGCTTGCGACCTGCGCGGGCTGGAATTTTTTTACCCGACAAAAAT
>CALFJC010000026.1 GCA_937877655.1 uncultured Selenomonadales bacterium
CTTTGATTGCCGAGCCAAATAATCGCCGCGTCTTCAATGTCATCTCCGACTGTCAACGTCGCATTATTTCCCGTCGCCGCGTAGTAATTTGCCGTGCCGTCGAACTCCAAACTCTTCCTGTCGACTTTCGCAACGAAATCATTGATTCGGAAGTTTTTGCCCTGCGCGTCTTCAATCGTCAACCAATCGTCGCCGTCGCCGACTTTCAAACGAACATTGCCTTCGCCGTTCATTGCAATATCCGTGACAGCCGCCGAGCCGACATTAATTTTGTCCGCCGTGCCGATATTTTCTTCGGTGAGGAATTCAAAATCGACAATTTTATCTTTGCCGTCGCCCGCTTGGAAGAAAAATTCTGTCGCGCCGTCTTTTTCGTCGGACGTGTTGCCTTGCAGGAGATCATTTCCTTTGCCGCCCCAAAGCGAAGTCGAGCCGATACCCGCAGTCAAAGTTTCGTTTTTCGCCGAGCCGATTAAGGAATTCAAACCGCCGCCCGCCGTAACTTGATTTATTCCGTGGAAAATAACTTCGCCGGCTCCGACGCTTGTTTCTTGCGAGCCGAGATTTACAAAAAGTTTTCCTTCGTAATTGGTGAAGTCGACACCCGATTTGTCGCCTCTGTAAAGGGAAGCAAGTTCGTCGTCAGCCGTAATGGTCGCGCCTTTCTGCGCAACAACAATTTTTTCGGTAGAATTTTTATCCGCCACAAAAATATTCACGAAAGGCGCGTTGTCTGCAATATTGCTTATAACGCCGCGCTGTTTTTTGTTGACTCTGACATTAAGATCCGTGCCGTCAAATTTGAAACCGACAGAATCATCCACATCGACGAACAGGCGGTCGCTCGTATCCTCGAAGCCCGCTTGGAAGTTATCAATCGTCGTTCTGCCGCTGCGCAGGACAATCGTTGATCTTTCGGTTTCTTCATCGTTCAGATAAATGTAATTTTTGCCGTCGCCCGCGTCGACAAATGATCCGTCATCCGCAAAAATGGAATCGTCGCCTTTGCCGCCCGTCACTGTCGAGCCTTTTTCTCCGACAATAATTAAATCTGCCTTTTCACTGCTTGCATTGAGTGAATCATCAGCCGCAACGAAACCGACTTTCTGCAGGTTGCCGCTCAAGTCAAAGATATTTATCAGCTCGCTGTCCTTGCCGAAGTCGACAACCGCCGAGCCGATTGACAGCTTGCCTTTTTCAAAATCAATATCTCCGAAAAGAATTTCACCGAAAATGTTTTCGTAGTTCGTGCCGAAGCCCGCGTCCGTCGAGGCGTCGTAACCGTTAAGCGTCATCTTGCCGTCCGTTACGAACAAATATGTTTTGCCGCCTTTGAGATTCACAAAAACATTTTCGCCGGAGCTTATGATTGTATCGTTGCCTTTGCCGGCCGTTATG
>CALFJC010000027.1 GCA_937877655.1 uncultured Selenomonadales bacterium
CCCTTTTCTTTTGCAAACTTTTCTTTTGGGGCGGCAAAAGAAAAGTTTGTTCAATCTACAAAAAGAAATTTTGAAAGAATCGAAGTGACGAGACGCCGAGATGGTTTTGCGTTCCCACTTTTTGGAAAAAAGGGGGCAACTAAAACAGACTTATTTGATTAGTCTCCTGCAAATCGCGAAGGCAACCGTGTGTTTTGAGTGCGGCGATAACGGTTTTGTTTAAACCTGCGCGGTTTTTCAAGTCATCAACCGAAGAAAATTTTCCGCCCTTGCGAGCCTCAATAATTCCGTTTGCCGCCGCCGGACTCACGCCTTGAATCGAACTCAACGACATCAGCAGAGAATTTTTCTTGATAATAAAATCTTCCGCCGCCGACTCGTAAAGATTAACGCGCTCGAAAGTAAAGCCGCGCAAAAAATATTCATAGACAACTTGATAATCTGCCAGCAAATCGCCTTCCTTAATGTCAAGCTTGCGTTCGTCCGACAAATCTTCCAGCTCATCCAACTTGCGCTTAACATATTGTTGCCCCTTGATAATTTCATTGGCGTCAAATTCGGTTATGCGCTTTGAAAAATACGCCGCGTAATAAGCCAGCGGATAATGAACTTTGCAATAGGCAATTCGATAAGCCATCATGACATAAGCGGTTGCGTGCGCTCGCGGGAAAAGATATTTTATTTTTTGACAAGAATCAATGTACCATTCGGGAACTTCATGAGATTTTAAATCTTCAACGTCCTCCGCTTTAATGCCCTTGCCTTTGCGGACGCTCTCCATTGTCTTAAAAGATTTCAGCGCGTCAACGCCGTGATGAATCAGATACATCATAATATCATCGCGGGCAGAAATTGCGTTTTTCAAAGTGCAAGTACCTTGTCGAATTAAATCCTGCGCGTTGCCGAGCCAAACGTCCGTGCCGTGAGAAAAGCCCGAAATTCTTACAAGGTCGCTGAAACAATCGGGCTTGGTATCGTCAATCATCGTTCGCGTGAAACTCGTTCTGAATTCCGGCAAGCCGTATGTCCCCGACTTCGTTCCGATTTGTTGAGGCGTCAAACCAAGTGCACTTGTCGAATTGAATAAACTCAATGTCGGTTTGTCGTCAAGCGGAATTGTTTTCGGATCTCTGTGCGTCAAATTTTCCAACATGCGAATCATCGTCGGATCAACATGCCCCAAAATATCGAGCTTGACGAGCCGCGAGCTGATTGAATGATAATCGAAATGCGTTGTGGTAGTGGCGGCGTCTTTGTTGTCGGCGGGATATTGAATCGGCGTAAAATAATGAATGTCCATATCACGCGGCACAACCATAATTCCCGCAGGATGTTGCCCGGTCGTGCGCTTGACGCCTTGACAACCCGCCGCGATTTTCGCGATAAACGAGCCGTGTTTTTTCTGCCCGCGCTCCTCATAATATTTTTTAACCAAACCGAAAGAAGTTTTTTCCGCAACGGTTGAAATCGTCCCTGCGCGATAAACATTGTGCTTGCCGAAAAGAACTTCCGTGTATTTATGCGCCGTCGATTGATATTCGCCCGAAAAATTTAAATCAATGTCGGGAACTTTATCGCCGTCGAAGCCGAGAAAAACTGCAAAAGGAATGTCATGCCCGTCTTTAATCAGCGGATGCCCGCAGACGGGACATTTTTTATTTTCCAAATCGTAGCCGCAACCGACTTCGCCTTTGGTAAAAAATTTGCTGTAAAGACATTTAGGGCAACGATAATGCGGCGGCAGAGGATTTACTTCGGTAATTCCTATCAAAGTCGCAACAAAAGACGAGCCGACACTTCCACGCGAGCCGACAAGATAGCCGTCGTCATTTGATTTTTTCACGAGCCTTTGAGCGATTAAATAAAGTCCCGCGAAACCGTGCCCGATAATCGGTTTAAGTTCCTGTTCAAGCCGCGCCTCAACCAACGGCGGCAAATTTTTTCCGTAAAGCTGTCGCGCTTTTCTGTAGGAAGTTTCGCGAATTTCTTCTTCCGCGCCCGCCACTTGCGGCGAATAAAGTCCGTCGGGTATCGGCTTCAAAAATTCTATCGAGTCTGCAATTTTATTCGGGTTTGTGACAATCGCTTCATAAGCCGTTGCCTCGTCCAGATAATTAAACTCCGCGAACATTTCTTCCGTTGTGCGAAGATAAAGCGGCGGCTGAAGGTCGGCATCTTGATAACCTTTGCTGTGCATTAAAACTGCGCGGCAAATTTTATCTTCGGGATTGAGAAAATGGGCGTCGGTGGTTGCGACAAGCGGCTTGTTCAATTTTTTTGCAAGCGCGGCGACTTTGAGATTAATATTTATCAAATCTTCATCGGTCGTCACGTCGGGGAATTCTTCACTGCGAACAAGAAAATCATTGTTATGAATCGGCTGAATCTCCAAGTAGTCATAGAAATTTGCTATCTCTTCAATCTCGGCGTCCGATTTGCCCGCGACGATTGCGCGAATCAATTCGCCCGCCTCGCAAGCCGAACCCAAAATCAAACCTTCGCGCAGTTCACTTAAAAGATTTTTCGGAATGCGCGGGCGATAATACATGTACTTAATCTGGCTGACAGAAATTAATTTGTAAAGGTTTGCAAGCCCGACTTTGTTTTTGGCGAGAATGATAATGTGATTAGCAAATTTCTGTTTGAAATCTTCGCCGACAAGATAACCTTCCATGCCGTAAATGACTTTGATTTTTTTTCCTTGCTTGGCGAGTTTTTCGGCAGTCTGCGCGGCGTTCGGAAAAGCTTGAATGACTCCGTGATCCGTGACGGCAACGGCTTTCCAATTCCAATCGGCGGCAGTCTTGATTAATTTTTCGACGGGAATGACGGCATCCATCGCGCTCATTTGTGTATGAACATGAAGTTCAACGCGCTTGACTTCGGCTTTGTCTTCGCGAACGGAATTTTTCTCCAAAATTTCAAGGGCGTTGATAAAAAGTACAATTTCTTTGGAGTAATCATCATATTTCGGCGTGGCGGAAATTTTAACGAGAGTTCCCGCCTTAAGCATGTCGGCGAAAGGTTGCGCGTCGGCTTTTTTATCGTCCTTGAAAAATTTTTTACAGCAAATGCCGTCGGTGTCGTCGGTGACGCAAAAACTTACGCCGATTGTGCCGTTTCTGAACTCGCGAAGTTTTACGCCGTTCATATCGCCTTCGCCGACTTCGCCTTGAATCACGATTGCAACGTTTTCTTCGCGAATGTCTTTTATCTTCGTGACTTCGCCCGAAATTTTTTTGCCGTTAATTTTTTTGGCGGGCGGAGCAGTTTTGTTGACGGGCTCCGATTTTTTCCGCGCAGATTTATTTTCGGGAGAAATTTTTTCGGGAGATTTTTTTTCTTTCGGAATGACTTCGCAACCGGCAATGAATTCGCTTTCGATTTTAACGTCGGCACCGTAGCGATTATGCAAAAAATCTTCGGCGGCTCGCAAAATTTGTTTGTCGAAATTTTTGTCTGTGACGATTTTTATTTCCCAAAAATTAATTTCGGGCGTGATGAAAACATTTTCCAAAGTACAACCGTCGAAATTTAAATTTGCCTCCGCAAAAACTCGGAAGAAATTTTGCGAATCATCAAATTTGAGTCTGTATTTATCCAAAGCGTCACCTCCGAAAAGCAATTAGAAATGAATAATGAGTAATGAGCAATTAAAGACGAAATCATTACTCATTACTCATTGCAAATTACTAATTGCTTTTCACACTGCCGAAATTTCTTCTTGCGTCAAAGATTTCAAACCTTTGCTGTTGAGAAGGGCTTCAGCTTTTTTGGTGTCGTTGACGCGGAAAATCATGTAAGCGCGAGTTTTGCCCGCGAAGGCGTACATGTATTCGATATTGACGTTCGCCGCGCTGAAATTTTCCAAAAGATTGTTGAGGTCGCCCGCCTTATCTTCAATGGCATAAGCCAAAACGGGCGTAAGAGTTGCGACAAAATTATTTTCCTTGAGAACGTTGGTTGCCTCGAAAACGTCATTAACCAACATGCGCACAATTCCGAACTCGCTGGTTTCGGCAAGGCTCAAGGCGCGGATATTAACTTTATTCGCCGCGAGAACTTCAGTCAATTTGTTCAGCGTGCCGGGCTTATTTTCAAGGAAAACCGAAACTTGATTGACGCTCATTTTTTATGCTCCTTTCCGGTTGATAGCTGATAGGTTATAGGTTATAGGTTTTAGGTTTTAGGTTTTCCTATCAACTATAAGCTATCCCCTATAACCTAAATTTTTCTGGTGTCGATGACGCGGACGGCTTTACCTTCACTGCGCGTTATCGTCTTCGGCGCGACAAGCGTAACTTTCGCCTTAATGCCGAGCATCGAGCGCAAACCGTCTTCCAAAACTTTTCTGCGCGCTTGAACTTCGCCGACGTTATCGGTGAACATGTCGGGCGTCATCTCAACTTTGACTTCAAAAGTATCCGTGTTGTTGACGCGCCCGACGATAATTTGATAATTCGCCGCGTAGCCGTTATTCATCAAAACTGTTTCAATTTGGCTTGGGAAAACGTTGACGCCGCGAATAATCAGCATGTCGTCCGAACGTCCTTTGGGCTTCGTCATGCGAACATGAGTTCTGCCACACGAACATTTTTCTCTTGTCAAAGTGCAAATGTCGCGAGTGCGATAGCGAATCAGCGGAAAAGCTTTTTTGTCAAGCGTCGTGAAAACCAATTCGCCCTGCGTGCCTTCGGGTAAAACTTCGCCCGTTTCGGGGTCGATAATCTCGGCGATAAAATGATCTTCTTGAATGTGCATTCCTTTTTGCTCGGAGCATTCAAAGGCGACGCCGGGACCGGAAATTTCTGTCAAGCCGTAAATGTCATAAGCTTTGATGCCGAGAGTTTTTTCAATGTCGCGGCGCATTTCTTCCGACCAAGCTTCCGCGCCGAAAATTCCCGCCTTCAACGGAATGTCTTCAGGCTTGTAACCCATTTCTTTAAGCGTCTCGCCGATATAAGCCGCATAGCTCGGAGTGCAACAAAGAATCGTCGCCTGCAAATCCATAATGAACATAATTTGCCGCTCGGTATTGCCGGAGCTCGTCGGGATTGTAAGGCAACCGACTTTGTGACTTCCGCCGTCGAGACCGGGACCGCCCGTGAAAAGTCCGTAACCGTATGAAACTTGGCAAACATCATCTTTTGTGCCGCCCGCCGCCACAATCGCCCGCGCAGTACAATCTTCCCAAATATCAATGTCGCCCTGCGTGTAAAAAGCGACAACGCGTTTGCCCGTCGTGCCCGAAGTCGATTGAATACGAACACAATCTTTCCGCGGAACCGCCAGCAAGCCGTAAGGATAAGCCGCCTTTAAATCCGCCTTCGACAGGAACGGGAGCTTGTGCAAATCAGCCGTCGATTTAATGTCGTCGGGCGTGACGCCGTGCTCTTCCATTTTTTTGCGATAGTAAGGAACATTTTCCCAAACGTAACGAACTTGCTTCGGGAGCAACTCGTCTTGCAACGCTTTTATTTTTTCAATCGGCGCGCATTCAATTTCCTCTTGAAAATAATTTCCCATTCAAACAACCTCTTTCAAAACTTACTGCAAAAAATTTTCTGCCGAAAAATTTTCGACGCTGATAAATTTTTCATTGCAAAAAAAAATCCTGCCTTCCGACAGGAGAAAAATTTGCCGCTCAAAAATTTTAAGTTTATCGCCGCACCTCAGTCCGAAAAATTCTTTCCGAGTTCAAATGCTTTTTGATTTATCGCCAAAAATTTCGGCGGGACATTTGCCTTAAGCGAATTTTGCCACGAAGTCTCCGATATATCGAAGTAATGCGACAGCCGTCCGAGCAAAACGATATTGACCGCTTTTTGACTGCCCGCTTCTCTTGCCAAAGTCAAACAATCCATCGCGTCGATTTTTATTCCCTTGTCGCGAATTTTTTCAATGAGATTTTCGGGATAAGTCGCCGCGCCCGTGATAACCGGCATCGGATCAATTTGTTGCGTGTTCGTGACGATTTGCCCGCCCGTTTTCAAATACGACAGCCAACGCGCCGTCTCCAAAATTTCAAACGAAACAATAAAATCCGCCTCGCCTTTGTCCACAACGGGCGAATAAACTTTATCGCCGAAGCGGACATAAGTTATCACGGAGCCGCCGCGCTGACTCATGCCGTGCACTTCAGAAACTTTTACGTCAAAGCCTTCGTTCAAAAGCAAATGCCCCAAAATTTTACTCGCAAGCAAAGAGCCTTGCCCGCCGACGCCTACGATTATTATATTTTTTGTTTCCACGATTCAAGCCTCCCTTGCAAAAGCTTTTTTAGGACAAAGCTGACTGCAAACCTCGCAACCGACACATTGAGTTTGATCCACAACCGCCTTGCCGTCCTTCATGGAAATGGCGGGGCAACCGATTTTCATACAAGATTTGCAACCGATACATTTATTTTTGTCGACAAAAAGCGGCGGTTTGTGCTTGACGGTTTTTAAAAGTGCGCAAGGTCTCCGCGAAATGATAACGCTCGGCTCGGCGGCGGCAAGTTCTTCTTTAATCGCCGCGTCACATTCTTTAAGATTGTAAGGATCGACGACGCGAACGCGATTAATTCCCATTGCTCGACACAGTGCTTCCAAATCGATTTTGCCCGCAGGATCTCCTTTGATGTTTAAACCCGTCGAAGGATTTTGCTGATGCCCCGTCATGCCCGTTATCGAATTGTCCAAAATTATCACTGTCGAATTGGATTGATTGTAAGCGACGTTCGCCAAGCCTGTCATGCCCGAATGCATAAAAGTTGAGTCGCCGATAACCGCAACTGTTTTTCCTTCGCTCTGACTGCCGAGCATTTTGTTAAAGCCGTGAGTCGCGCCGATACTCGCGCCCATGCAAAGTGTAAGTTCAATCGTGGAAAGCGGCGGCACTGCTCCGAGTGTGTAACAGCCGATGTCGCCGAGCACCGTGCATTTTCTTTTTTTCAATGAATAGAATAATCCTCTGTGCGGACAGCCCGCGCACATTACCGGCGGTCTTGCAGGAATTTGATCTTCTAAACTTATCCCTTTTCCCGTTTCCCTTACCCCTAATTTTTCCGCGATTAAATTTTGGCTGAACTCATCAATGCGCGGCAAAATTTCCGAGCCCGAAACTTGCAAGCCCAAAGATTTTACATGCGTTTCGATTATCGGATCGAGCTCCTCAACCACAACCAATTTTTTTACTCTTGCGGCAAAATTTTTTATCAGCTCGACGGGCAACGGATTTATCATGCCGAGTTTCAAAACGCTTGCACTTTCGCCGAAAACTTCTTTGACATATTGATAGCAGGTCGAAGAAGTGATTATCCCCAATTCGTCCGTGAAAAATTCGACGCGATTTATCGGCGAAGTCTCCGCGTATTCGATTAATTTTTTTGTCCGCTCCTCAACTATCGGATGTCTTTTCTTCGCGTTGCCGGGCATCATGACATATTTTGCAATATTTTTTTCGTAAGTTTTCAAAGGTTCGACGCGCTCGCCCGTCTCGACGACCGATTGACTGTGTGCAACCCGCGTACACATTTTTATCAAAACGGGCGTATCGAATTGCTCGGAAATTTCATAGGCAAGCTTGGCGAAGTTCAAAGCTTCGGCGGAGTCGCTCGGCTCAAGCATGGGAACTTTTGCGGCTATCGCGTGATGGCGGCTGTCCTGTTCGTTTTGCGAAGAGTGCATGCCCGCATCATCCGCCACAACGACGACCAAGCCCGCGTTTATCCCCGTGTAACTCAAAGTGTAAAGAGGATCGGCGGCGACGTTTAAGCCGACATGTTTTTGTCCGCAAAAAGCTCTTCTGCCCGCCAACGACGCGCCGAACGCAGACTCCATCGCAACTTTTTCGTTTGGAGCCCATTCGCAATAAATTTCGTCGAACTTGACTGCCTCCTCCGTTATTTCCGTCGAAGGCGTGCCGGGATAGCTCGAAACAAATTTCACGCCCGCCTCCCACAAGCCGCGAGCAAGTGCCTTGTTGCCCAACATTAATTCTTTCATCAAAACATCTCCCGAAAATTTTTACGGGGGATAAATTTTTCATGGCAAACAAAAATCCTGCCGCCGCAAAATTTTTTTAAAAAACGCTTGACAATCGGGCTTGGTGTGGGGGGTAAAATAGTTGGGAAGTTTTATCTTTGAAAAATTTTTTTACAGAATGTCCCGGCGGGACACCAAATCGAAAATTTGTTTTGATAAAATCGTTTGGGCAAAAAATTTTTTGGGGAGGAATTGAAATGTTGGGAAAAATTTTAGCCGCCGTCGTGAAAGCCGCCTTCAGCAATCTCGGCGCGAAAAAAACTTTTGACATTGCCACTTCAAAACCCGCCCGCGAAGTCGGCAAAAAAATTATCAAGAACGAAATTAAAAAGCGGATCAAATAATCTGCAACGGGAGGAGATAATTTTGCTTTCAAGTTTCGGGGTGACGTTGGCATTTTGCGTTGTCTTGATTGGAATGACGGGCACGGCAGTTTATTTTTTCATGAAACGCAAGAAAAGTGACGAGCGCAAGCCCCTTTCTTTTCAACAAATGCAGACGATTGTTTCAGAGGAAATAAAAAATGTTCGCGAGCTCGTGACGGTCAGAAAAAATTTCACGTCGGTTATTTCCTTCAACGACGATAAAAAAATTCCGTTCTTCAAAGTGCACATGCCCGGCACGGAAAGAAAACTTTTGATGGATTATTCGGGAACAATAGTTTGCGGTTGCGATTTGGAGAAAATAACTTTTTCGCAAAACGAATCGGGTAACCGCGTGAAAATTATCGTGCCGCAAAGTCAAATCCTCGACATGTACGCCGATGTTCGCTCGTTCAAAGTTCATCATCAAGACGCGGGCATTTTGGCGGATGACATTAAAATCGAAGAGCAGAGCGATTTAATCGCGGCGGATTTGGAAACTCAAAAGCAACACGCCCTGCAGGAAGGACTTTTGAGCCGCGCAGATGAAAATGTTCGACAAATGCTCACGGCGATAATCGCTCGGCGCGGTTTGAATCAAAGTTTCGACGTGGAGATTGTTTTTTTGAATCAAGGCAACGTCAAAGCTTTGAACGCGCCGAAAAATTTTTTGAGAGGTGATTGATTTGTTCATTGCAGGTTTCACGAAGGATCAGCAGGAAAAATTTTTGAACTTGGCTTATACGATGGTTTACGCGGACGGGCGGTTTGACGAACGCGAGCAATTACTTTTTATCGGCTACAGCGTTGAAATTGATCCGTCAATCGACATGACGAAAGTTCACGCCGTCGATTTTGAAAAAGAATTGGCGGCATTCGACGAGTGCGCGGCAGTCGACAAGCAAAAAATTTTCTTTGAACTTTACGCAATAGCTTTGATTGATGAATCTTATCCCGAATCGGAAAAAGTTCTTGTAGATTTGGCGAAGAAGCGTTTCAATATTTCCGATGAAAAAATGGCGGCTATGCGCGAGGCGTTGCAAAATTTCATTGACTCTTATAAAAATCTCAACAAAGTTGTAACCGAATAGGAGGTTAATTCATGATACCCGTAATATTGGCGGCAGGCGGAGCATTATTGGAAGGCGCGGCTGCAGTCGGCGGCGCATTGCTTACAACGGAAGGCGCGGCTTTGGCGGGCTCGGCGGCAACAGCTTATGTCGCAAAACAAGCGGCAGTTGCGGCAGGAACACGTGCGGCGGCAACGATTGGTTTGGGAGCAGTTGCGGCTTCGGCAGTTCCTTGGGTTGTCGGCGGCTTGACGATTTGGCAACTCGGAAAACTCGGTTGCAAACTTCTTGACGGCGATGACAAAAAATAATTTTCACGAATAATTTTTCAGGCACCGACATAAAAAGTCGCGTGCTTTTTTATTTCATTGCGCATTACGAATTAAAAAAAGCGGTCGGAAAATTTTTCCAACCGCCGAAAAAATTTTTATCTCACGAAACCGAGCTTGCGTTCATTTTTATATTTCTTGTCAACGTTCACATCAAAATCTTCAACCTTGAAACTGATTAAATCATCTTTTGTAACTGTGCCGCCTTCATTTTCCTTGATAATGCGTTGCGCTTGCTTAAGCCATGCCTGCTCCAAAAGATTTCTCACAAAACGCCCGTTGCCGAAATTCTTTTTCTTGGCAACGCGCTTGAAAATTTTCTTGCAATAATCGGCGACTTCTTCGGAAATTTTGTAGCCGCGCTTCTCCGCCATAAGCTTAAAAATTTCCGTAAGTTCATCGGGCGTATAATCGGGAAAATCAATGTGGAAGGCAATTCGACTGCGCAAGCCTTCATTGTGGTCAAGGAAATATTTCATCTTGTCGGGATAACCCGCGAAAATCACAATGACGTTGTCGCGATTGTTTTCCATCTCCTGAACAATCGTATTAATCGCTTCTTCGCCGAAAGTCACATGCTCGCCGTCGGACAAACTGTAAGCCTCATCGATAAACAACACGCCGCCGCGAGCCTCTTTGAATTTTGCGCGAACAGCTTTTGCCGTCCAGCCGACATATTTTGCAACCAAATCTGCGCGCCCGCACTCGACAAAACGTCCCGTCTTCAAAACTCCGTCGCGAGCCAAAATCTGCGCGATAAGCCGAGCAACGGTAGTTTTTGCGGTGCCGGGCGTTCCCGTGAAACACATATGCAACGCCGCTTTTTGCTTGTCAAGATTCATCTCAAGACGCATTTTCTGAACTTTATGCGCCGCAATAATCTGTTCGATAAGAGCTTTTTGCTCCACGAGCCCGATCATTTCCTGAAAATCAACGTAAGCGTCATTGCTTTTTGTTTCGGAAGCCACACTCAAACGATCGACTTCGCGATAAGCGGGGTAAGTTTTATTTTTCAAAGAGTTGTTGAAAAGTTTTTCGCGAATGTTGTAAATGTCGGACGCGCTGAAAGTCAATTTTTCTCCCATCGCCTCCAAAAGTTCTTCATCGGTGTAAAGCGCGGAAGCATCATCGGTCATCAATTTTTTTAAATAATCCAATGCGGTATCGCGATTGCCCGCGCCTTCATGCAATTCGATTATGTGCAAATCGTCTTGAAGTGCCGAGATAAGTTGCGGAGCAAAACCGGGCTTGTCGGCAAGTTCAACGAAAATGCAAAGCGTGTTGCGCTGAAAACGTTTAACCGTCTCGGAAATGAAATTTACAACTTCCTCATAAGCATGGGCGAATTGTCCGGTATTGACTTTGTCGCCGCTGAGTTCGATAACAACGGTACCGCCCGCCGCGTTTTCGAGAACTTTTTCAAAGTCCGACTCGTCGTAGCAGTTTTCGTTAATCGAAGTTATAAAATTGATTCTGCGGCTGACAAGGCGTTTGTTGGTGTAAAGCGCGGCGACCAGAAGATTTGTCAAGGAAAGGACGGCGTTGGCATTACCCGCAATAATTTTGTAATGAACGGGCTGTCCGTAAAAACGTCGGGCATTTTCCTTTGCATAAATTCTTTTGAACTCGTCTTTAAAAGTTTCGTCGGCAAGAAGTTTTTCGGCTTTGGCAGTCGCTTTGTCCAGAGTCAAACGTTTTTCGGGGCAAATGCTTTCAAGCAATTTGAAAGTTCGATTTTCCAAGCTGTCAAGTCCCAAGTCTTGATTGATTTGGTAATAATCGAAATTGAAATTGTCGGAGCGATTTGCTCTGTCGAAGATTTTGCTGAACTTCAGAGTTGTAATTTCTTCCAAATCCTTGATTCTTACGTTTCTGATTTTAAATTCGTCGCGGTCGGCAAAAAATTTTTCAAAAAGACTCGTCAAAACTGCGGGGGTCAATTCCCTAAAGCCGTCGACAGCCGCCAACATTTGATAATAATTTTGTCTGGCGCGGTGAATGAAAACTTTTATTTTCTCGCCGTCAATACCCTCGCTGAGAGCCGCGCTCAAATCGCCCAGTTGCATTCGCCAAGTGCGTCTGTCTTCGGGAATTTCTCCGCCGATTGAACTTCGGGCGCAATAGCAATCCATTTGAAATTTGTAGAAAATCATTTAATCTAACCTCCGTTAGCAGATATTCACTTTTCAAAGAATCGGTGACTTGATTGTCACGCCGCCTCGACCAAAAAAATTTCCTCCTCTCCGCTTTTCAGTCGATAAAAGTTTTATCGAAGAAATTTCTTTGTATCTTAAGCGGTTTTTCATTATAGCACAAAAAAAATAATATGGCATTGTTTTCGGCGACCAAGTTCAAAAATTTTTGCTGAAGAAATTTTCGGACGGAAAAATTTCGCGCGGAAAAATTTTTTCTTGCAACAGATTCTTTCATGTTATATAAAGTTGAAGGTATGACAAAATTTTTTTATGAAGGGAAGTTTTTTTTCTATGGATGAAAACAATCAGCAACCGGGCGGCGGAGAAAATCCGGGCGGCGGAGAAAATCCGGGCGGCGGAGATAATTCCGGTGGCGGCGGTTCTTCTTCGAGCAGTGTAACTTACAGCGCGGCAAATTCTATTACTTCGGCAAGTGCGCAGTCAA
>CALFJC010000028.1 GCA_937877655.1 uncultured Selenomonadales bacterium
TTTTGAAGTCGGGGCGGAGCGTGAATAAAATTTTTGTCGCGGAAGGAATGCATTATGGCTCCATACAAAAAATTTTTTCACTTGCAAAAGCGGCAGGGGTTGTTGTAGAATTCATAAGCCGCGAAAAACTCGACAAAATTTGTAACGGGCGACATCAAGGCGTTGCGGCAGAGGCGGCGGCTGTGAGTTATTCGACGGTCGAAGAAATTTTGGAGCTTGCCGCGAGTAAAAATGAGTTGCCTTTCATAATTTTGCTTGACGAATTGGAGGATCCGCAAAATTTCGGCGCGATACTTCGGACGGCGGAGGCAGTCGGAGTTCACGGCGTGATAATTCCGAAGCGGCGGAGTGTTCGGCTCAATGCGACAGTTTTTAAAACTTCGGCGGGTGCGGCGGAATATGTCAAAGTCGCGCAGGTTGTCAATGTCGCTCAAACTTTAAAAAATCTGCGCGGACTCGGATTAAAAATTGTCGGCGCGGACATGGACGCGGAAGAAAATTTCCGGCAAGCAGATTTATCGGGCGGAATTGTTTTGATAATCGGGAGCGAAGGCAAAGGCATGAGGCGATTGACGCGAGAAAATTGCGATTTGCTGATAAAAATTCCGATGGTCGGAAAAATCAATTCACTGAATGCTTCGGCGGCGGGCGCAGTTCTTATGTACGAAATTTTTTCCCAGAGACAACGAAAATGAGCAAAAAGCGACCGCATTATTTGGTTGACGGCTACAATCTGATTCACGTTTGGCAGGAAATAAACACGGAAGATTGGGCGACGGCGCGTGATTTTTTGATTCGCAACCTTCACGAGTACGGCGCGTATGAAAAATTTGAAATAACTCTGGTCTTCGATGCCGCACGCAGTGAAGACGAAGAGAGGATTGAAGTTCACGACGATTTTTTCAGAGTGATCTACAGCGGCTTTAACGAAACGGCGGACAGCGTGATTGAGCGCATTTCTTATGAACAGGTTCGCAAAAATCGCGAAGTGCATGTTGTCAGCTCGGACGCGGCGATTGAAAATGTGATTCTGGGTGCGGGAGCTTATCGGCATCCTTCGCGAGAATTTTACAGGGCAGTCAAGCGGGCAAAACAACATTTGCGCAAAGAATATCTAGGCAATGTGACTTTGCCTGTTCAACGCAATGAAGTCGCTGACAGAATCGGCGCGGAAGTTTTCGCCAAGCTTGAGGAACTTCGGCGCGGAAAATAACAAATTTTTTTTTAGGGAGTGATTTTTTTATGGCGTCAAAGAGAATCTATCAAATTGCAAAGGAGTTCGAGTGCGACGAGAAAAAGATTATCGAATTTTTGACGGGGCAAGGAATCAAAGTTGCAAATCGTCTCAGCGCGGTCAGCGAAGACACTTACAATCTTTTGAAGACGACACTTTTCGCGCCGCCGCCCCCGCCTCCGCCGCAACCCGAACCCAAGCCGGAACCTGTTGCAGAAAAACCCGCGCAGGTTGCATCAACCGAAGCTCCGACTGACGAAGTTCCCGCACAGGGCAAAAAAAAGAAGAAAAAGAAGAAGAAACATCAGGGCGACGATCAAATTGATCTCGAACTTGAGGCGTTCAAAGATCAACCTGTGCCGTTCGTGTCGAATAACGAAGTTGCCAATGCTCCGACTCAAGCGGTTTACGGCGCGGCTATCACTGCCGGCAATAAGCTTATTGAGCATTATGTGCAGGACGGCAAGGGCAGATTTGCTCCCTTCAAAGCCAAATTGCACAAGAATATGGATGTTTGGGCAATTCTCCAAGAAATTAAAATCGACGATCCCGACTCTGCGCCCATTTGCTATTGGCATGCAGTCAACAAATTGACGACCAAAGCTTTCAAACTCATGCAGGAATACGGCATGAAGAACAGGGAACTTTTGGCGGAAATGCGCGAAGTCACAAAAGATGTCGGATCAAAATATGTGCCGCAAGAAATTTTCACGGACGAAGAAAATCAACGTTTCGAGGCTCAACAGAAATTTTTATTCGAGGCTTTCGGGCACGGCATGGGCAAAGTCAACGATAACCTTTACGAGCTGAAAATGTATGCCGAGAACAAAAAAAGGCTTTGCGAACATATGAGTTTCCTTGATTATCTGAAGAATCCGACCGAAAGTAACCTTGAGACAAAAGTTCCGATTCCGTTTTACGTATTGGCGGAGACAATTCTTCACAGCATTCGCAGTGTTCCCTGTCACGTCGATTTTTATCGTGAGCAAAAGGCGCGAATCGTTAAATCCATTGAAAATTTCTACGCTTGGATTGACGGCTACAAAAAGCTTAAAGAGCAGGGAGCCGACGCCGCCAAGTTGGAAAAATATCTTGAACTTGAGGAAAAACTTTTCAGCTTGATTCAGTTCATGTCCTTTGACAATCTGGTATTTCTCAGAAAAAAAGAGCGGGTTCCTTTTGACATGGCACTTGATTTGCTCAACGAATATCGCGACAACATGGACGATCCCGATGCCGAGCGGAATTTCAAATACAAAGTGCGCGGCATTACCAATATCACTTACAAACCGAAGGAATTTGTTTTCCTGTATCAATTTGCAGGTTTGGAGCCGCACAAAGATTATCGTTCGCCGGAAGAAATTGCCGCCGCCGAAGCTAAAACAATGAGTAATGAGTAATGTGTAATGAGCAATGAAGAGGGGGGTTAATTACTCATTACTCATTGCTAATTCCTAATTGCTTTTCTATCCCCAGAACATGTGCTTTTTCCAGAAAACTATCGCCGCAACGATTGACGCAAGCACCGCTATTGCTATGACAATTAAAAAACCAACAGGGTTTTCTGCAAGCGGGACGGGAACATTCATTCCGAAAAAACTTGCTATGACGGTCGGCACTGCGATTATAATCGTCATTGCCGCGAGAAATTTCATAACCATGTTTTGATTATTCGAGATTATTGACGAAAAAATATCTGCCATTTGCGAGAGAATTTGGCTGTACATTTCAACCATTTCTCTCGCTTGTTTGTTCTCAATGATAACGTCTTCGAGTAAATCTTCATCCTCTTCGTAAATCTCCAAAATCCCTTCGACGCTTCGGCTGTTGCGAAGGCGCAGGAGTTTATCAAAAACCGCGTCGTTGGAACGGAGCGAGGCATTAAAATAAGTCAAACCTTTTTGCAATTCCATCAGCCGCAAAATGTCCGAATTGTGCATGGAGCGGCGCAACTGCTCTTCGATTTCGTCGGAGAGCTTATTTATTTGCCGCAGGTAGCGCAGATAAAAAGTTGCCGAGCGATATAAAATTTCAAACAAAAATTGCGTGCGCTTGTAAGTGTGGAAAAGTCGCGCCGTTCGTTCATTGAAACTCGACATGACGGGCGTTTCTTCCAAGCAAACCGTGATTATATATTGCTTCGTCAAAATAATTGCGAGCGGCAAGGTGTCGTAACTTTCCTCTTCGTAGACGATTGGGACGTTCGTCAAGATCATTACCGAATCATTTTCGCTGTCCAAATGCGATCGTTCTTCTTCGTCAAGCGCGGCGCGTAAAAAATCCGGCTCGACATTCGTCAACGCGCTGACTTCGCGCAATTCATACGGCGTCGGGTCGACTATGTTTATCCAAGAGCCCTTTTGCAACGTTCTCAACGTCAACTTCTCCAAGTGCCCCGACTCCTGCGATTTATAAACTTCTACCAACGGCATCGCCCCCGTTCTTTCAATTAGGAATTAGGAATTAAGAATTAGGAATGAACTTTTCCCTTTTCCCTTTTCCCTTTTCCCTTTTCCCTTGTCCCTAAATTTTACTACATTTGCGCCGCTGTTTGAAGGAAAAATTTTTTTTGCGTTTAAATTACCTGCGGCAAAGTTTGAAGAGGATTCTTTCCAAAATTTCAATGCCTGCGCGCCCCGTCTTCAATTTAAAATCTGCTTCCGACAATTCGATAAAAATTTCTTCCAAAAGTTCAGTTTGATAACTTTTTGCGGTCTCGCCGAGTTTTTGCGCAATGTAAGGGTTCATTTCAAGCGGCTCGCCCAACCGCCGCCCGGTTATTCCCTGCGCCATAAAAAATTTTGCTCTGATAAGTCGTCGGACGTGATTTACAAGCAAAGTTATCACGAGCGGAATTTTCGCCGGAACTCGCGCTTGTTGTTTCAAAAGGTAAATCGCTTTTTTGAATTTTTTTTCGTCAACCGCGTCCGTCAAGGCGAAGTTTGAAACTTCGGGCGGCGCGAGCATATTTTTTCGCAAATCCTCCGCCGTTATCTCGGAGCCCGCAACATTCAACGCGACTTTGTCCAATTCATTTTCCAAATACCATAGCGAAATTTCGGGCAAAATTCCGATTCGTTCGTTGAAATGTCTTCTTGCCTCGCCGCGCATTGTTTTTCCAAGCGATTTGAGTTTTTCATTAAGCCACGAATCAATTTCCCATGAACGCAACGGATCGGCTTCCAAAATCGCTCCGACTTGCGAAATTATTTTGTAGAGCCGCCGCCTTTTATCTGCCGCCCGCGCAGTGAATATTACAAAATTCGTCGGTTGCATGTCCTTTAAAATGTTTTCAAGCCGCTCGATTCTTTTTTCCGAATTGAAAAACGTTGCGTTCTTGACGAGCACAACATTTTTCGTTCCGAAAAACGGCGAACTGTCAATCGCGCTGATAATTTCTCCAATCGCGGGTTTTGCGTCGCAGTCGAAAGTTAAAAGTTCCGTCGCCCTGTCGACGCTCAATTTCTCCAAAATTTTTTCTCGCGCCTTGTCGATAAAAAAATTTTCTTCGCCGCTCAGCAGATAAACATTTTTTATTCCGCCGTCAAGCGCGTCCATAAATTCTTTAAATTTCATGTTACCACCTCAAGGAGATGTTTTAAAATGATTCTTCGCGACGTTTACGCCGAAATTGATCTCGACGCCATTCGTCACAACTTCAAAGAAATTCGCCGCCGCATTAATCCCGCGTCAAAACTCTGCGCGGTCGTCAAGGCAAATGCTTACGGGCACGGCGCGATTGAAGTTTCAAAAGTTGCCGTCGAGTGCGGCGCGGATTTTTTGGCAGTCGCTACCGTCGGCGAAGGGCTTGAACTACGCCGCGCAGGTTTCAACGTCCCGATTTTAATTCTCGGCTTGATTCCGCAAAATGCCGCTGAAGTTGTCGTTGAAAACGATTTGACGCAAGCCGTTGCCGATTTTGATCTTGCAGAAAAAATTTCCGAAGCCGCCCAAAAACTTTCCAAAACCGCAAAAGTTCATTTGAAAATTGAAACGGGCATGGGCAGAATCGGCGTCAAGCCCGAAGAAGCCGCCGCCCTTGCAAAAAAAATTTCCGAATTGCCCGCCGTCGAGTTGGAAGGAATGTTTTCGCACTTCGCAGATGCCGACTCCGACGACAGAACTTTTACCAATCAGCAAATCAAAGTTTTCAAAGAGACTGCGGAAAAAATTCGCCGCGCAGGCGTCGCGATTAAAATTTTTCATCTCGCAGAATCAGCCGCCGTCCTCGACATCCCCGAAGCACATTTTGATATGGTTCGTTCGGGAATTATAAATTACGGGCTTTATCCTTCGGAAAATGTTCGCCGCACGATTGAACTTCGCCCCGCAATGAAACTCGTTGCCCGCATTGTTTATCTGAAAAAAATTTCGGCGGGAGTTTCAATCGGCTACGGGCGCGAATTTGTTGCCGAACGTGATTCGCTTATCGCAACGTTGCCGCTCGGTTATGCCGACGGTTATATTCGCGCTTACAAAAATTTTCACGTGGAAATTCGCGGGCAACTCGCGCCGATTGCCGGAAGAGTTTGCATGGATCAAACCATGATTGACGTTACCGATATTGACGGCGTGCAAGTCGGCGATGAAGTTATCCTTTTCGGCTCCGATAAAATTTCTGTCGACGAAGCCGCAAAACATTTGAACACAATAAATTACGAAGTAACTTGCCTTGTATCTGCGCGGGTTGAAAGAATTTTTAAAGGGCTTTGAGTTTGGCAAAAAATTTTGCTTTGAACAATCGGAATTTAAATTCCGTCAGCCCGAAACGCGGCTTGCGAATATGGACGCGATAAAGTTCGTAAGGATTTGTTTCAAGCGTATTCAAGCCCGCCTCGCCCGTTACAGCCGTCAAATAATTTTCTTCGCGCAAAAGTTCTTCAAGCTCCGAATTAAACGCGCCGTTGGGATAAGACAGACTGCAAATCGGCTCAAGCCCGCTCCATTCCAAAAAAATTTTTGACTCGCGCAACTGCCGCCGTTGAGTAATTTTATCTTCAGCCGTCAAATCCAAGTGGTCGGATGTGTGCGAGCCGATTTCAAGCCCGCGTTTTTCCATATCCTTAAGCTCGTCAAGTTTAAGGTAATTTTTTTTGCCCAATTCATTTGTTATGACGTAAATAACCGCCGTCATTTTGTGCGCCTCCAAAATCGGCAACATCTCTTTGTAATTGTCCGAATATCCGTCGTCGAAAGTCAAAACAATCGGCTTTTCGGGGAGCGGGCGATAACCGCGAACGGCATACATAAAATCCTTAAGCGTTATCGTCGTGTATCCTTCGGCTTGCAGATAATCCAACTGCTCGGCAAAATCGGCGGGCGGCACATTGTAAATTTCAAAGCCGGGATCAAGTTCCTTGTCCGTCACTTGATGATATTCCAAAATTGGAAAACCTTCGGGCTCCGGCAGAAAAAAAATAATCGCGGCAAGAATTCCGCACAAAATAAAAATTGCGCCGCCGATTATTCGCAAAAAATCACCTCCCAAGAAATTCGCGAATGAATTGCACAGATTTTAACTCGCTCCCCAAAATCGAACTAAGATATTCCATAAAAATTTTTTCTGCCGCCTCCAACTGCCGCGTTTTGAAATTTAATTTCGTCTCCTCGCGCCAATCGAAACTCAAAATCGCCTCAAAAGTTTTTCGTAAGCCTTCGGGATAAGGGCGACAGCCTTCGACATAATCAACGCACTCCATGCAAACTGCGCCGCCTTCCAAAAGACTTATAGCCGCGTCGCCGAAAATTTCTCTTCCGCAATGAACACATCGGCTGAAATTCAACTGCTCGCCGCTTGTCTCCATGAATTGACAAGCACCGATAAGCGCGGCAACTTTCGGATTTCTTTTACTCAAAACGGGCAGAGATTTTTTCAGCAAATAAAAAGTCTCCGCCGATTTTTCCAGCGGCAAAGTCATTCGATTGACGATCTCAAAAAAAAGTGACGCATAAGCCAGCCGCTCAAGATCATTCGTCAAGGCGTCGTAGAAATTTAAAATGTCCGCCTCGCGAATTGTATCAACCTGCGCGCCGCGACTCAACTCAGCCGAAATATGATTGAACATTTGCATTGCGCCGGAAATGGGACTGCGCGAACGTCGGCAACCGTAAGCATTAGCTTCGAGCTTGCCGAATTCTTTTGTAAAGAGCGTGACAACTTTATTTGCGTCGCCGAAATTTTTTGTATCGAGAACGACAGCTTCAACCTTGAAAGTCTCCAAAACATTTTCTCCGAAAAAATTTTAACTGCAGTGAAGTAAAACCCGGGCGCACATGGACGTGCGCCCGCCGGCA
>CALFJC010000029.1 GCA_937877655.1 uncultured Selenomonadales bacterium
GATAAATTATGTGCGTCAATCTCCGCCAACAAATTTTTATACGGAGTTTCTTTGCGCGTTGAAATAGCACTTACTCCATCGTCGCGTTCAAGGAGATATTCGGCAGGCTTGCCGAAAAACTCAACGAGCTTTGCAATGTCTTTTTCCATGAATTTTCTTTCGCCGCGCATTTTCATAGAAACAGCTTGATGACACAAGCCCAAAAGTTTTGCCAATTCCGCATACGAAAGATTTTTCTTGTCCATTTCGCAAATCAAATTTTTATACGGGCTGTCAGTGCGTCGTATCGCAGAAGATTTTGCTCCCAACTCTTCCCTAGACGTTATGAAAGGAAGACCGTCGTCGCGTGCCAGCAAATATTCTGCAGGCTTGCCGAAAAATTCAACGAGCTTGTCAATTTGTTCCGCCGTAAAATTCTTCTTGCCGCGCATTTTGGAAGATAAATCCGATAATCCCAAAATTTCTTCCAACATAGAATAAGACAAATTCCGTGCGTCAATTTCTTTCAGTAAATTTTTGAACGGGCTTTTGCCGCGTCTTGCTACTGAAATTATAACACGTGTCTCGTCAGTGTGATGCTTGCCGAAAAAAGCATTTTTCTCGCCTTTACGATCTTCAGACATTCTTGCGATTGTTTCTGTCGAATGTTTTTTGCCTGTATTTGCTATTGAAATTTTTTTACAAGCCTCTTCAGAAATTTGTTTGCCCTTATTAGCCGCTCCGATTTTTGCTTTGGCTTCATCTGTGTGTTTCCAACCACAGATACCTTCGCCGCCTTCTGTAAGATTGTAGCCGTTAGGAGCCAAAGTATCACGCGATTTAATGAGACGTTTTTCCCAATAGTCAAGCTCCTCTTTGCTGTAGCACTCCTTCAAAATTGCTGTACTGAACATGTCTTCGCCGTGATCACGAATCGCCCTGCCGATATAAGTATTTTCGTTCGTGTGTTCCTTGAAACGCTTTTCGACTGAGCGAGTCGTTTGCCCAACGTATTCAAAATCGTTGGTACCGTCAATCAGGGTGTAAACCACTCCGTAGACTTCCATAATATCAAACCGCCTTTCATTGACAGCGCGGCGCAAGCATGTTAAAATGCAAATGGAATGGCTCTGCGCCGTGTTTTGGATTTGTTAAGCAAACTGATTCTAGCACACGCAGGGCTTTTCCGTCAACATATAAGAGAACAAAAAAACCGCCGAGCTTTTCAGCCCGACGGTTAAAATTTTTTCACATGTAGTCCACAGAGCTTTTCTGCTTTTCTTGCTTCATAAATCCGAGTTTCTTTGCAACCCATTCAGTGATAACGAATAAAACGGGGATAAGGAACACTCCTAGTGCAGTCGCGACGGTCATCCCGCCGACAACGGCAACGCCCATGGAATTACGAGCCGCTGAACCTGCGCCGGACGCCATCGCCAAAGGCAAGCAACCGATTATGAACGCAAAACTCGTCATTAAAATTGGGCGAAGGCGCAAGCCTGCCGCTTCCAACGCCGCTTTTATCGGTGGCATTCCTCTATCAACACGCACTTTAGCAAATTCCAAGATCAAGATAGCATTTTTGGCTGCGAGCCCCATGATCATTATGACGCCGATTTGCATATAGACAGAGTCTTGAAATCCCGCGTTGGCTTGTCCGTTGTGCATTGCCGCCGAAACATACGACATGAAATATTCCGAGAAAACCGCGCCGAAAAGTCCCGTCGGCACGCTGAGCAAGACTGCGAACGGCACCGACCAACTTTCATAGAGCGCGGCGAGCATCAAGAAAACGAAAACCAATGCCAACGCCAAAACTTGTCCGGTTGAACTTGCGGCTTTTTTCTCTTCGCGAGATTGTCCCGACCATTCAATATTGAAACCGACACCCGCTTCTTCGTTTACAATTTCTTCAATCGCCGCCATTGCCTGCCCCGAAGAATAACCTTCGCCCGCATTTCCTTGAATTGTGACTGCGCGGGCGGCATTAAATCTTGAAATTTGAGTAGGTCCTGTCGACAAATGCGGCGTAACCAAAGCACTGAGCGGAACCATTTGTCCGTTCGAACCTTTTACGAAAACAAATCTTGCACAATCAGCCTCACTGCGATAAAGCACATCCGATTGGAGCATAACTTTATACGTTCTGCCGAATTTGTTGAAGTCATTGACTTGCATTCCGCCGAAATTGACTTGCAAAGCCGTAAAGACATCCGAGAGACTCACGCCCAAAAGTTTGACTTTCTCGCGATCAATCTCGTATTCGACAGTCGGCGAGGCAATGTTAAAAGTCGTGCGGACGCCCTGCATTTCGGGACGCTGATTCGCCTTCGCAACAATTCTTTTTGTAATTTCATCAAGCTCAATGTCCGTATGTCCAGCCATGTCTTGAAGTTGCAACGACCAACCGCCGATATTTCCAAGACCGGGTAAAGCGGGCGGGTTAAAGGCGATAACTTGCGCTTCGGGAACAACCATTGCGCCGAGTCTAAACATTGTTCCTATGCAAGCGTTGACGGAAGCATTTTCGCCGCGTTTATCCCAAGCCTCCAAGCCGCAAACGATAATTCCCGCGCTCGGTTTGGAGCCGAAGGACAGAATATCAAAGCCCGTTATCATCATGCAGTTTTTCAAGCCCGGCATTTCCTTCATGACAGCCGCGCCGAGTTTGTCAATCGTTGCAACGGTGTGATTCATTGAAGTTCCTTCGGGCAAACTAATCGAAGTGAAAAAATATCCTTGATCCTCTTCGGGAACGAATGTTGAAGGCAACCGCTGATAAATCGTCCAAGTCACGCCGCCGACAATCAGCAGGAAAATTATCGCGAGTTTGGAGACTTTTATAAACGACGCGACAATTCCGACGTAAGAATTTTTTGTTCTGTCAAACCAATTATTAAAGCCGTTAAAAAATTTGTCGAAGATGCCTTGCTTTGCGTCGGGGTCTTTAGGTTTTAAAATCATGGCGCAAAGTGCGGGCGTCAATGTCAACGCGACAAATGCCGACAAGCCCATTGAAATTGCTATCGTCAAAGCGAATTGTCGATACAAAACGCCCATCATGCCGCCCAAAAATGCAACGGGCACGAAAACCGCCGCCAAGACAAAAGCTATCGCCACGACGGGTCCTTGAACTTCATCCATTGCGCGCTCGGTTGCGTCGACAGGTTGAAGTCCTTCTTCCATGTGGTGTTCAACGTTTTCGATAACAACAATCGCATCGTCGACAACCAAGCCGATTGCCAAAACCATTGCAAAAAGCGTCAGCGTGTTAATCGAAAAGTCCAAGATTATAAATGCCGCGAAAGTTCCGATTAACGACACGGGAACAGCAAGGAGCGGAATTAACGTAGCACGCCAACTTTGTAGGAAGATAAAAATTACGAACACGACGAGGAGCAATGCCTCAACAAAAGTATGTGCAACTTCTTCGATTGAGGCGCGGATATAATCTGTGCTGTCGAAAATTTCGCTGATAAAAAGATTGGGCGGAAGATTTGGACGTTGACGCTCGATAATATCTTGCACTCCGCGAACGGTCGTCATTGCATTTGCGTCGGAGGTAAGCTGAATGCCGAAACCGACGGCGGGATAGCCGTTGTATTTCGCGATAATGTTATTGGCGCGTTGCCCCGATTCAATTCGCGCAACGTCTTTCATGTAAACAAAAGTTCCGTCACTGCGACTTTTTAAAATTATGTTGCCGAACTCTTCCATTTCGGACAAACGCCCTTGAACTTTGCCCGTAAATTGTTTTTCCTGCCCGTTGGCGAGCGGCATTGCGCCGATTGTACCTGCCGCCGCTTGAAGGTTTTGTTCGTTAATCGCGGCGGAAACTTCGGCAATCGTCAAATCCAATTCGGCGAGTTTGTCGGGATTAAGCCAAATGCGCATTGAATAATCCGAGCCGAAAATTTGAACGTCGCCCACGCCGTCAACGCGCTTAATTTCGTCCATCAAATAAATATCGGCGTAATTTTTCATGAAGGCGCGGTCATAATCGCCGTTGGGCGAATACATTGAAAGGAAAAGAGCCATTTCATTTGACGCCTTGCGAGTCGTGACGCCGACTCTTTGAACGTCGGTAGGCAAGCTGGCGTTGGCAATGGCAACGTTATTTTGAACTTTGACGGAGTCCATGTCGCCGTCCGTGCCGACTGCGAAAACGACACTCAAGCTGTAACGCCCCGTATCGTCGCTGTTGGAGCTCATGTAGTCCATGCCGTCCGTGCCGTTGACTTGCTGTTCAATAACCTGCGCGATTGTCTCATTGACGACGGAGGCATTTGCGCCCGTGTAAGTTGTGCTGACAGAAATTGTCGGCGGAGAAATTTGCGGATATTGCGCGATAGGCAGTTGAAGTGCCGCCAGAATTCCGACGAGCGTAATTATCAAGGCAATGACTATCGCGAATATCGGTCGGTGAATAAAAAACTTTGCCAAGTTTTCGCCCCCTTTTTTGGGTTTATAAATGTATCAGCTGAAATAAATTTTTTCGTCGGTAAGATTTTCATTCGCGCCAAAGTCACGGCTATTGCGCGACAGGAAGTTGAAATGCCGCCGGAATTCCGACGAGCGTAATTATCAAGGCAATGACTATCGCGAATATCGGTCGGTGAATAAAAAACTTTGCCAAGTTTTCGCCCCCTTTTTTGGGTTTATAAATGTATCAGCTGAAATAAATTTTTTCGTCGGTAAGATTTTC
>CALFJC010000030.1 GCA_937877655.1 uncultured Selenomonadales bacterium
AGAAACTTCAGCCGAAAATTTTTTTGTTTGAAAATGTTCGCGGGCTTTTAAGTCACGACAAGGGCAAAACATATCGAACAATGTTGAATGTCTTCGCCGAGTGCGGCTATCGTGTCGATAAAAAAATTTTAAACGCTTGGGACTATGGAAATGCTCAAAAGCGCGAACGATTGATAACTTTAGGTGTCCGACAAGATTTGAATTTGAAAATAAATTTTCCGCCGTTGCAAAAATATAAACCTGTCCTGCGCGACGTTTTGAAAAATGTTCCTCAAAGTCTCTGCGCAAAATATTCTCCTTACAAAAAAAAATTATTTGAATTCGTGCCGCCCGGCGGCTATTGGCGCGATATTCCTGCAGAATTGGCAAAACCTTACATGAAAAGCTGTTGGGAAATGGAAGGCGGGCGAACGGGCATTTTGCGGCGCATGAGTTTGGACGAACCTTCGCTTGCAGTTTTGACTTCGCCAACGCAAAAGCAAACCGAACGTTGTCATCCTTTGGAGGCGCGCCCTTTTACCGTCCGTGAAAATGCAAGGATTCAATCTTTCCCCGATGAATGGCAATTTTGCGGCTCCATGTACAGTCAATATCGGCAAATAGGAAATGCCGTGCCCGTCAATCTTGCTTTTGCCGTCGCCGACGAAATCAGAAAAACTTTGGAGGATTTACAATGAGCTTAAGTTTTATCTCGGACGAAAATTTTAAAGAACATATCCGCAAAACGATTCTGCAATACGGCGAGCGACTTCAATCCTTCGACTTGGAAAAATTCAACAACAATATCATTGACCCCATAAAACTTTTGTTCGATAAAAATATCTACGGTGCCACATGGGACGAGATTATCAAGAGCGAAATTTTTCGTCAGCGCGACAAAGCAAACAACAACAGCATCGGCTATTTTCATCAAAATATTTTCCAATATATGGCGGGTTGTACAGTGCCGAAAGCCGGTTGGGATATTATTTTTGAAAAAACCGGCGGCATTGAATTTGATTTCGGCAAGGTAAGTAAAGTTTATGTAGAAATGAAAAACAAACACAATACCATGAATTCGGCGGCGAGTATAAGGACTTATATGAAAATGCAAGGACAACTTTTGAATGATAACGATTGTGTATGTTGTCTGGTTGAAGTTATTGCAAAAAAATCTCAGAATATTTCTTGGACAATTTCACTTGACGGGAGACGGCAAAATCATCCGCGAATCAGGCGGGTGAGCATTGACGAGTTTTATAAAATTGTCACGGGTGAAGAGAATGCTTTTTATAATCTTTGCATGGAATTGCCGCGTGCGATAAAAGAACTTCTTGAAAATATTGATACCGCGACAGTGCCAAAAGATACAGCTTTAGCCGAGCTTAAAGATAAAGCCGCCGAAAATTCTTTTGAGATTGCGTTATTCATGTTGGGATTTGGAGATTATCTTGGCTTCAGAAAATAAGGAGGGACGGAAAATGTCAATAACTTGGAACGCGGAAATTTGGGCGAAAAAATTTCAAGAGGAAAACGAAGATTATCATGAACTGCGACGCGAAGTCTGGGGAAATACGCGGGCGATTGTCGAAGACAGCGGCTATATTTTGCCCGACGGAAATTTTGTCCCGATTGAAAGCGAAGAGCGTTTTTCAAAATTTTATTACAAGCCGTTCACTGCTTCTTTCGAGAGATTGAATATCCCGCCCGAAATAACCGTTACCGACGAAGATTGTTTGGACGCGGCGCATAAATGGGTTAAAGAAGGGCTTGAAGTCAGCGTTTTAAATATGGCAAGCCGTCAAAATCCCGGCGGCGGCGTTCAAAACGGTTCGGGGGCGCAAGAAGAATATCTTTTCCGTTGCTCCGATTATTATAAATTTTTATATTGTTATGTTGCTTATGCCGAGCATTACGGCTTGACGCGTTCGCATTATCAATATCCGCTGGACAGAAATTTTGGCGGGATTTTTTCGGAAGGCGTAACGATTTTCAGAGAAAACGAGGCAAGCGGTTATCGTTTGGCTCCTGCGGCTTGGAAAGTCAACATGATAGCGGTTGCGGGCATGAATTCTCCGCGCACGATTTTTAAGGACGGCGAAAAAAAAATTGCCCCCGAACTTGTCGAGGGCGTGAAAAATAAAATTCGGACGATCTTCCGCATTGCCTGCGACAACGGGCAGAGAAATTTAATTTTGGGCGCGTTGGGTTGCGGAGCTTTAAAAAATCCGCCAAAACATGTAGCCGAGCTTTTCCGCGAAATTTTATGCGAACAAGAATTTATCGGCGCGTTCAAAAGAATTTGTTTTGCCGTCAAGAGAAGCCACACGTCGAAGGGCGATACAAATTTTTTTGCCTTCAAAGAAACTCTCGACGGTTTTATTACGCCAATCAGAAGCAATTTTCAAAGAAATGTTTTCGACAACTCGATAAAAAAAATTGTCGTTGCCCGCGATTCTTACGCGCTGTTGAAGGCGAACGGCGAAGTTACCGAATTTGAAATTCACAGCGGGAAGAGCCGCCCCCTTAGAAATTTTTGTGAGATTGTCGACATTGCGGCGGGCTTTGATCATTTTATCGGGCTGAAAAAAAACGGCTTGGTTGTTTTCGACGGGGAATGCAGCCAAGCATCTCATGCCCGAAGAACTTTTTGGAAGGACGGAATTTCCGTTGCCGCTTGCGAGGCGCATTCTGCCATGTTGAACAGTGACGGAACGGTTGTCTGCGCGGAGGACGGAGCTTTTGAAGTCACGCATTACAAAAAGGATGTGGAGACTTGGCAAAATATCAAGCAGATAGCTTTGACTTTTGATGAACCTTACGGCTTGACTTATGATGGGAAATTTTTTTGTCGGCGACCGAATGTAAATGATTTTTTCAATGACTGCGGCAAGGAGATTGTACAAATTGCGGCGTTCGGCTGTTACTATTCGCAAATGACGGTTGCCGCGCTTTACTTCGACGGAACAGTTAAAGCTTGGTACGGTTTCTGCTATAATTACGACGAGATTAAGGAAGTGAAAATGTGGCAGGATGTCAAAAAAATTTGTTGCGGAGGACATGGAGCGGTTATCGGTCTTACTTGGGACGGAAGAATTTTTTCGGTACCGCCGCCGCATGAAACCAAAGACGGCACGAAAGCAACGGCACTTAAAAATATTAAGGACATTGCCGCGAACTTTGAACATTTGGTTGTGTTGAGCAATACGGGCGAAATTATTTATTTGGAAGACAAAAATTGAGTTACCCGATTAAGGAGGCGAGTAAATGTCGGTTGAAGCAAAAGTCGGAGCGTTCACGGTCGGCGGGCTTATGCTTTTGGGCGGCGCGACGGCGGGGCTGAGCGGATTAAATTTGGGATCGAACGACGATTACACGGTTTATGCGGGCTTTAAACAAGTCGTCGGGCTTATGCCGCAATCGGACGTTCGATTAAGCGGAGTTTTGGTCGGCAAGGTTACGAAAATTGCCAACGAAGGCACGGGCGTTACGGTCACAATGGAAATTGAGCCGGAAGTAAAAATTCCGAAGCAGTCAAAAGTTTCGATAGCGTCAAGCGGTGTTATGGGCGAGAAGTTCATAAATTTTCAACCGAAAGTCGACAACGGCGAATATCTTGAAAACGGCGAATATCTTTACGGCGCGGAAGAAGCGGGCATGGATCAAATGTTTGACGGCATGACAAAAGTCATGGCTGAGGTTGAAGATCTCTTGAAAACTGTTCAGGCGATTATCGGCGACGATACTTTTAAAAAATCTGTCGTGGAAATGAGCGCGAACATGAAGGAAGCCACCGAGCACGTAAATAATTTGACGGGCACTTTTGAAAAAATTGCAACCGACAACGAGGCAAATTTCAACAGCATGATTCAGCAAATGGAAGGCGCGGTTGCCGGCATGAATCAGACGATGGCTAACGTCGAGCACATGACTGCCAATCTTGATAAATTTGCTGGCGACCCGCAGACGGCAGAGGATTTAAAAGTTACGCTTGAAAATATCGCCAAGACTTCTCAAAGCGTTGCGAGCATGGCTGATAACATGAATAAATTTGCGGGCGACCCGCAAGTTGCCGAAGATTTAAAAGCGACAGTCGGAAATGCTCGGAGCATAAGCGAACGCGCCGACAAACTTTTGGGCAAAGTCGAGGGCGCGTCCGAAAAAGTTTCAAAGATTGACGTAACGCCTTCGATTGATATACTATACAGCGGCAGTGCGCACGATTGGGATACAAATTTTAATCTTAATGTGACGAGCGACGATAAATCTTTGGTGTTGGGCGCGGAAGACATTGGCGACAATACGAAATTGAATTTGCAGGGTGGAAAAAGATTCAGCGAAAATTTTGGAGCGCGAGCGGGAATTATCGCGGGCAAACCGGGAATCGGGCTTGACGCTTACGCCGGGAGCAAATGGAAATTTTCTGCCGAAGCTTACGATCTCAATGACGGGAAAATTCGTTTGAAGTCGCAGTACAAAATTCTTGACTCGACTTATATTTTGGGCGAGTGGCACAGCGTCAACAGAAGAAATGACCGCGCAGTTTATTTCGGATTGAAGCAGGAGTTTTAGAATGAGAAAAATTTTACTGCTGATTTTTATGACGATAATTTTTGCGGGCTGTTCAAACGAATCGCCGCTTGAAGTCAAGACGGAAAAAGTTTTATCCTCAAGTGACGCCGTAACCGTGATTCATGACGGGAAAATTTCTCTCAGCAAGGAGATAAAAATTTTCTCGCCTGTTTCGGGCAATGTTACGGAAAAATATATCGAAGACGGCTCCGACGTGACGGAAGGACAAAAACTTTTCAAAATAAACGATCTCGAAACTCAATCGGATTTTTTGCAGGCGAAGAAGGAACTTGCACAATCGAAAACGGCTTTGGCAAAGGCACTTGTCGAAAATGATCCTGCGGCGTCCGAACTTCAAATTTCGGTTGAGGAAAAGCAGGCACTTGTTCAAAAGTTTGAAGACGAAGCGTCAAGCGGAATAATTTATACGCCGAAGGCGGGAAGACTCGGAGCGGTTGTCGTGCCCGAAGGAATGCCCGTTACGGAAAATGAAACTGTCCTTGCAACCGTTGGGAATATTAATCCCGCCGTTGTGAACGTTGAACTTTCCGAAGCGGAATCCGAAATTTTATCTGCGTCAACCGATTTGAAAATTTCTCTGAAGTTCAGCGACGGCGAAACTTATCCTTACGCAGGAACTTTTAAAGACGGCGCAATTTTTTTTGAAAATCCCGATGAACTTTTGATGCCCGGCTTTTCCGCGCAGATTGAAATCGGCAACTTGAAAATTTCAAACGGAGTGCTTGTCCCCGAAAGTGCAATTCGGAAAGACGGCGCGGGAGATTTTGTTTACATAAACAAAAATGACGAAGTCGCCATCAAAAAAATTCTGCTCGGCGACAAAATCGGAACATATTACATTGTAAAAGACGGCTTGACGGCAGAGGATTCGGTTATCGTTGACAGCTCGATAAATCTGCGCGAAGGTACGCCGCTGAAAAGCAAATAGGAATTAGGAACCGGGAACTAGGAACTAGAAATGGAGTGGTTAAAATGAAAATTTCCAATCGCATCAAGAAAAATTTTCGGAGAAAATTGGCGGCGGCACTCGTCGCGGGCATGATGACTTTTTCAATCGGGTTCGGTTCGGCGAACGCGGCGGAAGTTATGAATGTCACGCTTGACGAAACAATTCAACGGGCTTTTGAAAACAACCGCATAATCAAAGAATCAATCGCCGACCGTCAACAAGCTTTTTGGAGCTTGAGTGAGGCGCGGCGTCAAACGAATCCCACAGTAAGTTGGCAATTCAGCGGACAAAAATTCGGCGGCGATTATTATCGAAGTTACGCCTATCACCGTTCCTTCTCGAATACGGGCTCCGTCAACATGCCGATTTATCAAGGCGGCAGATTAAAGGAAGGGCGTAAATCGGCACGTTACGCTTTGAGTTCGGCGGATCTCGCGCTTGAAAATACAATGCAGACCGTTCGTTTGCAGTCGACGGTTTATTATTTCGACGTTTTGCAGTACAGAAATTTGATTGAAGTTTATGAAGAAGAAGTTGTGACTTTGCAGGAGCATTTGCGCAACGTCAACGCACAATTTCGCGTCGGTACCGTTGCAAAGGTTGACGTTTTGGAATCTCAAGTCGAACTTGCAAACGCCATGCAAAATCTGGTTAATATCCAAAACAACTACGACGTTGCCGTTGCGAATTTAAATAATTATATCGGTTTGCCCGCCGATACGATTATTCGTCCGCAAGATACTTTGACTTACAGGAGATATGACGCAAGTTTGGGCGATTGCACGGCTTATGCTCTTGAAAATCGTCCCGACGCCGCGATGGCTGATTACGCCGTTAAGCGTGCCGAGTCTGCAAAAAAATCTGCAAAAGCCGGCTGGCTCCCGCAAGTCAGCGCGTCGGTTTCAAAAGGATTGACGAACGAAGATTTGATTAACCACAAATTGAGCGATCAATGGACGGCGGGCATTTCGGCTTCATGGAATATTTTCGACGGCGGCATAACCAGAGCGCAAGTCAATCAAGCGGACGCGGCGATAACTCGTGCGCAGGAAGAGGCGGCTCAAGTTCGAGAACAAATTCAGTTGGAAGTTCAATCGGCTTTTTTGCAACTTCATGCGGCTGAAAAAAATATCGCCACAACTCAAGCTTCGGTAGCTCTCGGCGAAGAGAATTACAAAATTGCTCAAGTAAGATATGCGGCGGGCGTCGGAACAAACCTTGACGTTATGGACGCTTCGGAAAAATTGACGGAGGCGCGCTCGAATTATTTCACTGCGCTTTACAACTACAACACCGCCAAAGCAAATTTGGATAAAGCAATGGGCGTGCCCGTTGAAATTGATGTCGTTCGTTATGTTGAGTCGGAAGAGGAAGGCAACACTGCCGCGCAGTCGCGTGAAGATGCCGCGTTGACTTCAGAAGCGGCTGAAGTTCCGAAGACGGAAGAAGTTGCTCCCGTCGTCATGATTGATTTTGAAAATGATTCAATGTTGCCGTCGGAGGTCGTCGAGCGCGAGCAAGCCTTTGAGTAAAATTGTCCCCGCTTTTAAAAAGTGTGGACTACGCCGAAACGCTGTCGCAAGCTTCGATTGAGTTTTAAATTAATTTTTGTGTTTAGGATCTACTTTTTCTTTGCTTGTCCAAAGAAAAAGTAGCAAAAAGAAAAGACCCCTCGCAGGGGCGTAGACCGGCAATGAAACATCCTGTTTCAGTTGCCGGCGGGCGCACATCCCTGTGCGCCCGGGTTTCACCTGCCCGCAACTTTTCCCTAATTATTAATTCCTAATTCCTCATTACTAATTGACAAAGGGGGTGGTCGCCGTGTGGAAAATTTTTAAAATTCTCGGCGGCGCGTTGGCTGTTCTTGCGCTCGGCGGCGGACTCTTTGTAAATTCTCATCGAACAGAACTTATTGAAAAGGCATTGGCGACCGTCGAAGAGACCGCCTCCAAAACTCTGGGCGTTCCCGTAAAAATCGGCAACGTCGATCTCGACAAAATAAATATTTGGGAGCTCGACAAGAACAGCGATATTACAATTCATGACATTGAAATTTTCGATAAAAAATCCGAGCTCCTCGCCAAAATCGATACGGCGGAAGTCAATTTCAAATTGCTCGCTTTGCAAGATGATCCTGTTGCCGCGCTTGACGAAATTAAAATCAACGGCGCGTTGGTTAATCTCAAAAAGCGCGAAGAAAATTCTTGGAACTTCAACGACATCAAGCTTGAAAGTAAAGGCGAATCGACTTTTGACGCGAAAATTTTTTTGGAAAACGGAACTCTCAACGCCGATTTTGACGGCAAAAATATTTCTGTCGAAGAAATTTCCGCTTCCGCCGATTGCGCCGACATGAACGCCATTGCAACCGAAATTAAAGCAAAAACTCTCGGCGCGCAGATTAATGCTTCGGGAACTTTGGGCTCCGAACAACAAATTATTAATGCCGAAGTCGACAATATTTTTTTTGAAAAAATCCTCCCCTTCCTGCCCGAAGATAAAATCCCCGACGGCGTAGAAATTTTGGGCGGCAAGGCGGAAAATACAACGCTCCATCTCCTGCGTAAAGGAGATTCTTTAAGTTATCTCGGCTCGACGGAAGTCAAGGGCGCGTCCGTCAAAGTTGAGACTACCGACGTTAAAAATATTTTCGGCAATGTGACTTTCAACGAACGTGAAATTGTTTTGAACGGCTCGGCGACTGCCAACGGACAATTTGCTTCGGCAAGCGGGAAAATTCGCCTCGACACTGACGAAACTTTTTTTGACATCTACGCCGAATCGGATAACTTCACGCCCGCCGCAATTATCTCCGATATTGGAATTGACGGCGCGGCGGACGTTCGCGCTCATCTTGTCGGCACAGCAAAAAATCCTATTGTTGACGCCGATATTTATTCCGACCGACTCGCTTACGAAAATTATTCCGCGCAGAATATTTCAACCAAACTCCGTTACGTCGGCGAAATGATTTATCTCAACGACACCAACGCAAATATTTTCGGCGGCAACATTGCGGGCAATGCCGAGATCAAAACTGCCGATTTAACTTTCAATGCGCACGTCAAGGCGAACGGAATTGACGCGGCGACTTTGTGCGACTTCGCCGACCTTGATAAAATTGTTGACGGAAAAATTTCTGCGGACTTGGGAGTCAACGGCGGCGGCGATAAGCCCATGAAAATTTACGGCAATGCAAAATCGGCGGGGCTCGACCTCGCGGAATTGCAAATTGACGAAGCGAATGCTTCTTTTTATTTTACCGAAAATAATTTGACGCTCGATTATCTCAGCGTAAATCTCCCGAATCAAGGCACGCTCGGCATTGAAGGAAAAATTATCGACTTAAACAATCTCGACTTGGATTTTTACGGCGCGCATATTGATATGACAATCGCCCAAAAGTTCAGCGACCAACTCGACGTGAGCGGCTTGGCAGATTTCAAAGGAACAATTCACGGCGACAAAAGCAATCCCGATGTGACTTTGAAACTTTCAGCCGTCGACCTTTCCAAAAATGATGAACATTTTGCGGGAAGACTTTTCAAGCAACCGTATGACTCGATTAGACTTTCGGCTTCGGGCAGTCTCGACGGCATTAACATTGACGATTTTGCTTTGGAAAAAGACGGCGCGTTGAAGTGGACGGTTATTGAGGGCAGTGTCGGCTTGACGGGCGAAAAAAATATTAATCTCCAACTCGATACAACTGCCGTCCGCGCAGAAGATATTGCCGCGCTCGTTGCTCCCGACCAAGAAATTACGGGCAATGTTTCAAACACTGTCAAAATCACGGGCACAATCGACAATCCGCAAGTCGCCGGCAACATAAAATTTAATCGCGGCAGTTATCGCGGCGTTTTGCTCAGCGGTATGGAAGGCGATTATTTTTTGGAAGGAGAAATTCTCCACCTGCAAAATTTTGAGATCACTTCGCCGATGGTTGACATGATTTTGAACGGCACAATCAACAAAAATTCGCAGGTTATGGATTTTGTCGTTGAAGGCAAGGACATAAATTTGCAGAGATTCAAAAGCAAGCTCCCCGAAAAATATAATGCGGAAGGGCACGTGAAATTTGAAGGACTCATAAAGGGGACGCCCGACATTCCGATTTTTGACGGCGAACTTTCGGCTGAAGAAATTTTTTTGAACGGAGTTTCGCTTACAAATGTTTACGGGCACATTGAAACGAACGGAGCCAATGTTTATCTTACAGATCTTCATTTCAACGACGGCGACGGCAACTGTCAAATGCAACTCAGCACAAATCTTGATAACGAAATGATAAGCGGCGAAGTCGACCTTACCGACGGCGACATTTCAAATTTCTTTACCATTGCCGACATAAAAAATGAACTTTTCACGGGCAAGCTTAACAGCAAAATTTTAATCGGCGGCACTCTCAGCAAATTGCGCGGCTCTTTGGAAGGAGAAATTTTGCAGGGAACTTTGGCGGGCTACGACATTCACGACATAAAAGTTGCCGTCAATCTTTTAAACAACAGCATTTTTATAAATCAGTTTGAAGGCAAGCAGGGCGACAAAGGCACAATCAATCTGCGCGGCTCGGCGGATCTTTACGGCGCGTTGGACATGACTTTGACGGCAAAAGAAATTGCGCTTGGGATTTTCAGCAACGCGGCGGGCTTGGATTTTGAAACTGTCGGCACGTCGAATATTGATGCTAAACTCGGCGGCACAATCGACAATCCGAACGGCGAATTGAAATTGACTGCGACGGGCGGCATTAAGGGTTCAACTTTTGATCTTCTGCGCGGGAAATTTGTTTTGAAAGATTGGCGCGTAAATGTCGAAGAACTTATTGCGCAACGCGAACTTTCCGGCAAAACTTACGGCGCGAGTGCAAAAGGATTTGTTCCTTTGAAAGCTCTGCTTGCCAAGTCGAAAGAAAATTTGCCCGACAATGAACAGCTGAACTTGACGGTTTCACTCGACGGCGCGGATTTATCTCTTTTGCCCGTCATGAGTAAAATGATCTCTTTCGGCGTCGGCGAATTGGAAGGCTCGGTTAAAATCACGGGCACGGCGGCGCATCCGCAATTCAACGGACAAATTGCCATGAACGAAGGCTCGGTAAAAGTCAAGGGCATGAAAAGTTTGATCGAACACATAAACATTTCTACGCTTTTCAAAGGCGAACACTTCGACGTGGAAAATTTTTCGGGCAATATTGGTTCGGGAACTTTCGCGCTGACGGGCGGCTTCAATTTCCCCGGCTTGGAGTTCAGAGATTATAATTTCGATTTCGCGGCGAACAATCTGGACATCAACAGCGAAGTTTTCAAGGGAACTTTCAACGCGAATTTTAATTTCAGCGAGGCAACTTTCCGGCATTGGACTTTGCCGAAACTTTCTGGGCAAATTAATCTTGACAAATGCCGAATAAGTATGCCGTCCATTCCAGACTCCGACGATCCGCTTCCGAATATTCTTTTGGACGTTGAATTGAATCTCGGCGAAAAAGTTCATTTTTACAGCTCGCAACTTTACGACATGTATTTTACGGGCAACGCGCATTTCGGCGGCTCGACACTCCATCCCAAAACTTCGGGCTCGATTTACGTTAAGCGCGGCGGTACCTTGACTTATATTGAATCTGTGTTTAATATTCGGGAAGGCGAGGCGCATTTCAACCAGCTGGATTCTTTTATGCCGACGGTACATTTCTTTGCTGAAACAAAAATCGACAGGACAAAAGTTTTCTTGATGGTTGACGGCGTGCCGAATAATATGAGATTCAAATTAAGTTCAAGCCCCGAAATGACCGAGACGGAAATTTTAAGACTCTTGACTTTGCGCGAGGCTTACTACACCGGCGACGGGAATTTGACGACGGCGGACGCTTTGACAATCGGCTTGCGAATGGCTTTGCTCGGCGACATCGAAGACGCTTTGAAAAAAACTCTCGGCATTGATCAATTTTCTGTTTCGCGAGGATCGGGCTCCATGTTTGAACGACATACGCCCGGCGAACGCGCCATAAAAGACAAGGAAGACTACAACATTAAAATCGGAAAATACATCAACGAAAAACTTATGTTCAAATACACTCGCGGCTTCGGCAGTCACCAAGTCAATCGTTACGGCTTGCAATACGACTTCAATGACAATCTCGGTTTTACGATTGAGCGCGAGGGCAAAGATTATATCTTCAGCATTGAAGCACGATACAAATTTTAATTAGGAATTATGAATTAGGAATTAGGAATGGAGAACGCTTTTTAATTATTAATTCTTAATTCCTCATTCCTAATTGCAAAAAGGGAGGATTTATTTTTGAAAGCCAAAAAATTTTTGCGAAGAAGGCGAAAGGCATTAATGGCGGCGGCTTTGACTTTGCCTTTTATATTCGGCTTTGCATCGGGCGAGGCGGCTCCCATGGTTGATCAACCTTTTGAAAACTCTGTCGAAGAACCTTCGGAAGAGATTATCGAGATTGAACCGACTGTTGAAACTCCAAAAGCTGAACCGAAGGTTGAAACTCAAAAGGTTGAACAGACAACCGAAACTCCAAAAGCTGAACCGACGACTGAAACTCAAAAAGTTGAACCGACCGTTGAAACTCAAAAGGTTGAACAGACAACCGAAACTCCGAAAGTTGAGCCAACCGTTGAAACTCAAAAGGTTGAACAGACAACCGAAACTCAAAAAGTTGAACCAACTGCTGAAACTCCGAAAAATGAAACTCCGCCCGCCGAAACATCTTCGCCGTTGCCGGAACCTTATCTTTCGCGAGTCGACGAGCAGATTTTTGACTACTTCAAACAATTTGAGGGCAAAACGATTGTCGACATTGAATTTGAAGGCGCGAGCCAAGATACTCTTCCGACAGTCAAGGCGGCAGTGATTGAACACATAGGAGATACTTTCAATGCGACGGCGGCTCTTCGTGACAGAAATGCTTTGATGAATACGGGCTATTTCTACGAGGCTTATCAAACTTTCGAGGTTATTCCCGAAGGCGTCGTTATAACTTTTCATGTTCTGGAAAATCCTGTCCTGCAAAAAGTAGTTTTCAGCGGCAACACGATTTATGATGACGATGAACTTCAAGACATGTTGACTGTCAGACGCGGCTACATTTTGAACAGCAATTTGCTCCACGACAGCATTTCCAAAATTCAAGAGGATTATCATGACGAAGGCTTCATCCTCATGAAAATAACCGACATGAACATTGACAAGGAAGGAATTTTGACATTAAAAATTAACGAAGGAATTTTGGAAGGTTACGCTGTCAAAGGCAACAAAAAGACTAAGGACAAAGTTATTTTGCGCGAAATGCGGCAGGAAGTCGGTACGCCGTTTAATGCGAAATTGGCTCGGCGTTCAATGCAGAGAGTTTACAACTTGGGCTTTTTTGAAGATGTCAATATCAAAATGAATCCCGGCGTTGAGCCGAATGCGATTGTTATGGAGATTGATGTCAAAGAAAAACGCACGGGCACTTTCGGTATCGGCGCGGGCTATTCCACTGCCGACGGAATTATAGGCATGGTAAGTGTCAGTGACACGAACTTTCACGGCAGAGGCGATTTGATAGCAATCATGTATGAAAAAAGCGGCGACGAGACAGACGCGCACGGTTACACTTTTACTTATCGACACCCTTGGCTTGATCACAGAGAAACTGCTGTCCGTTTTCAAGTTTATAACAGAACTTATGCTTATAACGATTATGATACTCGCGGACATTTCAAGGAAGAATATATGCGCAAGTACAGCGGCGGCGAATTTACCTTCAGCCGTCCGGTAAGTGAGTACTCAACGAATTTTATAACTCTTCGTCACCGCAAAGATCATTACGTCCGACACGTCTCAAGCGGAAATGTGGGCAATCGCAGTACTTCGGATTATTCAAAATGGCGACATGATAATTTCGGCGTAACGCGCAGTGTTATTCTCGAACACGTCACGGATACCCGCGATAACATTTACAGCCCGTCTGAAGGAAACAAAGTTGATCTCACGTTGGAGGTTGGCGGACTTCTCGGCGGCGACTTCGATTTTCAAAAGGCGTCGATTGAACATCAACTTTATCTGAAAGCGGGCGATCATTCGCAGGTTTGGGCATTGCGCGGCATGTACGGTTACGGGCACGGCGACATGACGGAGTTTAACCAATTCCGACTCGGCGGACAGGGAAGCCTGCGCGGCTATCGTGACGACCAATTTCGCGGCGACAGAATGATTTTGGGCACTTTGGAATATCGTTTTCCGCTTGCAAAAAAAATTCAAGGCGCGCTTTTCACAGATTGGGGCGGCGCATGGGATACGGGCTTGAGACCAAAAGACGTTAAAGGCAGTGTCGGCTTTGGCATTGCGCTTAATACTCCTTTCGGACCTTTGCGCTTGGATTACGGGCGCGGCTCGCAAGGCGGCAGATTCCATTTTGCGGTTGGAACTTCTTTCTGATAAGGGACAACGGGCAAAGGAAAAGGGAAAAGAGTTTTAAAACTTCTCCCTTCTCCCATCTCCCTTGTCCCTTTTTGTTTTATGTATTCATTGATATAATATTTGACAGTTTATCTTACGTTAAATATAATTTATGCGTCGAAAACTTTTTTCATTTGAAATTTGCAGGAGGGATTTTTTTTCATGGATTTATCGCAACTCTTAACCGATGTAAACGATTTTGTATGGGGTCCGATAATGCTGGCGTTTTTGGTCGGCACGGGCATTTTTTTAACAGTTCGATTGAAATTTTTGCCGTGGATCAATCTCTGGTACGCGATAAAAATGATCATGTTGCACAAGACGGAGAATAAAGGCGACTTGTCGCCGTTTCAATCGCTCATGACGGCTTTGTCCGCGACGGTCGGCACAGGTAATATCGTCGGCGTAGCAACGGCAATGGTGCTCGGCGGCCCCGGCGCGATTATCTGGATGTGGATAAGTGCGGCGTTCGGGCTCTCGACAAAATACGCCGAATCGGTTCTTGCCGTCAAATATCGCGAAACAAATTCCGTCGGAGAAATGGCGGGCGGTCCCATGTACGCCATGAAAAACGGTATCGGCGGCGCGTTCGGAAAATTTATGGCGGCGGCTTTTGCATTCTTCGCAGTTTGCTCCTCGTTCGGTATCGGAAATATGACGCAGGCGAATTCTATCAGCTCGGCGTTCAGTTCTCTCGGCGTATCAACCGAAGTCACGGGCATTATTCTTGTTGTTTGTTCGCTGGCGGTTTTGATTCGCGGCGTTCATTCAATCGGAAAAGTTTCAAGTTTTATCGTTCCGAGTATGGCATTTTTCTACATTTTGTTCACCGTGATAATCATTGTTAAAAATTTTGAAAATGTTCCCGGCGGGCTCGCGATTATGTTCCAAATGGCTTTCTCGACGGAAGCGGTTGCGGGCGGCGTCGGCGGCTCGATTGTCGCAAGCATGTTGACTGCAATGCGTTGGGGCGTGGCTCGCGGCGTTTTCTCCAACGAAGCGGGCTTGGGCTCGGCTCCCATTGCGGCGGCGGCGGCAAGAACAGATCACGCCTCGCGTCAAGGTTACGTCAACATGACGGGAACTTTTTTCGACACAATGATTATCTGTTTCTTGACGGGTTTGGTTATCGCAAGTTCGGGCGTGCTCGGCACGATTGATCCCGAAACGGGAAAAATAATTTCCGGCGCGCCGCTGACGATTTTGGCTTTCAGCACGGTTTACGGCGAAGGCGCAAAATATATCGTTTCCGTTGCCCTCGCTTTGTTCGCCTACTCGACGATTCTCGGCTGGGAATATTACGGCGAAAAATCTTTGGAGTATCTCGTCAAAGCTCGCCCCGTGATTATCGGTTACAGAATTATTTTCAGTCTGATAACTTTTATCGGCGCGACGCAGACGCTTGACGTTGTTTGGAATTTTTCCGACACAATGAACGGCTTGATGGCGATTCCGAATTTGATTTGCCTTGTGATTCTCAACAAAGACATTGCCAACGAGTGCTTCGATTATCAAAAGAATTTCATAGCCAAAGGAAAATAAATTCATTTAAATTTTTCCGCAGTCTGCGCGGCTGTGGAAATTTTTTTTTGTCTGCAGTAAAATGTTCAAAAACTTTTGGAAAGGCGGTTAAAAATTTTGGCAAAGTACAAAGCAAAAAAATCTTCCGCGATAAAAATTTCTGCATGTTACATGGTCAAAAATGCCGAAAAAGATTTGCCGCGCTCGCTGGAGAGTGTGGCAAAATATGTTGACGAAATAATTGTTGTGGATACCGGCTCGACGGACGGCACGATTGAAGTCGCAAAAAAATTCGGCGCGAAAATTTTTCATGAACAATGGCAAGACGATTTTTCTGCGCCGCGCAACATTGCAATTCGTGAGGCAAAAGGCGATTGGATCGTTTTTCTCGACGCCGATGAATTTTTTGTAAATGACTCCGCAAAAAATCTCCGCGCCGTCATTAAGCTTGCGCAAAAGGCGAAGGCAAAAGGTATCTCCGTAAATCTTTTGAACGTCGATGCCGAAAACAACAACGCGATTATCAACGGCAGCAACGTGCTCCGAATTTTTGAAAACGCGCAGGGGATTCATTACGTCGGAAAAATTCATGAGGAAGTTTTTCTCGGCGACAAAGTTTTGGCTCGCGCAACGGCTCCCGCAAATCTTTTGACGCTTTATCACACGGGCTATTCAAAAACAATTATTCGTTCCAAGCTCGAACGAAATTTGAAACTTTTGCTTGAAGAACTTGAAACTTCCGACAAGCCCGAAAGAACTTACGCTTACCTTGTCGATTGTTATTACGGCTTGGGCGATTGGGAAAATGCCGAGAAATTTGCCCGCCTTGAACTTGACGCAAGAAAAAATCCTTCCAACCGTCCGATCCGAATTTTGATTGAGATTTTGGAAAAAAATCCTGCGCGGTTTGAAGAGTGCTTTGAAATTTCCAAGCTGGCAGTCGCTCGTTATCCCAAAGTCCCCGAATTTTCCGCGAAGTTGGCGGATTGTTTTGCTCAACGCGGCGAATTTCATAAAGCCGCCGCCGAAATGCAACGCGCCCTTGACAAATTTAAAAATTACGGCGAACAATTTGAATCAACCAATTTCGACGCCGCCAAAGTGAAACTCGCGCAAGAGCTGATTGAAAAATGGAGCTTGCGAATTTCTCTTTGCTACATTGTCAAGAACGGCGAAAAAGATTTGGAAATTTCTCTGGCAAGCGTCGCGCCTTACGTTGATGAAATAATTGTTGTCGATACCGGCTCAACTGATTCAACCGTTGATGTCGCAAAAAAATTCGGCGCGAAAATTTTTCACGAAACTTGGCAAGATGATTTTTCAACGCCGCGCAATGTTGCTCTTCGTGCGGCAACGGGCGATTGGATCGTTTTCCTTGACGCCGACGAATTTTTTGTAAATGATACCGCAAAAAATCTGCGCAAGGCGATTAAACTCGCCAAGAAAAATAATTTTCAAGGGCTTTCAATCAAAATGTTGAACGTCGACGCCGACAACGGCAATAAAATTATCGAGGCGAGTCATGCTCTGAGGATTTTTGAAAACGCGCCGGGACTTCGTTACGTCGGAAAAATTCACGAGACGCCTTTTATCGGCGAAGAAATTTTAACCAACATAACGATGATTCAAGACGATTTGTTGACGCTTTATCACACGGGCTATTCAACTTCCGTTGTCAAAGAAAAGTTTGAACGCAATTTGAAACTTTTGCTTGAGGAGCTTGAAACTTCCGACAAGCCCGAACGAACTTATTCTTACCTTGTCGATTGTTATTACGGCTTGGGCGATTGGGAAAATGCTGAGAAATTTGCGCGTCTGCACGTCGAAAAAATTAAAAGTCTGAGCACGCGCCCGCTGAAAATTCTTTTGGACATTCTTTCAAAGGAGCCTGCGCGGGAAAAAGATTATTTTGACGCTTTGCAACTTGCGATTAAAAATTATCCGAAGCATCCCGAATTCTCCGCGCAACTCGCAAAATTTTTCGCGCAAAAAGGCGATTATCGTCCCGCGATTGCAGAAATGAAAAATGCGCTTGAAAAATTTAAAAAGCGCGACGGAACTTTTATCGATTCCGATTTCGACAAGCGCGATGAAGAATCTGCGCGGAAATTGATTGAAACTTGGAGTCAAACCATTTCGGCGTGTTACATCGTCAAGAACGGCGAAAAAGATTTGGCGCGTTCGCTGGAAAGTTTGGCTGAATACGTTGACGAAATAATTGTTGTGGATACCGGCTCGACGGACGGCACCGTTGAAGTCGCAAAAAAATTCGGCGCGAAAATTTTTCACGAAACTTGGCAAAACGATTTCTCCGCGCCCCGCAATGTTGCGCTTAATGCCGCCAAAAGTTCTTGGATTGTTTTCCTTGACGCCGATGAATTTTTTATTAATGCAACCGCCCGAAATTTGCGCAACGCCATTAAACTCGCGCAGGAAAAAAATATCAAGGGCGTTTTCGTCAATCTTGTCAACGTCGACATTGACAACGACAATAAAAAAATCGGGACAAGCTACGTCCTTCGCCTTTATGAAAATGTTGAAGGCGTTCACTACGTCGGAAAAATTCATGAACAGGTTTTTATCGGCGAAGAACTTTTGACGAGCTTAATGACTGTTCCCGATTATTTGCTGACGATTTGGCACACGGGCTATTCAAAATCGATTCACAGGGCGAAGATGGAACGAAATTTAAAAGCGTTGCTTGAGGAACTCGCCGTCACGAAAACGCCCAAAAGAATTTACGGCTACCTTGCCGAGACTTACAACGCATTGGACGACAAGATTAACGCCGAGAAATTTGCGCGCCTTGATGTTGATTCCGGCGAAACTCTTTCCACAAATTCAATCCGCGTTCTGTTGGAAATTTTGTCGAAGAATCCCGCGCAGGCAGAAGATTATTTAAAATATCTGCGGCTTGCCGTCAAGCGTTATCCAACCGTCCCCGAATTTTCCGCAAAGCTCGCCGAAGCTCTCGCCGATAAGGGAGAATATCAAGCGGCGATTGACGAAATGAATCGGGCAATAAACAAAATCAAAGATCGCGGCAACGAGTTTGAGGCGTCAACCTTCGGCGTGGAAGCTTTTAAATATTCTCAAAACCTTTTGTCGGAGTGGCAGAAAAAAATTTGCGAACAGCTGAAAAATCTCCCGCCCGAAGAAAAACGCCGTGAAGTCGAAAAGTTGATAAAGGAATTGAAAAGTTGCATTACGGACATCTTTCATAACAAAGAAAAAATTTTGCAGACGGCGGGAAAAATCTTCGCAATGGAACCGGATGATCCTTCGCCTGCCGAGAAAGTAGCAAGCATCTACATTGATTTTAAAATGCCGGAAGAAGCTGAAAAGGCTTTGGATTATCTTGAAAAAAAATTCCCGCCATCTCAATACAGGTTACTTTTGCGGGCACGATTTTATTTTCTTAAAAAGAACATACTCGAAACGATAGAAACCGGCGAGCGGGCTCTTACTTTCAAAAACGAAAATTTCATTCACAAAATGCTTGCGTATAATCTTTTGGGACAAGCTTATCGCTTTATCGGCAATGCCAAAAAATCTTGCACGTATTACAGAGCCACTGCTTCGATTGATCTGAACTTGTTGGAAAATTCTCCCGAAAATGCCGACATGCTTAATCAGGCAAAAAAAATTCAGCGCACGGAGTACAGCAATTTAATTTTCAATCTGCACAATCTCAATTTAAGTCGGGAAGAACTTTTCAAGTGGATTTGCGATTTCAATAAATTTTTTGCGCACCTTCCGAGATACAAGCACAACATAAAAAAACACGCTCGACATAAAAAAATCCGCGTCGGCTACATTTCGCCCGACATCAGATTTCACGTCGTCGCGTTTTTCTGTATGCATTTTTTTAAGAGCTATGACAAGACGCGCTTTGAAGTTTTCATTTACGCCAACAACAAGCCCGATAATGTGACGGAAGAATTCAGTCAGGAAGTCGATTTTTATCGAAACATTTCCGGTAAGCCCGCCAAAGAGGTCGCCGCGCAGATTGTCAAGGATGAAATTGATATTCTGGTTGATTTGGCGGGGCACTCGGCAGATAATTGCCTTGAGGTTATGGCGTACAAACCCGCGCCGATTCAAATTTCCGGTATCGGTTGGTTCAATTCGACGGGGCTTGATACGATTGATTATTTTTTGGCGGACAAATACACAGACCCCGAAGGTTTGAACGAAAAATTTTTCACGGAAAAAATTCTGCGCCTGCAACACAGTCATTTCTGTTACGTGTGGCACGATTTGCCGCACTTGACGACGCCCGCGCCTTGTTTTAAAAAAGGTTACGTGACTTTTGCGAGTTTCAATCACTTTGCAAAGGTTACGGACGAAATGTTGAATCTCTGGGGAGAAATTTTAAAAGCCGTGCCGAAGTCGCGACTTTATCTTAAGGGATTTGCCTTCAAAGAAAATTGCGGGCTCGAACTTGCCAAAGAGCGCATGAAGGCGGCGGGCGTTGATCTTGAGCGCGTTGATTTTGATGACTTCAATCCCGTTTATCTTCAATGTTATGAAAATGTCGACATTGCGCTTGATACATTTCCTTATCCCGGCGGCGGCACAACTTGCGACGCGCTGTATATGGGCGTGCCCGTGATAACTTTGGTCGGCGTGCGGCACAATTCGCGCTTCGGCTATTCGTTGCTTATGAATATGGGCTTGGAAGAACTTTGCGCGTTCAATGCGAAGGAATATATTCAAAAGGCAGTCGAGCTTGCCAATGACAAAGAACGGTTGCGCGAATATCATTTGACGCTTCGGCGGCGCATGGAAGAATCGCCCGTCATGAACGATACAATTTACATGGGCGAATTGGAGGCGGCTTACGAAAAAATTTTCACTGCTTGGATAAACAAAAATCCTTTGCCCGATTTTCCGCAGGAGCCCGAAGTCATAACGGAAGAGCTTGCCGAAAAATATTTTGCGCGGGCAAAGGAATACATTTCTTTGGAGAGCACGGACGGCGGGAGCAATTACAAAAGCCGTTTCGACTTCAAACGCACGCTTTATTACGGCGAACTTGCCGCGCAGTGTTCGTCGAAAATCGGCGCGAATCTTCTTTTGATGATAGCGGACAGAAAATATTTGACGGACGACAATCTCGGCGCGTATGAAATTATGAAAAAGGCGATTGAGCGACTTTATCCGCCCTATGACGAGGCGAAAAATTTTTCCAACAACGTTATCGCGGAATATTTTTGCAAGATGGCTAAGTACTCTCAAGACAACGGACATCATTTGGAGGCGATAGAAAATTACGAGCGGGCATTTGATTTTTGCGAAAAGTCGCAACGCAAGCTTGAATATTACGATGCAATCTTGTTGACGTTGCATTTCTTGAACATTTCGAGCGAAGAACTTTCCGCGCCGCACTTTGATTATCAAAGCTTCTTTGAAGACGTCAAGCCGTTTGAAACTTATCACGAGCCGCACGAGAGAATAAGAGTCGGTTACATTTCGGGTGACTTCAGGCAACACGCGGCGTTTTCGGTTATTTTCGGCTTTATTTCCTGCCACGACAAAAGCCGTTTTGAAATTTTTTGCTACAGCCGAAACAAAACGGACGACGTTTACACGGAAATTTTCAAAAAAGTTGTCGAGCATTTTGTGAGCGTCAAAGGTTTGAGTGACGAAGAAATTGCGCAAAAAATTCATGACGACGAAATTGACATTGCGTTTGATTTGGCGGGGCACACGGGCTATAACGGCTTGCCGGCGTTGGCATATCGTCCCGCGCCCGTGCAAATTTGCGGTGTCGGTTACATGTCGACAACGGGCTTGAAGGCGATTGATTATTTCATAACCGATGAATTTTTGGATCCGCCGAATCAAAATCGCGAACAATATTTCAGCGAAAAATTTTTGTACATGCCCTGCCAATTTTGTTATGCGCGTCCCGAAAATATTTCTGCGTCGGAGGGAGCGGCTTGCGTCAAAAACGGTTATGTGACTTTCGGAACGATTTGTCGCTACTCGAAAATTTCCGATGATATGCTTGCGGTTTGGAAGGAAATTCTTGACCGCGTCCCCGACTCGAAATTGATAATGCGGGCGCAGGAATTTATCAGCAACAGAACTTGCGATGAACTTTATAATCGCATGAAAAATTTGGGTTGCGACGTTGACAGAGTTAATTTCATCCCTGCCGTTTCCGAAGCCGAATATTTCAAGGCGATAAGTGAGATTGATATTATTTTGGACGCTTTCCCTTACGTTGGCGGCGTCACGACTCTTGACGCGCTGTATATGGGCGTGCCCGTCATAAATCTTTTTGGCGAACGACATTCTACCCGTTTTGGAAAAAGCATTTTGGAGAGCGTCGGCTTCGGAGAACTTTCTGTCGCAACCGTCAATGAATATATTGCTTGCGCCGTCGGCTTGGCGAGCGATTTTGAAACGCTTGATTTGCTCCATAAAAATTTGCGCAACCTTTTCCTGAACTCGGACGCTTTGAATCCCGTTAAATATTGCCGCTTGCTTGAGAAAAAGTTTGAAGATATTTTGAATCGCGCTTAAAATTTTCAGACACAAAAAAACTCCTCGCCTTGTTG
>CALFJC010000031.1 GCA_937877655.1 uncultured Selenomonadales bacterium
GTCAAAATTATCTCGCGCAAAACGCCTTCGCGGATAAATCCCGAACTTTCATACAGATGAAAAAAGCGTCGGAACAGTTTTCGCGGTTCATTGTTCAAAAATTTTAACGTGACAACCGCGCATCAACTAATTTTTAGTTCCTAAATGCCTTTAAGTACTCTCTGTCCAACATTCCAAGCACAATCAGGTTTTCCCAAACGCCGTTCGTCAAAATTATCTCGCGCAAAACGCCTTCGCGGATAAATCCCGAACTTTCATACAAATGAAGTGCCACAGAATTATATTCTTTGCAGTCAATCCACACGCGGTGATATTTTTTAAGCTCAAAAGTCCATTTCATTAAAAGTTTCAGTGCCTCGCGCCCGTAGCCGACGCCTTTTTTGTCAATTATCACGTGCGTGAACTCCGCGCAGGGCGAATCAAGCTCCCGCAACATAAAATAGCCGACTCGTTCGCCAGAATCTTTTTCCTCAACGATAATATCCATTTTATCCGCGCAGGTTAGAATTTCGCGGTGATATTCTTCGTCAAAAGGCACGATGAACTTTAAATTTTCGGGCGCATATTGCAGTTTCATGATATAATTCAAATCGTCGAGGGTTGCGCCGCGAAGTCTCAATCTTTTTCCTTCAATCAAAATGTTCATGTCATCAGCTCCTTCGCGCTAAATATATCAGCGTAAAAAATTTTTTCAAGCTTTTTCATTACGCATTGAGCATTCCTAATTACTAATTGCTTTTCGGAGGTGTTTCGTTTGGAGTATCTTCAAAATATCGATTGGCTCGCTTTGGGACAAAAATTAATTATCCCCGCGTGCATTTTGGCTTTTTCATTCTTCGTCGGCGTCGTTCTTAACAGAATGTTGACGCAAAAACTCGAACGGCGCGTTAAAGCCAGTGAATCGGAGATGATGGAACTTTTTTTCCGTGCTCTACGCGGCGTGCCGATTTATTTATCGGTTGTGACGGGTCTTTATTGGATTGTTACAACTTCTTCCTTGCCCGCCGGGCTCGAAAGGATTTTTTCCTACGTTTTGTTCGCCATGATCGTTTTTTCCGTTACCAGAGTTTGCGAAAGGACGCTTTCGGGCTTCATTCGCATGAAATTTTCGGGTTCCGGCGATATGACGCAGTCAACTTTGCTCGATACTATCTTCCGAGTCGCTATTTACGCTTCGGGTGCACTGATTATCCTCGATTACTTCAACATTTCTATCGCGCCGATTATGGCGGCTATGGGTGTCGGCGGTATGGCGGTCGCTTTCGGCGTTCGCGAGACGCTTGAAAACATTTTTTCGGGCTTGCAACTCATTATTTCAAAACAAATGCGCGTCAACGATTATATCAAGCTCTCAACGGGCGATGAAGGGCGCGTTATCGACATTAACTGGCGTTATATTACCGTTATGCCGCCCACTGAAAGTAATGTCGTCGTTATTCCGAATAAAGTTATCGCCAATGCCGTTACAACGAATTATTCGCAGCCCCGTGATGACATTATCGTTGTTGTACCTATCGGAGTCTCTTACGACAGCGATTTGGAGCAGGTTGAGCGCGTTACTGTCGAAGTCGCTCGCGATTTGATGATTAAAGTCGACGGTTACGAGCCGAAATTCGATTCTGAAGGCATTGACAGAAATAAACTCGCGCCCGTCGTGCGTTTTCAATGTTTTAACGATTCTTCCATTGATTTTAACGCGGTTATGCACGTCGAAACTTTTACCAATCAATATCTTTTGAAACACGAATTCATTAAGGCGATTACAAAGCGTTATCGCGAAGAAGGAATTAATATTCCGTTCCCGATTCGCACGCTTGACCTGCCTGATGATAAAAAAATTGAGTTGAGGAAGTGATTTTATGATTGTTGACGGCGTTAAGGTAAATTTTTTCGGCATTGACGACGCTACTCGCGAAGAAGCTGCAAATTATCTCGCTTACGTCCGCGAACGTACTTCTTTGCCCGTCAAAAGTATCAACGTCAAGGCTTGCGACGACGGTTTTGTCGATGTTTCCTACACATCTCGCGGAGAAAAGTTTGAACGCATCCGCAGAATAACCGGAAATGCATAGAGATGCCGGTAAATGCCGTAAACCGTTATATTAACGGCTTTCCAAAGTCGGAAAGTGCCAGCTTTCAGAAGTAAAAACATAACTTTGGAGGGATCAAGGGAAATGAGAAATGATCTTGAGTTCAGGAAGATACCATCGTTAAAATTTTTGTATGAAGTCAACTGTGACGGCACGATTTTCAGAAATGCACGCTCGAAACGAGTTAAAAAATGTTATAAGCAATCTCACAACAGCAAAACTGAGCATTGGGTCACGACAGTTGTAATCGAAGGCAAAAATCGCAAAGTTTTTATCCATAAAGTCGTTGCAGAGTGCTGGCTCGGCGAAAAACCCGAAGGTTACGAGGTTGATCACATCGACCGCAACAGTTTGAATAATCATTGGACAAATTTACGCTACGTAACCCGTTCGGAGCAAATGTTGAATCGCGATTACAGCCAATTTATGGATAAAATGCTTGAAAACTTGTCAGTTTGCAATAAGGGACATATAAATCCCGTTCGATTGATAAGAGACGGCGAAATTCTCGATTTTCCGACTTCAAAACGCGCCGCAAAGTATTTGACGACGATTTATCCGCACAAAAAGGAAAAATCTTTCAATGACAAGTTTTATCATCGCCGCCATCACATTTTTGACTACGATGTTGTCTATCTGAATGCAGAGACTGTAAACGGCAACCAAGAAACGGGTAAGAAACAGTCCACAAGTATCTCGTAGGAACCACAGACCGTTGGAATGACGCAAAAAAATCGGAAGAACATGACAGAGTTAAGCACAATATCTTTGATTGAATAATTTTTCGCAAAAAAAATTAACCTCCGCAACCTGCGCGGAGGTTTTTTTGTTTGTGTGATAGCCAAAAAAATAAATTTCTGATATAATATTTGCGAAAGGAGGAGATTAAAATGACTGAACAGGAAAAAATCAATGCGGAAACTCAAATGAAGTTGACAAAGCAGGACGCGAAGTTTGAACTGTTTATGAAATCTCAAGATGAACGATTCAATACCTTTATGAACGAATTACAGCAACAACGCGAAGAAATAAGACGAATAAATGAACGGATTGATTCAAAATTCGACAGCCTTATTAATCAGATTCATAACCTTACAATCGCGGCATTTTTGGGCTTCGGAGTAATAGCCGTTGCAATCGGCGGGCTTGTTGTCTCTATCTTGAAGAAGTAAATCATTTTTCACAAACAAAAAACCTCCGCAACCTGCGCGGAGGCTTTTTTTATGTTTTATTCGTCAATATCCACGTCGATTATGCCCGCCGCATAAGGCGCAATCTCATAATGTTGAAAAATAAAGTGCACATGCAGATTTTTATCCCAATAAAAGTCTTGCGGCAACTTTTTCAGCGGCAAAGCGTCTTGAAACAGAAAAATTTCCTTGCGCTCCGACTTTTCGCGCAGTTTTTGATTCAAACGCTCAATTAACCAACCGTCTTGAAAACCTTCGCCGACTTCAAGCAGATAATCAAGCCCCATTTGCTCGCCGCTCGATAAATTGAAATTCAAAGCGCGAACATAAGTTGCGGGATGTGCGCCGCCCTTGTAATAATTGCTCTCCGTCATCAAAATGCTCAAAATTATCGTGTTGCCCGCCTCATTACTGCCAATTTCGTAATTTGTGCGAATATCGGCGACTTCATAGTTGTTTTTCTGCGCATTTCGATAAACGGCGGTAACAAATCTGTCGACTTCGGCGATAATCGCGGTGTTAATTCGATTGTCAATCGCATAATCGCCCGTTTTAATCAGAGGATAAATCACATTTTCATGAAACGGCGAACGATTTTCCGAAATTTCAGCCGCAAAACAACTTTGCACGCTCAAAAGCAACGCGAAAACCATTAAAATAAATTTTTTCATCTAAATCCCTCCAACCAATTTACAATTTCTTTCCTAGACGACTGAATATCACTTGAATAAATGTCAAGCGGCTCGAAAATCTCTGCGCGGGTAGAATTTTTTAAAGTTTTAATGCTTTCGCCGAGTCCGCCGCCGCCGTGAGTCACTATCGGATAAATTTTACCTTTAAAGTCGCTGATTCGCAAGAAATTTTCGACGGGCTTAGGCAAATCGCTCCACCACAGCGGATAAATCAAAATAATTTTATCGTAATTCGCGACGGCAGGCAAATTTTTTAATTCTGGCAGTTCACCGCTTGAAAATTCTTGTTTTGCAACCTTTGTGGTCTCGGAATAATCGGCGGGATAAATTTTTTCGGTTTGAATCGGAAAAATCTCGCCGCCAATAATGCTTTGAACAATTTCGGCGATCATTTGTGCATTGCCGATAATTTTTTTGTCCTCAATCATCAGCGACGCGCCGGAAACGGCGTCAACTTCTTCAGGAAAATCGGTATTTCCGACGCGGCTGAAGTAAACGATTAAAATTTTGCCTTCGACAGCTAATTTTTCACCGCGAAGGAGTTCAAAGCGATTGATTTCGACCTTATGAAACCATCTGTCGACGTAAGGGAGCCCAAAAATCGCGGCGACAGCCAAAATAAAAGACAAACTCGCCGCCGCGTATAATTTTTTGCCGCGAATGTGTTTCAGCAAGTGAATCAGCAATAAAATCGTTGAAAAAATCGCCGAGCCGAGATGAATCGCCCGCCAATTTAAATTCTGCGCGGGAAAATAATCTGCGAGAGCCGCGCCGCTGATTAAAATCGCCAAAATTCCGACGGCGAACAGAAAAATCATTGCTTGATTAAAAATTCTGCGCCGATTGAGACCTGCGCGGTAAAAATTTCTGTTAAAGACGTTGTGAACGACGATTAAGGCGACAAAAATGAATCCGAGAGCCTGATGAACCTGCGCGGGCAGAAAATTACTAGCCAAGCACGCGAAAAAAAGAATTACAAGCGCGAAATCCAAAAATTTTTTCATGAAGACACCTCCGAGCAGATTTTAACACAAAAAAAAGAGTTTGGAGTCCGTTTTGGGGCTTGAAAAAGAGTTTGAAGGGCGTTTTGAAGGGGCAAATTACAAAATTCGCTATTCCGAATTTCTGCAATCGTAAGAATGGCGTAATCATGCGGGTTTTTGGGGCAAAAAAAAATCCCCGCGATTTTTGGGGATATTTTTTCTGTTCAAAGTGAAAAATTCGCTATAACGAATTTTTTCATTTTGTCTCTGTGAAGACTTTGGCAACGATTTTCCAACCGTCCGCGCCCTTTTGCAGGATATGATAATCGACGAAATTTTGTCCGTGCCAATCTTCCATGACAATACGAATTGCCGCAACGTCGTTAGTGGCGTCGAGAACGTCGACGGTTGCCCGCGCAGAAGTTTTTCCGAGTTTATCGACGGTATCGAACAGCGTTTGAATTGGTTCGCCGTTAATTGTGGCGTTTTTGTGGAAGGCGGGCTTCATAATGGAGCTGTCGCCGTCTCCGCCATCGATATAAAGCTGTGCGACCTTGCGAATTTCTTCATAATCCTTGATTGTCATAAAAATTTCCTCCTTAATGAGTTAAAACCGTATTTGATTAAGAATTTGTAACGATTTAGTGCCGAAAAAAGGTTCCTTCAAAGGGAATTACCCTGCGCGACGGCTTTTCCGAGTTCGTAAGCGTCATTTAACTCTTTATGCCCTTTGATGTCGCCGATTTTCATAACGCCGCCCGCCAAAACGTGACCGCGCTCCGTCCAGCCGAGATGTTTCGTGAGATTTTGATAATAAGTCAGCGCGTCGTCGAAGCCGTAACCTTCAGCCGCCATTAAAAGCACGGATTCTTTCTTCGGGTTGCGATAATTCGGATCACACTCGGCAACGGCGAACAATCTGTCAAAAGCAGTGCGAAGTTGCCCGCTGAAATTCCAATAATAAAACGGAGTTGCCAAAACTACGACATCAGCGGCGCGATAAGCGGGATAAATCTTGTCCATATCGTCTTTTTGGACGCACGGGCTGTCGAAATTACGTCCGCCGCCGAAACAACCTTTGCAACCGTGAATATTCATCTTGTCGAGGTTAAAAATGGTGACTTCGCAACCCAATTCGCGTGCGCCGCGAGAAAATTCTTCGACAAGGGAGGAAGTATTGCCTTTCGGTCGCGGGCTCCCGTTCAAAACAACAATTTTTCTGCTCATTCGGTTCACTCTCCCAATTTTTATATTGAAAAGATTTTTGGCGTATGATATATTTTCCGCATTGGACTTGCGCAGTTGGAAACGACGGGCGGAGAGGTTCAATCAGCCCCCGAAGAGGGGGGAGAGGTTATGTTCAAGATTATCATTCGCGTAGTTATTCTCACGGGTATAATCCTTTGGGTATTAACAAATACAGCCTCCTAAGCTTTGGCGAGCTTGGAGACTGAAACCACCGAGTATCTTACAAATATTACGGGGGTAGAACCTCTTTAATCAAGTCAGGGCGTCGAAAGACGCTTATTTTCTTTTTGACGATAAAAATTTATCACAGGAAATTTTTCTTGTCAATGATTTTTTACTGTTCAAACCTCTTCAAGCAGTGTTAAATAAGCTTCGTAACGTTCTTTAAGAATTTTTCCGAGTTCGACAGCCGCTTTTACGCCGCAATTCGGCTCGTGGCTATGTGTGCAGTCCAAAAATTTACAATCGGCGAACGGAGCAAACTCTTTGAAGTAATTTTTGAGATTTTTTTTATCAATGCCCGCTTCCGACAAATCAACCGCGCTGAAACCGGGCGTATCGACCAAAAAACCGTTTTCAAAAGCCAAAAGCTCGGCAATTCGGGTTGTATGCTTGCCGCGCAGAATTTTTTCGCTGACTTTGCCGACTTTTAAGCGCAAATTTTTATCAAGGGCGTTGAGAATTGAAGATTTTCCTGTGCCGCTTGCGCCCGCGAAGACAGTTACACCTTTGGAGAGGATTTTTTTCAAATTATCGAGCCCTTCGCCCGTGATTGTCGACACACGCAAGATTTTATACAGCGATTCGTATTCCGACAAAAAATTTTTCTCCGAAGTCAAATCGATTTTGTTAATGCAGATAAAAATTTCGCTGAGATTTGATTTTTCGGCGAGAACGAGGAAACGATTTAACAAAAGCGGATGAATTTTGGGCGCGTCGACGGCAAAAGTTAAAATAACTCTGTCGACATTGGCAATTTGCGGGCGAATCAAAACATTGCGGCGCGACTGAACAGTTTCAATCACGCCGCTTTTATCTTTCAACCTTGAAATTTCCACGAAGTCTCCGACAAAAACCGCGCTCCCGACTTTTTTATCGCGTTTAAGCAGTCCGCGCAGTTTGCAGGGGATAATTTCTTCGCCGACCTTCACGAAGAAAAAACTGTTGTAAAATTTTATTACACGACCGATATTTTTAATGATTATCGCTCCTTGAATTATATTATTAGCGGGAAGTTGAAGCCCGGCGCACATGGACGTGCGCCGCTGGCAACGAAAACAGGGATGTTTTCTTGCCGGGCAAACGCCCTTTCTTTTTGTAACTTTTTCTTTGGGCGCAAGAAAAGCAATTAGCAATGAGCAATGAGTAATTTGCAATAAAAAAAGTTTACAGCGGGTGGCAGAGACACGGGCGCACAGGACGTGCGCCCGCCGGCAACGA
>CALFJC010000032.1 GCA_937877655.1 uncultured Selenomonadales bacterium
ACGCCTTTAAAGCCGACATTTTCATTTCAATCCATTGCAACGCGGGCGGCGGCAAAGGCGCGGAAACATATTACTCGACGGCGGCGGGAAAAGAATTGGCGTCGGCGATACAGAATCAGCTGATAAGAAGTCTGCCGCTGGTGGACAGGGGAATAAAGACGGGGAATTTGTATGTGCTGAAACATACGCAAATGCCCGCGGTATTGGTGGAGACGGCGTTTATCGACAACACATGGGACGCAATGCTTCTCAAAGAAAAAGAAGATGAATTTGCCCGAGCAATAGCGCGGGGCGTAACGGATTATGAAATGGTGGAACCTGCGCCTGACGTATTGGACGAGAAAGAATTCAGCGAGCATTTCAGTCCGAAGGAATTTGAATGTCACTGTTGCGGCGGGGGCAGAGAAAAAATAAGTCCGCGGCTGATAGAACTTCTCGAAGAACTTCGCGGCAAGGCAAATGCTCCCGTTCATGTGAATTGCGGTTATCGATGTGAGAAACACAATCGGGAAGTGGGCGGGGTTGCGAACAGCCAACACGTCAAAGGTACGGCGGCAGACATAACCATTCCGCAGATAAGTTTTGTGCGGGCAATGGATTTAGTCCGAGCCCTGCCCTTCGACGGCACGGGTTTTTATTCCCCGCTCTACGACGGCGGCGCGTGGTTCATTCACGTCGATTGTCGCGACGGCGGTATCGGTTCCCATATCGAGTGGTTTGAATAATTTTTTTGTTGATGTTTAAATTGCCATAACTACGTCTGTTGTTGATTTTAAGATTAGTGGTGGACGTGGTTATGGCGTCTTTTTTTGTTTTGGTTGTGTCTTTGATTAAAATGTCGCGGTTATTATCTCCCTATAGAATTTTCTATCGCTTTTTAGGATTTAGATTAAGTTTTTTTCGCATCTTTTAATTGGAGGTTTTTCTGACTTTTGGGTTGGGTGTTAATTTGATTTTTCCCTCTTTCACTTTCGTTTTTTTGATCTGGTATTTGGCGGGGAGAAATTTTTAGATTTGCTTTCAGTTTTTCAACAATGGTTTGACAACAGCAGTTCGGGCAAAAATTTTGCTACGCAAAATTCGGTTTTTGACTCCTTTTTTTTCGAGATTTTTTTGCTGTTTTGTAACAAAATGCTTTGGGATTTGTTTTACCCCCAATGCTGATAATAATTATCAGTGAAAAAAAGAAGTCTCGATGGCGTATTTATGCGGTGAAAATGGCATTTCACTAGCTAAATTTTTTTTACTAGCTAGAAAATGTCACTAGGATTCGTAATGAAATCGATGACATTTCCCTAGCATTCGTAATCTAAAAATCCGCGCATTCCACTAGCATTCGTAATGAAAATACACCTAGTATTGACAGCTTACCTAGTGTTTTGTATAATGCCGTTGAGGTGATTTTATGAAAAAAGAAAAATCAGAAGAAACGGCTATCGTTCTCCGAAACGACGTTTATCAGAGCAATCCTCTGATTCAAGCTCGAAAAAAATTTGATCTCATGGGGCTGAGAATATTCATGTTGGGTTTGCGCGGGCTCAACCCCCATTTTTCAGAAAAGGACAAGTACTTTGACGCCGAGTTTAAAGAAATGTTTATACCAACGAGCAAACTCACCGAGATTTTTGGCAACACTAAATATCTGGCGGAGTTGAAGCCCGCTTGCAAGAAACTCTTCGACGCGATTGTGGAGTTTAATTATGCGGACGGCGGCTTTACTCTGTATCATCTGTTCCGAAGACTGAAATATATCGAAAACGACGGGCTTTATCTCCGATTCGAGGAGGAACTTCGCCCGTATATTCTCGACCTGTTTCAAGCGCGAGGTTACACACGAATTAACGTCGAATATTTGTTTAAGCTGTCAAGCCCTTATGCCGTGAGATTGCTCGAATTGCTCCTGCAGTATCAAAACATCACAGAGTTTAAAGAATTAATGGAGATAAAGCGCAAATTGACGATTGAAGAACTTCGTTTTGCTTTGGACGTGCCCGAAAGTGCTTACAGCGACAGAATAGACAATTTTAGAAAATACGTTCTTGACGATCCGATAAAAGAAATAAACACGCGGACGCCTTATATCGTTCGATATGAGACCGTCAAGGAAGGGCGCAACGTCGTTGCCTTTGAATTCATTATGGACACATGCAAAGTGCCGAATGAACTCCCTGAAGGGTACGTCCCAAAATTCAGTCATGACGCACTGAAGGCTCTTTGCGCTTTAGGTTTTACCGACAGAGTAGCGCGAGCAATTTTCTCGAAATGCCACGACGCGGCGGACTGCTTTTCAAGAATCAATCGGGCGCAAGCGGTTTTGGCTCGGAGCAAGAAACCTGTAAAAAATAAATTGGGCTTCCTGCGCAAGGCGATTGAGGAAGATTGGCAAGTCAACCGCGAAGAATCATCGGAGCAAGAATTTGAAAAGAAAGAAATGCCGCCTAAAAAACGGAAGGCGGCAAGAAAACGCGAAGCCGTCATGGAAGAGGATCGCGTTGATGATTCCATGACGCCCTTAGGAGAAATTTTCAAACCAAAGAAAGACGAGCAAACGGAAGATTCTGTTCCGACTAAGCCGCGGCAGATTAATATCGGCAGAAAAAAATTTGCCTACACTTTGGCAGAAACTTTTATGAAAGCCATCAGAAACAATCGGAACATTGCCGGCATAAAAGAAATTCTTCGCGAGGATTACAATCTGACGATTGAAAAATTCGTTGAAGGTTGTACGAAACACGGGCTCTAAGAAATGAAAATAAAAAAACCCTCCGATTAGGAGGGCTTTTTGTTTATGATTCTGCCGCCGACAAAGATTGATAATATTGCTCTGCCTGCATTGTCCGATTGAATTCTGCCGTCGGATCAAACTTCTCAACCAATCGTTCAAGCTCGTCTATCGAGACTTTGAAAAATTCCTTGCGAAGATTTACTTTGTTCAATCGTCGCGAATCCAATGCTGTATGAAGTTCAGATTCAAGCTTGACCGCGTCTTCCGAGAAAATAAAACTGTGAACATCGAACTTGAAAGGAACACTCGCGTTGCCAAGCTCGTCTATCCGTTCTTGCGGGTCGAGCCGCCGAGTCATGCCGACTTTGAAAATATCTGCGCCGAATGATCCAAGATTTGAGATAATGTAGACATAACCCGCCTTCCCATTTTGCAGACTGATTATTTCATCCTTCTTGGTCGACAATTCGGCAAGTTTCGTTTCCAATGCTTGTATCTTTTCTAACAAGGCTTGATTTTTTTCGTCGTCGTCCGTCGAATTTTTTTGCTCCAAAAGTTTTTCTATCTCGGCATTGTACTTAGATTCTTCACGTGTCATTTGTTCTTCCTGTTCTTTAAGGCGTCGTTGCTCTTCAGCTTCTTCGCGTATTTTCGCACGCAATTCAAGTTGCTCTTGCCGCGCCGCCTCACGCTTAACGTAATATTCATATTCAATTTTTACTGCGTCGATAAATAACGTCTCAATCTCGCCGATAAATTTTGCCAACGTCGAAGAAATTGTTTGATTGCCTTCGCGAGCTATATTCAGATATTTATTTGTCACGTCGCGAACGGCGGCAATCGAATCATCTAATTTGGTAAACGTCAGCGTGTATAAAATATTTTGCAACTCGGCTCGAAGCGCGATAACCATCAGCCGATAAATCGCCCGATTCGTTTTTGTGGTATATCGCAATTCATAACGCGACAAAGTTTCTTCGATAATCTTTTCATTGTCGTTGAAGGCGCGGCGCAAATCTTTGTAATTCATACAATGCAACCTCAACATCACCGACGGCGCAAGACTTTCAATTTCTCGAATAAGATCCGGCAGGAGATTTATCATTTGTTCCGCTTGGTTAGGAATTCCCGATAAATAAATTTTTACGGCATTGTTGACGCTCTTGCGAAGTCTCATCAGCTTATCTATTTTTTCAATCTGCGCGGACTCTTTTTTTCGGAGCTCGCCGAGTTTGTTTTTTATCGCCTCAATTTCGTTCATGTAAATTTCCCGTTTATCAATTTCGGCTTGAATGCGCGCCAATTTATTTTTGCCCAATTCCTCTGCCCGCGACATTTCCAAATTTAAATCCCATAACTGCCGCTCGGCAACTTGAATTTTTTTATCAACAGTTGCTTGAGTTTCGGCAAGAATTTTTTGCGCGTCAATCTTCGCCGCGTCGATAATTTCATTTGCCCGTGCCTGCGCTGATTTTATTATTTCGTCGGCTTGAGTTTCTGCTTCGGTAATAATTTTCCCCTTCGCCGCGTGCAAGCTCTCAAATTCATCGACAAAAGTTGTCATCCGCTCACAGTATGAAGAAAAATTTTTGCTTTTCTTCCAAATTAACAATCCAACCAATAATCCGACGAAAGGCACAATCGCCGCGAGCATGGCGAGAGAAATTAAAACGATTGCCCGTAAATAAAACGGCTCGTTGTATTTTATCATTTCCTTTATTGTGACGATCGAATTAAAATTTTTCTCCATATCGGAGCCTCCTTAAAACGGACATCGATTTCCGTTTTCAATCTTCTTTTGCGGTCAGTGTGACTTTGTGGCATTGCTTGTTATGGTTTCCTATTTGAACTGCCGCATTGTTCCCGACGTTCAAAGAAAATTTTTTGCCGTCCGTGAAAAAATCTAAATCGGCATCGTGCAAATGAGAAATTGCCTGCAAAGCCAGTTGCTTTTCACTCGGCAACAATCGGCGATAAAATTCAACCAGCTTTATCTCGTCTTCGCTGAGCGTCATTATTTCGACTTCGCTCATTATAATCACTCTCCAAAACAAAAATCACTCTGCCAATTCTGCCGAGTGATTTTATAATTTTTTTTGCCTGAACGCAAATTTGTTTACTCTTTTTTCGCGTTTTGCAAATTTACCCAGTTTCGCTTGATGAATCTTCCACATAAGGGCTCACGCCCCTTTTCAAATTTTCAAGCTCCTTTTGCTGGTTAGCTATTGACTGTTCAAGATCGCGAATTCGATTTTCTTTTTGTTCGTTCTCCGCTTGAGCTTCGATAGTTATCACCAAGCGAAATGCCCAGTCAATGACAGCTTTGCGAGCTGGGCGCGGCAAATCGATTATAGAGGCGATTAATGCTTTTTCTTCGTCATTCAGCCCCTTCTCCTCCGCCAGTAAGTCAAGGAAGTCTTTTTCGGGCGGCGGATTGTACATTTTACCTTCGCCTGTTTCAAGCCATTGCGGATTAACATTGAAGGTACGACAGATAAGTTCAAAATTACGTGGGGATAAGCTGTTTACCCCGCTTTCAATATGCCCTATCGCCCTTTGACTTATTTTTATTTTCTCGCCAAAAGCCGCCTGACTTAATTTTTGATCCATACGCAATTCTTTTACTCGCTCGTTTTTCGTCCCCATTTTATCACCCCCTTTTCGTTAATAATTGTAGACTTTAATACTAAAGATGTCAAGAAATATTCTAGGACAGACAAAAATAACTTTATGATTAGTATTGACTTTAAGAATTAAATTCTTTATAATGCTTAAGATTAAGGATTAAATTCTTAAAGGAGGTAAAAAAAATGCCTGATGACAAGAAACTTACAGACGACGAGAAGCGCATAATTTACGAACTTACTGATAAGCTTATCGCAACAAGTGATGAGAAAAAAACCGTTCGCGCTGAATTGTTCAATCGCCTTTCAACGCTTGTTGAAGGCGTGAAACTCGGTCTCAGCAGTAAAACGCCAACGACGGTTTAATGTTGACTTGATACTCGTCACTCGGAGGATTCATCGTGATTTGCAAAGCTTGTAAGAAAACGTTTAAGCCGGTGGACAACCAGCACCCGCACCAAAAGTTTTGTTCGGAGAAATGCCGCAGGCGGTATCAGCGACTTAAGCCGTTGCGGGAACTCGAAGAGCAAGAATGGTTTGAAGAAGAATGGGCGGCATGGAAGCGCGATTTTGCGGCAGGGAAGACGCAATCAAATGGAGGACGCTATGAAAGAGTTGATTAAGGGATTTGCGCCGCTGTGGGTCGGCGGTTTCGCAATCGGTTTTGCAGGCGGAATTATCGCCTTCGCGTGGGCTTATTTGTCCCTGCTTTAATGAAGTGGACATTTAGGAGGGGAAAATGCTTAGAAAAACGGACAAGAAATTCTTCGGATTGCCGGGCAGATACATCGCCGTCTTCAATTTTCAAAACGACGGGACGAAACCCGCCGAAGTGTTTCACAACTTTGAAGAAATTCGCGACATCGAAAATTTTATCCTTGCGGCGATATTGGACTACACAGACGCAATCGGCGTTAAGCCGCAGGATTATCTCAAAAAGTTGATGACAGAGGCGGACTGGCTGGAGTGCAACGGCGTCCTCAAAGAACACAGCGGCTTTAGAAAGGAGTAAAAAATGCTTATCGTCAATCAAACAGGCGACACGATTTACAACATGGCGTATATCGACAGAATTGCTCGCGACGGTTGCCAAATTTCCGTCAACGAGAATCCGTTTAACGAAAAAATTTACGAAGGCGAAAATGCGGCGGTCATGTTCGAGGCGATAATTGAGGCGGCGTCGACGGGCGCGCAGGTTATCAGATTGGATAAGGAGTAAGTCATTGGTTTGCAAAGAATGCGGGCGGGAATTTACCGCGCCGAGCAGACGCTTTGAATATTGCTCGGACGAATGTCGCAAGGCGGCGTCGAACAGGCAATTGCGGGAACGGCGCGCAAATCGGACGCCCGAACAAAGAGCGGCAGACAATGCGAAATTCCGCGAATATCACCAAAGACCCGAAGTAAAGGCGAGATGCCGCAAATATCACCGTGAATATTATTGGAGGCACAAATGGTAAGAACAATTAAATTCAGAGGGACTGACGCATTGAACAAACCGTTTTACGGCGTCGGAGCATTTGAATACGGCGGAAAATATTACGTCGTAATTCGCTCGGACAGAATCACAATGGCGTTGCAGAGCGGTTCGGAACCTGTTCAACTTATCGGGCTCGACAAGAACGGCGCGGAAGTCTACGAGGGCGACAAAGTGATCCGCGAAACGTTTATCGACGACGAGGGCAACGAACACGAAGTGTTGGAGGCATTTCCAATGGCGGCGACGTTTGAAGATTTTTCGGCGATTGAAAACGGCGAGATTATGAAAGTGAAGGTTGGAAATGAAAACGATTAAATTCAAAGGTGTCGAAGTCGGCACGGGCAAAGTTGTATACGGCGATTTCCTTAACGGCGCGTCTGGTAAGCTCATATACGAACATAGAGGCACACTGCCTGCGCGGTACGTAGAGCCCGAGAGCGTCCGCCAAATGGTCGGTTACGACAAAAACGGCAACGAGATTTACGAAGGCGACACAATCATTATCGACGACAAAGGCGAGATGACAGTCGGGGAAATTCTTCCGCCGCAGTATCTGAAATTCGGAGTGTTGAAAGGCAACAGCGATTATGAAAGTAACAGTTAAAATTGCGCCGCATGACGGTTCTTGGCAGACAGCTTGCAATCTCATTAAACAAATCGCCGCTAATCCTGTCGGCGAAATGGAATTTATTGTCGAAGACGTTTTCAACAACGGCTCAAAGAAAATTTCTGTAGGAAATAATTCTTCCGTTTACGTCGGCAACGGCAATAACGTTCAACAAAATCTCGGCGGACAATCATGCGTGTAAATCAAGAACAGGAGTGATTTTAATGAAAAAGATTAAATTCAGAGGACGCATGATCGCGAGCGAAATTCACAACGAATATATCGCGGAAGACGAAATGCTTATCGGCGGCTACGTTGAGATTGACGGCAAGCCGCATATCGTCCACAAAATGACAATGGGCTGGGTTATTTCGGAAGTCAAGCCCGAGAGCGTAGCTCAACTTATCGGCGTCGACAAAAACGGCGCGGAAGTCTACGAGGGCGACAAAGTGATCCGCGAAACGTTTATCGACGACGAGGGCAACGAACACGAAGTGTTGGAGGCATTTCCAATGGCGGCGACGTTTGAAGATTTTTCGGCGATTGAAAACGGTGAGATCGTGAAAGTGAAGGTTGGAAATGAAGACGATTAAATTCAAAGGGAAAGCACTCACGGGCGAGACAATCTACGGCGATTTGATTCATTACGGTAACGCGATTGCCATTCGCGGTCGTCTTGACCCTGCCGACAGTGATTCTTTCGGCACGTGGGAAGTTGAGCCCGAAAGCGTCCGTCAGTTGGTGGGCGTCGACAAAAATGGTCGCGAAGTCTACGAAGGCGACGTTTTGCTTGACGAATTGGAGCAGGAACACGTAGCGGAGATTTACGACCGCCCGAAATATCTTGGCAGTTTGAAACTTAAGGAGGAAAACCGTGACTAAGAAAAGCGCAATGTCGGTAGCAAAGAATTTGGATGTGCGTTGCGACGAAGCGTATATATTCACAGTCAAAGTCGGCGCGGGGTGTCTTTCGTCAGTGAAAACGAGCGGCGACGGTTACACGCTTTTTACTCTTTTCATCAATCTTATTGACAGCACGTTGAAAAAATTGAAGGCGGAACAACAGAGCGAATACGCGCAATGGTTGTTGGCGGCGTTGCAAATGTACATGAAAGGCAATGTTCAGATTGAAACTCCGAAAGAAAACCTTTCCGACAAAGAAAAACGCAAGCGCATTAAAAACAATGAAATGATTTTAAATGAATTGGAGGCGGTCTTGTGAGAAAAATTAACCCGAAGCCACTCGTATTCAAAATACCGAAGGACGCGCCTGTCGTTTGGGTATCGCCGACGCAATATTACTGGATTTCTCAAGAGCGTTGGGAGAAATATTACAACGCGCACAAAGAAGAATTGGAAGCGGAAGCTTGGGCTAGACTCCGCCGCCGTTTCCAAGCCGTATTCGGGTCTTACGATAACGAATGCCGCGAGTAGCCGGAGATACTTTCGGCAGAAGCTCATTCATTATAAAACTTCCTTGTAGAAAAATTATCATTGAATCCTGCTACTCGGCGACGGGTGGCGGGCTTGAATGATAATTAAGGAGAAAAATAATGACTGATTTAATTGTTGATAGCGAATTTAAAGATTTGATACCGCCGCTTGATGAACAAGAACGTGCTCAACTCGAAGAAAATATCCTGCAAGACGGTATTCGCGAACCGCTCACAACTTGGGGCAACATCATTGTCGACGGGCATAATCGCTACGCCGTTGCACAAAAGCATAACCTTCCTTTTAAAACCATCGCTAAGGATTTTGAAGACCGCAACGACGCTAAAATTTGGATTCTCAAAAACCAACTCGGCAGAAGAAATTTAATCGCGCCTGTTCGCATTAAACTTGCCCTCCTCGTCGAACAAACCATTGCTCAAAAAGCTAAAGAAAGAATGGAAGAAGGCAAGAATCAATACACGAGCCCTGAGGACAAATGTCCTCAGCCCACTCCGCAAGAGAAGAATAAAATTGACCGGCAGAATAAAACCAATTATCAGCTGGCGAAAATGGCGGGAGTCTCCGATAAAACCGTTCAGCGATACAAGAAAATTTTACAGGACGCCGACGCTGATATTGTTGCTAAGGTAGACACGGGGCAAATTTCTATCAATGAAGGATTCAAACAGACCAAGCAAATCGAGAAGGCGCAATCCATTGTTGAGGCTAAAGAAAATATCACCGCGCAGGATGTACAAAACCCCGAAAAGCCCGCGCTGATTATCGGTGACAGTATCAATTTCAAGCCAAGCGAGCCATACAAACTCTTGCTTACCGACCCGCCATATTCTACCGACGTTGATGACATTGACGCCTTTGCTCAAAGTTGGTTGCCCAATGCGCTTCAACACGTTCAACGGGACGGCTTTGCTTATATTTTCATTGGAGCTTATCCAAAGGAATTACAGGCTTATCTCAATATCACGCCGCCGAAACATTTATTGCTTGTTCAAGTTTTAGTTTGGACTTATCGAAACACTCTCGGTAACAATCCACTTGATCGTTACAAGCAGAATTGGCAGGCTTGCCTATTTTATCGTGGCACCGCCGCTCCGAATCTCAACTGCCCTTTAACGAATGAACAGTGGGCTGTTCAAGACATAAATGCGCCGGACGGAAGATTGGGTAATCGCTATCATACTTGGCAAAAACCCGATGAAATTGCGGAACGATTTATCCGCCACTCAACACAAAAAGGCGACATTGTCTTTGATCCTTTCGCTTGCACGGGCACATTTCTTCTTGCCGCCGCCAAACTCGGTCGCAAGGCTTACGGTTTTGAAATCAATCCCGATAATGCGGCTATCGCTTTTGAGAGAGGATGCTCCAATGGCAGGAACTTTTGAACAGTCAATGGAGCAATCACGGCAAGATTTTCAACGAATAATTTTGCCGATATTACAAGGCTTATATCCTAACTCCGAAATAATTCATACTGAGGCAATGAATGATTCTTGGTTCAAGTTTCTCGACATTTATTCCGGCGTTGATGTATTACTGATAAATCACGAAAAAAAAATAATGCAGGGAATAGCAAGTCGAATTCAACGATCTGATAAGTGCTTTGAGACTTTCACTATTCGTTTGGAACGCGACAACTGTTCACCAACCGAATTTTTTAAGCGGCAAGAAGCAATGCAACGCGGTATTTTCTATCCGTCGTTGACTTATCAAGCATATATCGATCCTTTTGGAAAACAATTAATTGGTATGGCGATAGCTCACACCAATGACATCTTAAATTACATTGTCGAAGAAAAACCGCTGATTAAACACACCAATTCAAATCAATTCGGACAAGCATCTTTTTACGTAATTTATTGGCACGATTTTTCCCAAAGCCGACAATTAGTTGTGATACGCCCCGCATCGAAAGGTTACATTGTTACTTGGCGCGGCGGCAAAAAATTATTGAAGAGTGATTCTAATGAATAAAACAATTTTAAGCGGAAACTTAACTCGCGAGCCCGAACTTCGCTACACTCAAAACGGTAAAGCTTATGTCCGCTTTTCGCTGGCGGTCAAACGTCCGTTCAGCAAAGATAAAGACGCCGTAGATTTTTTTAATCTTGTCGCGTGGGATAAAACCGCAGAATTTATCGCGAACTACTTCAACAAAGGCTCCAAAATCCTTGTCGAAGGGCGTTTGCAGACGTCGAGCTACGAAAAAGACGGCGTTAAAGTCAATGCGGTTGACGTTCTAATTGAAAACGTCGAATTTGCCGACTCCAAACACGCCGACAAGCCGAAAGACAATAATAACGACAGCGACGACGGCGATTACCCATTCTGAAAAAATTTATTGTGAGTGATAAAAATGAAAAATGATTTTCTGCCCGTGCCCGATGCGCCGCAATACGAAATTAATTCACAGCTCATCTGCCGCAACAAGCAAACAGGGAAAATTTTAACCGCCATTCGAACGGAACATAATTATTCCTATTACTCACTTCGTTATCCGAATAAACGCGGAACAATTAAGCGGGCACCGAAAACTCTTCGCGCACAAGCTTTAGCCACCGTCAAGGCTTCAACCTTTGCTCCAATTCCTTCGCTCGGTTGCCGATACGAAATAAATTCTCGCGGCAAAGTTCGCAACACACGAACCAAATTAATCATTAAAGCAAAAAAGAACCATTCTATTATGGTTAGACTCAGCAACGGAAAATATGTTAATCGCGCTATCAAGGATTTACTTTGGGAAGTTCACGGCATTATCAAAAAACGGCGATTCAGACCTTGTCCTTGCTCAGCTGAAAATTCTTCGGGAAAATTTTTCTTTCCGCACATGAAAGCTTGCGCATGTTTTCTAGCCAAGAGAATTTTTTGTACCGTTAGTTTAATTTACGCCCGTTTGATCAGACGCGAAAATAATATTTTCGGTTGGATAATTACTTATCTTGACGACAATTTTAATCACAATGATTTTGCCTTACAAAAGATGTGTAAGCGGAGCACTAAAAGTGGTCATTGAAAAAAATGCCTGATATGCGGGAAAACATTTCCATATGTGGCAACGAAGGCAAGTCAGAAGTATTGCAGTGAGGAATGTTATAAAGCGGCGCGTCGTGCTCGGAGCAGACTTCGCGACCGACGAAAATACTACAAGCCGATTGTGTTGAAGCAGAAAACATGTCCGAATTGCGGAAAAGAATTCAGTGTAGCGAAGATGAACAATCAGAAATTCTGTTGTGCGGAATGTCGGGTGAAATATTTTTCTCAATTACGTTCAGATGAAGCGAAAGCACGGCTTGAGTCGACGGTAAAGAAATGCCCACACTGCGGAAAAGAATTCAAACCGCAGAGAACGGAGCAGAAATTCTGCAGCAAGCAATGTTGCGCCGATTATCATCACAAGCGAGTACCGTTCGTGACATGCGCGATGTGCGGTAAGAATTTTAAGCGGACAGCGAAACATCAGAAATATTGCAGTGATAAATGTCGGCTGAACGCACAAGCGGCACGGGGCAGGAAAAACCCGATGGAGCACGTTCGGACGGACAAAGTAGTTGAATGGAAAATGACTAATGCAGAAGCGGTTTCGTTGGCACGGACGGACGAGATATTGAAAAAACCGATGAAATTACCGTCCGAAGCATTTAAAAGCAAGCCCGTTGAACCGCCGCCTGCGCGGAAAGTGGAGATAATAATCCCGGCGGCGGTGGCGGAAAATCGCCCGCCGACGATTGAGGAATTACTCGATTGGATATTTTCGGAGGAAACATGAAACACAACGTCAAGATAAACGGCGAAGTGAAAGAGCTTGACTGCAAACTCGGCTCCGACATCATCGACAAGAACGACCGCGAGATATTTGAAGGCGATTATCTTCGCTTTAAGCATCACAGGTTCGGCGAAATGGTTTTGCAGGTGAAATTCTACGACGGGTGTTTTCTGGTTGAGGATTTGGACGAAGACAGCGACTTTCAACCTCAGCCGTTGTGGGAATATCTTGACGACGACGTTGAGATACTCGGGGAGGAATACAATCATGAAACCGATAAGCAATGCGATAACGCGTTCGGCAGATGAATTGGTGGCGTCGTTGAAGAAATTCATGAAGACGTTGCATTTGCCGAAAGATAATCCGGTAAGGCAGAGTGCGGGTCGCGAGCTTTACGCGAAAACCTGTCGATTCTGCAACCTTTACGATTTGAACAGGGAGGCTAAAAGATGAATTACAGAGTAAGACAGCACACGATTAACGGTTTCGGGCAGAAGGTAACTCGCGTCAAGCAAATCAGCGGGGAACTTTCGACCGGGACGTTGGACAATCGCGGCAAGGAAATTTTCCTGAACGACAAAGTGCTCATTCGCGACGGCAGAGCGTCAATGACTTGCACGGTGAAATTCGAGGACGGAGCATTTTTCCTCGATGACCATCCGTTGTTCATGTACGAATCGGACGCGCTTGAAGTCGTGGGTTACGCGGACAGCCGTTAAACGCATTGGAGAGACGACAACATGACGCAAAAGATTTTGTTGACGATAGAAATTGACGACAGCGCACTTGACGCCGCACAAGCAAACTCGACGAATTTATCAGCAAGCTTGAATACGCCGAAGGGCTTATGGGCGAAATAGGAATATTCGCTAACCCGCCGACGCAAATAAAAAAATCGCCCGAAGGCGAATTGCTCTTTGAAAAATTATTCTTTGATACCTAATACGAGAGATTGTCCCGAAAATTTTTTGTAGTAAGTGATGCCTTTGACAGTGACCGACTGCGGCTTGGATAAATTTTCTACAACAGTCTCGTTAAGACCGATTGCGCTGAGGATGGCGTTCGTATCAGCGGCGGGGCTGAACGATTTTACAGCGGCTTCGTAGAAAATCCATGCGGCGAAAAGTGTATCTTGCCTGACGTCCTTTATAACGACGCTGAGCCCGCGCAGATTGTTATCCGTCGTTATCAATTCGCTAAAGTAAACGTCGCCGCGATTATCCAGCGGATAGATTATTGCATCGGAACGAATTTCGGACGGCGTGCCCATTGAATCAACGTCAAGATTTTCAAGAAGTCGGGCGTTGAACTCGTCGATTGTTAAACGATTTGCCGCTTGCTTTGCCAAATAATTTTCTAAGCGTTGTTTACTCTCGGCTGTTTCTCTCCGATTGCGTTCGATTTCGGCAGCGCGTTTTTCTTCGGCGAGTCTTTCAATTTCAAGTTCTTCTGCCGTCGGTTGCGGAGCAACAGTTTTTGTTTCGACGACAGGCGGCGCAGGTTTTTCAACTTTCCGCGCAGGACTTGAAGAAAATCCGAAATATGCGACACATACAATTACGCAGAGCCCGCCGAAAATCACTTTATCTCTTGTACTTGAATTGGCAGGCAACCTCCGAAACAAAAAGACTGCCGCAATAATCGCTATCGCAATTAATCCTAACGAAGGCATCATTTCTGATCCTCCTCATTAAGCAGATACCTGCGGTAATGTTTGCATTGCCTTTTGCCATGCGTCACGAAAGGCGAATGCCTCGCGAACTTCTTTTTCGTCAAAATTTATTGGTTTCGGCATGTCGCTCCGCCCGACAAGATAATCCGTCGATACGCCATAGGCGTCCGCGATATTTACAATGATTTTTACTGAAGGAGTCGCTTTGCCACTTTCATAACTCTGGTAGGACTGCCATGATACTTTGCCGGCGTTTGCAACCTGTTTTTGACTCAAGTGAAAAGTATTACGGAACCGCCTAAGTGATTCAGCTAATGTCATTTTGAACACCTCCTAGAATTCTTGATTTATTTTATCACACAACGTAGTTTTATACAAGAAAAAATTTTAATTCTTATCAGAAAAACTTAATAAACGCTATTGACAATCAAGAAAACTTGATATAAAATTGCGCCAGCAGTTAAGAAAAAATAGTATCAACAACAAGATTTAAGGAGGAACCTAAAATGAAAACCATCACAACGAAAACCGCGAAAAACGGCGCGAAGCTCTTCTACGTCGAAGGAAAGCGCGTCAGCCGCGAAGTCGCTTTGCAAGTCAATTCTCAAAATCTTATCGAGAGTCTCGGTTCCCATGCCGGCGAGGTTAAAAACTTCGCTTCCGAAACAACGAAAGCCGTTTTGATTACACACTTGAATTCAGGTGATATTTTCGTCGAAGCAACAAGCCATTCAATTTTATTTAATTCCATCGAAAATGCCTTCCGCGCCTTCAAAAAAATTATCGACAGCAACATCAAATTCCATTCTATGATGGTTGTTCTTTCGGCAGAGGATAATAACAAAACAGCTATCTATGCGGATTCTTTTGGCACTTTGACAATCGACGACAAGTTCATTTCCGTTTATAAGACGGTATCCGAAGCTCAAATCATCGCCGCCGAAGCCGAAATTACGAAGGAGCAAAACTCCGAAGCCGAAAACAAAACCAATTTTTACTCTGCATTTATCCTCGGGCATAACGACAAGTCCGTATCCGATTATTTCTCCGATTCTATTTCCGCTTATAAGTGGATTTGTAAAAAATGCAAAAGTAGCCGTAATTACGCTGACGGCGCGCAATCAATCACATTCTACGGCGACAACTGTTCTGTCATAATCTTCGAGCATGTTGCCGGCTGTTATTTTTCCTGCAACGATAAAGCTCTTGAAGATTATATCAACCAGCGCGAAGCCGAAGACCACATCAAAAAGTCCTATAGCAAGATTAAAAACGTTGTCGAATATTACATGGAGTCCTATAAACTCACTGTCGGTCAAGCGGAACAGCTTTATATCGCCACTTACATTGAACAAGGTACCAGAAAAACTTTTGACTCTCTGCTCGATAACTTCAAAAAGTGCAATGCCGTTGCCGATAACAATAAGGAGGTTCCTGCAATGAAAACTATCGAAACCACTTTCGCAACTGTGAAAGAGACCGTTGAACTGATTCGCCGCCTTAACTATCGCAATGATACCTTCGTTTACGTCGGTACTACTCGCGATAACAACGCCGACATCGAATATCGCCACTTCGACGCCTTCAAACAAAACGGCGAACAAGACAGTTTCGGGCTGATTGAAATCGTCGTTGACGGCAAGCTTGAAGTCGTTCGCTTCTTCAATCTCTTCCGCGATATTACCGTTGACTTCAAACTCGGTGAATTCACTCCCGATTATAGCGACTTCGGTCAAGTCATTGACGCTGATGACGTGCCGGTTTTTCTCGCCGCCGATTCAAGCAATTTCGGGAAGCCGATTCTGCTTGAGTGGCTCGGGGATCCTCTCGATTATCTTCCCGTCGAAGATTACGCCGTCAACTACGAGGCTTTAGTTGAGTCCGCCGATGCTGAAAAGGTTTGCGCCGTTGTTCCCGCCGTCGACTTCAAAACTAAACTCGCTGAACTTAAAGCCGCTTATGATAACGCTGTCGCTGAACTTGCCGCCGCCAATATTGCTCTTGATAAAGCGCAGGAGGCTGTCCGGGCGGCGCGGGATAAAGAATTCCTTGCGCGTATTAAGCTTGAAGAAGCTGAAAAAGTCGTAGCGGCTAGCGAAAAAACCGTTAATCCTTTCAACGATAATAATCTGGTTCCGCGCACAAAACTCTCCGATCCTAACATTTATGAATATCGGTTCGGCGACGAGGTTGTTACTCTCGACAAGGCGGGGCGGTTCGTCGAAGTCTTTTCCGTCAAATACGGCGCGGGGCTCACGGCTGACGGAAAATTTTTCTATCGCAATAAATCCGATTATCCCGATGCTCTTTGGAAGTCGAAAAAGAATTTCTGTGACGAAGAGGTTTTCTTCAAAATCATGAAGTTGCGCGGCGCGGTTGTTCCCGAATCACCTTCCGAGTCTCCCGCCGTTGAAGTGCCGCCGAAGCCCGAAAATATTTCCGACAGTCTCTTCCGCGCCATGAAAATTGCTCTTGAAAAAATTCAAGAATCTTGCCGCGATAAAAATATTCCTGCGGCTCTTAATGAAATTGAACTTTACAATATCTGCCGAAATGCCTTGAACAAAAAGGAGGTTGCTTAAATATGATTTATCATCTTGACTTGCACGACGACGAGGAAGACCAAGCCGAAATTGAATTCCTTGAAAATCAAGCGAAGCAATTTTGGATCAACAGAATGCAAAGGTTGTTTGAAGCCGTGACCACCTTCGAGCCCGAAGTTTCTGTCCAAAAGTTTCTCTACGAACATCGCTTTCAAGAAGTCACGAAAACGGCAAGTCTCAGCTTGTAAAAGAAAAACGCCGACCGAAGCCGACGATAGAATTCCGATATATTAAGTGCACAGGAATTCTATCACGGCAGAGGCGACGGCGCAAGAAAAAGTTCACAGTCTCTGCGGATTATCCGAACGCCCAACCAGATAATCAAGCGAGACGTTAAAGAAGTCGGCGATTGTAAGGAGCTTTGAAGATGGCGTGTCCATTTCCCCACGTTCATAACGTTGATAATTGCGGTAACTGATACCTAAATTGTCAGCCATAGTTTTTGCCATAATATTTCTGCCTGTTCTTAACGCTCTTAATCGTTCTTGAAATGTAGCCATAATTCACACCGCCTCAAGACAGAAATTAACTTGACGAGCCACAATACGGCTTATATAATAAGACAAATTGTGGCGTTAAATCTTTGATAGGAATTATAACAGCAAAAAGGCTGTTTGAAAAGAAAAATTTTTCAAGACCGAAGTCAGCCTTCCGAGCAAGGACGCGGCGGAAGGTTGAGTTGAGCCTTGAAAAGCTCAGAAAACGCAAGCCGACCAGCGAAGAATCAGTGATAAGAGCGCGGAGGTTTCGGCTAAGCGCGAAGTATAAGACTTTTACAATAAGGAGGATAGCGGAGCCGTTAGTAACTCTCTTACAAGGAATTTTGCTCAAGGACGAGCGCGATCATTCTAAAACTTAATATAGGAAGGAGATGACAAGTTTGTTTAAACCGCTATCGCAGTTGAATTATTTCTTTCGGCTCGCTCTTGAACGGGAACTCAGCGGCAGTGACCAACTACTTTACCTGCATATCCTCTGGAAATTCAACGAGGCTCACTGGACGGAAACACTCCGCATTCGAGACGCAGAGCTCAAAGATTTAATGAACTTGCGCGATACAGACGGCAAGCCCGCCTCTATCGAAGTGGTAAGGCGCGGAAAACAACGCTTGAAAGCTAAAGGCTTCATCGACTTCAAAAGCGGTAAGGGAAATTTACCCACAGAATACAGGCTTATAAAATTTTACCCCGACGACACCCCTGCAGATAGCTCTGCAGACACCCCCGAAGACGCGGGGCAACGTAAGTCTTTATTAAGTATACCCTCTAACCGCAAAGACGGAAGACGAGAAGAAAACCCCCCAAACCCCCCTTGCGGGGGAAAGGCGAAAAAGCAAAGTCTTGCGTCAAGTAAAAACATTAAGGTCGCCCAAAACCCCGGGGTAAAGGAAGAACTTGAAACAGCTACTCCTTCACCAAACTCGAATGTTTTAGAAACCCCGGGGTGTGGAGGAAAAGAAAAAGAAAAAGTTTCCGGCGAAAAAGAAAAAGAAAAGAGCGGCACGTGCGAAAGTCGGCGGTCGCTCGACGTTGACGCCCAGTCTCGCGTGAAAAAATTTTTGGCAGACTTGGGCTCGAAATGAAAGGAGAAATTATCATGTTGACAATCAAAGCAGTTGAAACGGCAGAAATGCTCGAACAAAAGGTTGACGCCCTTGAGGCTGAACAAAAGAAAACCATCGAAGAGACGAAAACGCTCATCTGCAAGATGGTAAAAGCGAACGTGCCGTACAGCTACTTGAAAATGGCGACGGCGGCATTGGATAAACAGGAAGAACAAGGCAAAGAGCTTTTCTTCTTGTCAACCGACATGTGGCTTCTGGTATCCGACTTGGTTTTGAAGGCAATCCGCGAAGACAGCGATATTAATGAAGGCGACTTCGGCTCGGCAACAACCGCGTAAAAAGAAATAACGGCTAACGAGTAGCCGCTACCTCTCCGTGATACGATCAATATAAATGCGCGCAGATTGTATCACGGGGACGGCGGCGGCGTCAAGGAAAATTTAAGGAGGCGACAGGGCATGTTGTTTAAATGCAATAACAGAACGCCCGAAACTCGCTATCTTGATGCTCAGCTTGACTACAACAAACTCTTGATTGAGCAAGCTAACCAAAGATTTTCACATTGCGGATACGTCCGCCGATTTCACAAAACAACAGAGGCGATTGAAGCTTTTCTCGACAAGATTGCGCTTGAAGCCGCAGAGGAACTTAAAAACCTTGAGGACGAGAGAAAAGTTCTTCAGCTGAAACTCAAAGCCGCGCAAGACAAGGCAGGCTATTACTACGTGGAACTTTTTAAGGAGAAAAATCATGAGTAAAGATATAATCACGATAGAAAATGTTCACGGCTACGTGGACGAGGCGGGCACAGTCTTTCTCAACATTGAGGATGTTGCTCGCGGGCTCGGCTTCGTCAAAACCGAAGAAAAAGTTTCGCCCATAAGTGGTCGAAAGATTTATGAATCTGTTCGCTGGGAACGCATTAACGGTTATCTCGCCGAATATGGCTATCCGCCCGTCAAAGCGGGAGACTTCATCCCCGAAAATATTTTCTACCTGCTCGCAATGAAAGCGAACAGCGCGACGGCTAAAACCTTTCAGTTGAAGGTTGCCAATGAGATTCTGCCGAGCATTCGCAAAACGGGCATGTACATTAACCCGCAAGCAACGATAAGTCCGGAATTCCTTCGTCAAGTAGCTGACGCATTGGAGGCGGCGACCGCGAAAGTTCGCGTTTTGGAAACTCAAATTATCGAAACTCAGCCGCTCGTAGATTATTGCAACGTGATTCTGCAATGCACCGAATTAGTTACGACAAGCATTATCGCAAAAGATTATGGCTACAGCGCGAAGAAGTTCAACAAGCTTTTGCATGAGTTTGCTATTCAGTTCAAACAAAGCGGGACGTGGTTGCCTTATCAGAAATATGCGGCGCAAGGTTGGACACAGACGAAAACGCATAAATATGTGGGCTCGGACGCGCAAATCCATTGCAGAGTTCACACTTATTGGACGCAAAAAGGCAGGCTCGGTTTGTATCACATGCTGAAAGAAAATTGCATCCTTCCGCTGATTGAAAGGACGTGCTGATAATGGCGAACATGAATTTGCCGACAACGGTTAAAGGTTGGTTGGACAATCCGACAGTGCAGAAACGTTTTCAAGACTTGCTGGGGAAAAAGGCGAACGCGTTCATGTCGGCAGTGCTGAATATCTGCAATTCGAGTGAGCAACTGCAAAAGTGCGATCCTCGCTCGGTAATTGGCGCGGCGGGTTTGGCGGCAACAACGGGATTGTCGATAACACCGACACTCGGACAAGCTTATATTGTACCTTTCAGAGGCAAGGCAACGTTTCAAGTCGGCTGGAAAGGTTTTGTACAGCTTGCGCACCGCACGGGGCAATACGTCAGAATTCACGCCGGCAAAATCTTTGAAGGCGAATTGTCGGGCTTTAATCCTTTCACAGGCGAGCCTGAACGCGGCGAAAGAATTTCAGATAAAGTCGTCGGCTATATCGCGTATTTCCGCCTCATTAACGGTTGCGAAAAATATTTGTACATGTCGATAGAAGAGCTTGAAGCACACGCGCTGAAATATTCGCAAAGCTACGGCTACGATAAATCGAATAATCGTAAGACTTCGCCCTGGTCAACAAACTTTGACGCAATGGCGAGCAAAACCGTTTTGAAAAAGCTCTTGAATAATTGGGGCGTTCTTTCAACGGAAATGGCGAATGTGATTCAAGCCGACCAAAGCGTAGTCGATAAAAATTCGTTTACATACGTCGATAACGGCGGCAGTGTACAAAGTCGCGACGGGCTCTACGTTGCCGGCGGCACTTCGATAATCGACGTTGAAACAGGCGAAGTTGTTTCGGAGGAAATAACGCAATGCGAACGTTCCTAATCTTCACGGACGTGCGCGGTCGCCGCTGGATATGCGGCAAGGCTCTCCAAATCCTTTTTGGGATTGTCGAGATTGGCAAGCCGCGCTTTTGGGATTATGACGAATTGTGCGAGGGAATTTTATCATGATAACAGATGAACTTACGCCGGTCGAGGTTGACGAGATACTTGAAAAACTCGCCGACCACGAAGCCGAGATAAAAGCGATGGAAGCGCAACGCGATGAAATGATAGCGCGTTATCAAGCGAAAATCGACAGAGCGAAGAAAATTTGCGAACAGGCAACCGCCGAAACCCGCGAGACAATCGCTTACTGGACGGAAAAACTCCGCCGCTATGCAATGGCGAATGTTACGGACAAAAAACGCAGTATCAATCTGCCGAGCGGTACCTTGTCTCTTAGAAAACAGGCACCAAAATTTTTCTTCGACGAAAAAGAGATCAACGGCTCGAACGAACAGCTGATTGAATTCGTAAAGGCGAACGCGCCCGAATATCTGAAAACGAAAACGGAGCAATACGCCGACTGGTCGAATTTCAAAACGCAACTCGTAATTAACGGCGACAATGTCACTTTCAAAGCGACAGGCGAAGTTATAGACGGGCTCAGAGTTCAAATCCTGCCCGACAAGTTCACGATTAAGTTTGAGGATTGAGGTGGAGAAATGCGTTTGCTGAAAAAGTTTTGGGAACTCTGCGGCGAGGAAAAATTTTCGCTGAAAGTAATGATAGCGGCATGTTTCTTCCTTACCGTTTTGACGATAACGACGACAGATTTACCGCCCGAAATGCACGGCTTAACGGTTTTGCTTAACGTCTTAATGGCAGTGATTTACGTTTTGGGCGACGACGATTAGCGAATAACGCGGAGAGAGTGGCGGCAAAAAAATAAAGAGAGGTGAAAACCCTCCTTTCAATTTTGGTAAATCGCCGTCACTCCCCCGCTTTTTATTGAGGATAAGGCTATGAAAGATGATTATTTGAAAGAGCATTATCTGCCCGAATCGATAGAGGTTGAAAAGAAATTTCTCAGCGCGTTAATGCTTAAGGAAGGAAAAGTTATTCCGATAGCCGCCGAGATTGTAAAGCCCGAAGAACTTTATCGCGAAGAACACAAAATCATTTACCGCGCCATATTGCGGCTTTACGACAGCGGAAAGATACCGGACATTTTGCTTGTGGAGGATGAACTTAGACGTACCGACGAATTGAAAAAGGTTGACCGCCGTTATTTGTTCTCGATTCTTGATTATGAATTCACGACAAGCCGCGTCGAAGCTTATGCACACATAATCCTTGACAGTTCACGCCGCCGTAAATTGATTGAACTCAGTATGGAATTGGCGGAGAAAGCCCGCGATCATACAGTTGAAGTTATCGATACAATAGGCGACGTTGACAAGCGATTAAGTGAAATTACCGAAAAAGAAATTAATGAAGTGGAAGATATTTCGGCTGTCTTGATGAAAACATTTGAAAGGATTCAAGCACGCGGAAACGTCAGAGGAAATGTAACGGGCACTTCAACAGGCTTGCTTGACTTGGATTCAAAACTGCTCGGCTTGCAGAAAACGGACTTGCTGATATTGGCGGCGCGTCCTGCAATGGGTAAAACGGCTCTCGCGCTTAATATCGCGGTTGCGGCGGCGCGACAGGTACCGACGTTGATTTTCTCGCTTGAAATGGGCGCAACGCAATTAGGCGACCGCTTGTTGAGTGCTGAAGGGAAAATAAAAATGTCACTGATCCAACGCGGCGTATTCAATGCCAACGAGCAAGCACGTTTGATGGATGCCGTTGAGGAATTGGCAGAGCGGAAATTGAAGATAGACGATACCGGCAATTTAAGATTATCGGAGATAAGAATGCGCGCCCGTCAACACAAACACAAATACGGTCTCGGTTTGATCGTTATCGATTATATTCAGCTGATGAAAGGCAATGGGAATTACAGAGATAATCGCGTTCAGGAAGTCTCGGAAATATCACGCGGGCTAAAGGCATTGGCGAAAGAATTGGACATCCCGATTTTGGCATTGTCGCAACTGTCACGTGGCGTAGAAATGCGAGCCGATAAACGCCCGCAACTTTCCGACCTTCGCGAGAGCGGTTCAATCGAACAAGATGCGGACGTTGTCATGTTTCTTTACCGTGACGAGTATTATAATCGTGATGATTCAGATAACGAAAACATAGCGGAACTGATAATCGCGAAGAATCGGAACGGCGCGACAGGCTCAATCCACGTGAAGTTTGAAAAGGAATATCAGAAATTCAGCAACTTAACACGGGAGGCATATTGATTATGAAGCACAAAGTCAGAATCAATGGCGAAATCAAAGAGCTTGACTGCGAACTCGGGAGCGGGATTTACGACAAACACGGCAGAGAAATTTTTGAAGGCGACGTCGTGAAACGCTATGTGAACAAGCGAGGCAGAACCCTTTCAGAGGAAAAAGTCATTTTTGAACGCGGAACACTTTCATCAGTGAGATACGGTGCGCGCAGACCTTTGAAAGACGGTTATTATTTTGAAATCGTCGGACACAGTGACGATTAAAATCAATGCGCCGATAGAGCCCGTACCTTTCAAGCGGGTTATGCAGAGTGGCAAGCGTAGATTCAATGACGCGAGATATACCGAGTTCAAACGCGAGCTCGGTTATTTCGCGTTAAAGGCAATGGCAGGTCAACCGCCGCTCGAAGGCGCGATTAAAATCTTTATCGAAGTCTACAAAAAAATAATCCCGACCGCATTAACCTTCGGCGATTGGGATAATCACGCTAAAGCCGTCTCAGACGCTCTCAACGGCATTTGCTACCTTGACGATAAGCAAATTATCGAAGGGCACGTCCGACTGTTCAAAGGCGAGCCTAAACTTATTATCACACTGGAGGAGTTTAAATGAAATTTCGTGGCAGAGATTCTACCGGCAATCTTTATTTTGGAAAGGTTGAACGCAGAAATCTTAAAATTGAAAGCCAAAACTTTTCACTGAAAATTGAACTCGACGAATATATTGGGGAAGATAAAAAAGGGCAGGAAGTCTACATGGGCGATACCGTCATTTTGCCGAAAAAAACTTTCCACTGGTCGTGGGGCGAGTCAACCAAAACCAACGGCGAAGAATTCACACTCAGCTACGAGCCGTCCAAGTTCACTCGCGGGCAAATTCAAATTTTAGTTCACAATTCTGTATTGAAGAAGGAGGAGCCAACATGAAAATCATTAAACCAAGCGTTGAATTGATTGACGAAGTCAACGCCAATGACGTTTACAAAAAGATTGAACGTTGCGGACGCGTCTGCTATCAATCGGAACCTAAAGGCAATCCTGAAGATTTTGTCCGTATGCTGATTAAGCGCGGGCATGAAAGCGTTCTCGAACATGTATCCTTGACTTTCCACATCATCTGCGACCGCGCCATTCAAAATGAATTAGTCCGTCACCGCTTGGCAAGTTTCTCCGTCGAATCAACACGCTACGTCAAATACGACGAGCTAAAAGTCATATCTGATGCGGAAGTTGCCTTACAACACGTTACCGATTTCAAAAACGCATTAAAAAGGCTTGAAAAACTTTATAAATACGCTGTTAATTCGGGCGGCGTCCCACCCGAACACGCTCGCGATATACTGCCGCTCTGTTTGAAGTCGGAACTGTATATGACCGCTAACCTTCGCGAGTGGCGGCATATTTTGAAACTCCGTACTTCAAAACACGCTCACCCGCAAATGCGGACAATCGCCAATTCTATTCTTGCCGTCTTCAAAGATAAATTACCTGTTATTGTGGAGGATATTAAAAATGGATGTTGAGAAATTTAGCATGAAAGACTTGCAACAGCTTGACGATATTTCCTACGACGAGGTCGACAGAATCATTGCAAAGTATGAAGAAATTCGCCAAACGCTTATGCGCTGGCTTAACGCTCAAGGCGAACACGCCTATAAATATTCCGTGTCCTACGACCGCCTTGATAAGTTCCTTGCCGACATGTCACAGAGCAAAGACGTTAAAAAACGCCGCGCCATCCTCGCTCAAATGAAAAAGGAGTATTGCCATGATGATTAACGGCGTCAACATTCGCGCAAGCGGCTTTAATCCCGGCAGAGACGAGCTTAGAAATTACGTCGAATACGTCACGACGCGTGTCGGCGAAGTCGATTCTATCATGGTCTCGCTTGAAGATAACAACATGGTTGAAATTTTTTGGTCGAAAAAGAATCTTCCTTTTGAACGTATCAGGAGGATCACCGGAGCCAAGTAGGATACCTGTAAATGCTGTAAACCGCTAATGCGGGTTTCCAAAGTCGGACAGCGTCAGCTATCAGAAGTAAAAACATAACTTTGGAGGTATCAAGGGATGAGTAATTCAAATCTTGAGTTCAGAAAAATTCCGTCATTAAAATTCTTGTACGAAGTCAACGGGGACGGCACTAAGATTAGAAATGCGCGTTCAAAACGTTATCTTAAATGCTTTAAGAAAAGCCATAATAGCAAAACCGAATATTGGTGTACGCAAATAAATATCGGCGGCAAAATCCGCAAGGTTTTCCTCCATAATGTAGTAGCTGAATGCTGGTTGGGCGAAAAACCAGAGGGACTTGAAACAGATCATATCGACCGCAACAGCTTAAATAACCATTGGACAAATTTGCGTTATGTCACTCGCTCGGAGCAAAGTAAAAATAAAGATTATAGCGGCGTATTTTTGGATCAGTTGTTGGCTAATCTGGCTAAAGGCAATAAAGGACATATAAATCCTGTTCGCCTAATCAGAGACGGCAAGGAAATTGATTTTCCGTTCGCTCGTCGAGCCGCAAAGTATCTCGCGACGATTTACCCACATAAAAAAGAAAAATCTTTCTCGGATAAGTTTTATCTTCGCCGCCGCCGTATTTTTGATTATGACGTTATATATCTGAATGCAGAGACTGGACACAGCAACCATGAAACGGGTAAGGAACAGTCCACAGAAAATGTGTATCTCACAGGCGATTTGAAAACTTGGAACAGTTCAAAGCAGGCGGAGGAGCGCGAACGCGTTAAACATTTATGAAAAAGTTTTGTTTGAACTGCGGCGCAGAGCTTTTCTCCATCTCTCGGAGAGAAAAATATTGTTGCAAAGAATGCGGCATTAAATTTCGCCAACGCGTGTCTTTCGTTCACACGATTAAAAATTCTTTCAACCTCTTCAAAAACATTGTGAAGGCGTCCGAATCGCCGCACGAATTCTTTCAGCTTTTTTATCACTATTTCGGAGGACACCATGATTGAAAATTTCCTTACAATACCTGCCGCGCCCAATTATGAAATTAATTCCCGCCTCGTCGTCCGCAATAAAAAGACCGGCAGAATTCTTACGCCGAGTAAAAATCTTACTGTATGCGTTAGGGTGGACGGCAAGACGAGAACATTTCTTTTGAAAACCATTAGGGAACAGGCACTTGCGGCTGTCGAGACTGTGAAGTTTTATCCTATTCCTTCGACGGGCAATAAATACGAAATGAATCGCAACGGTAAGGTTCGCAACGCAAAGACAAAAAGAGTTTTAAAGACAACAGACGGCGGCAATGTGGTTCATCTCGCTTATGGCGGCAAAGGATACGCCATATCAATAACAATGTTGAAATGGGAAGTTTTCGGTATAACTCCGAGCAAGTCGGCGCAGACGCCAAAACCGCTTTCCGTTTCAAAAGGCAACCGAAGATTTTTCTTCGATACCAAAGCCGCCTGTGCTCGTTTCCTCGCCGCAGAACTCACTTATTCGACAGCTGGGATTCTCTACTATCTTTCAGCAAATAAAAATTGGATTCACGGCTGGACTGTAAAGTATTTCGACGAGCCACTTGAAATTAGGAGGATTTAAAATGACAAAAACAGAATTGATTCACGAAGTCAGCAAAGCAACAGGAGCGACACAAGCGGTTGTCGGTAAAGTTCTCAATGCCGCGCTTGAAACAATCGAAACCGAATTGTCGCAAGGCAATAAAGTTATCTTGACGGGCTTTGGCACGTTCTACGTCAAGGATTGTGCGGAAAGAGAATATCGCAATCCTCGCACGGGCGAAAAGGTTATTGCTCTCGCGACAAAACGCCCCGCCTTCAAAGCGGGCAGGGGATTCAAAGAAAAAATCGTTCTCTAATGTGATATAATCGGCAAAAAGGGCTAAATGGCATGACGGAGCAAGAATTAAATATCGTTCACGAACTGAAAATTAAAGTTGATTCGGCAGAAAAATATCTCGCCGCGTTAAGACGAACGGCAGAAAATTTAGTTCCGATAATAGATGGCTTGCCGCACTCTCAAAATTTTGAATCACGAGTAGAAAAAATCGCGCTGAAAATAGCCGAAGGCGACCGTGAATTGCTTACACTGCAAAAAACAATGGCGGAAAAAGCAATCGCATTGGCAGATAAAATTCGTTCGAGTGATTTAACATCACAAGAACAAGAAATTTTAATTCTTCGCTACGTAGCCTGCATGCGTTTTCGCGATATTTCTTTCGAAAAAAATTTGTCGGATACCAGAGTTTATCGCGTTCATGCTGAAGCGCGAAATAAAATTCTGAAAAAGTACAGTTGATGTGCAGTTCGGGTTGAGTTGCAGTTGGGTAATGTTCTGTGGTAATATTCAGAGTGAAATTTTGTTCGGAGAAAAAAGCTCGTCTAAGCGGCGGGCTTTTTTCAACGGAGGAAGCCATGAACACAACGCAAAAATTTGAATTAATCGAGACGGAAAAATTAATCCCGTATGCAAACAACGCCCGCCGACATTCGGCGGAGCAAATAAAAAAATTAAGATCGTCGTTGCGCGAATTTGGATTTGTTAATCCTTTGCTCGTCGATAAAAATTTTGGAGTAATCGCGGGACACGGGCGGCTTGAAGCGGCTAAAGCCGAAGGCTTAGAAAAATTGCCTTGCGTGTTCGTCGAACATTTAACCGACGCACAAAAAAAAGCTTACATCCTCGCCGATAATCGCCTTGCAGAATTGGCAAGTTGGGACGAAGAACTTTTGAAAATCGAATTGGACGCGCTGAAAGAATTCGACTTCGATATTTCGTTGACCGGCTTTGAAGAATTTAAATTCTCGGAACCTGTGCCGGAAGATAATTTCGACGTTACAACCGAACTCGAAAAACCTGCATTTGCCAAACTCGGCGATGTTTGGAGACTTGGTCGGCATAAAATCTTCTGTGGCGATGTCACTAAGCCCGAAACTTACGAAAAACTTTTGGGCGGCGAAAAAATTCAACTAATAATCAGCGATCCTCCTTATTTCGTCAACGTCGAAAATTCTTCGGGAAAAATTTTGAACGACGATTTGAACGAAGCCGACGCGCTGAAATTCTTAGACGCGTCGTTTAAAAATTTCTCGCAAGCAATGATGAACGACGCCAGCATTTATATTTTTTACGCGTCGACAAAAGCGCGAATTTTTCACGAAGCCTTTGAAAAATATTTTAAGTTGATGGCGGGCTTGGTTTGGGTGAAAGATTCGCTTGTCCTCGGACGCGGCGATTTTCATTTCAGACACGAGCCGATAATTTTCGGGCGTTTGAAAGATGGCATTCATCGTTGGTTTGGCGACCACGCTCAATCGACGGTTTTGGAGTTCGACAGAATAAAAAATTCGGCGACAGACGGTTACGGGCACCCGTCGTCAAAACCTGTTCCGCTGATAAGTCATTTAATGCAACTCTCAAGCAAGCGCGGCGATAAAATTCTTGACGGGTTTTTAGGCTCGGCGTCGACGCTGATAGCGGCAGAGAAACTCGGAAGAACTTGTTACGGCGTAGAATTATTGCCGAAATTTATAGATGTGGCAATCGAAAGATTTAAAGAAATCGGCAACGCTGAAATTGCCGTTGAACGCGGCGGGGAAATTTTTTCATATGAGGAATTGAAAAATGGGCAGGAAGTATGAGATAACGGGCGCGGCAGTCATCTACACGGCAGACGGCGCGAAAATTATTGATTGTGAAGTGCGGCGGTGGGCAAATGCTCATGGCGACGGCAACGATTTCCGTTTCGACAATGCATTTCGCAAGGAATACGGCGAGAAATATCTATTAATCGGCGGAGCGCGGACTGTTCCGGCGGAAGATTCTTTTGCCAAACCTGCCTTTCACCCCGAAACAGTCACTCACGCCTTTAATTATGCT
>CALFJC010000033.1 GCA_937877655.1 uncultured Selenomonadales bacterium
AAAAACATTTTCGCCGGAGCTTATGATTGTATCGTTGCCTTTGCCGGCCGTTATGCTGACTTTCGCGCCCGTTTCTTCGACAAAGACCAAATCTCCGCCGCCGCCGAGTGAAATATTTTTCTTGCCGAGCGCGTCTGCGTCGACAACTGCGGTATTGGAACCTGCTTTGTTGAAGATAACGTCTTGATTTCTGCCGCCCGTGAGTGTAACGCTCTTGGCTCCGTCGTATTTGCGGAAGTCGGCAGATTCATTTTCAAGGAGCAGTGCCATATCGCCGTCCAAGTTTTTGGATTCAAGCAACGTTGCAACTTCTTCCGCGTCTGTTATTTCCGTGCCGTAATCGTAATAATTCTCCGCCACGTAGCCGTTCGTTATATCGGAAATTTCTTTTTCTGCAGAGAACTCTCCGATAATGTTTAACGTGACCAAATTTGCCGCGCCTTTCAGAGAGATTTTTTCTTCGCCGACAGACAAAATCAGATCGTCGCCGCTTTTTATCGAAGAAAATTTTTCGCCCGAAAGATCAAGTGTCGAGTTGGTGTTAAAGCCGAAAATGGAATCGTTGCCGTCGCCCGAAGAATAATTTACAAGAGCCGGCGCAAAATCGAGGCTGATATAATCGTCGCCTTCGCCCGCGTTAATCGTCGTTGAGCCCGCGCCCGCAATAATCGTATCGCTTAAGTCGGAGCCCGTGATTGTCGTTAAGCCCGCGCCGCCTTTGAGCGAATAAACACCGTTGACCCACATTGTCGTGCCGGGCACATAGTCTTCGCTGTCTATGTAGGCGGTATTCATCGTGACGTTGAGGGCGGAAGAAATGTCGCTGAAGTCGACGCCTGCTTTGGGGTCGGCGGCGGTGCCCACGAAGTAAACTTCTTCGCCCGCGTTTACAGTCAAATCGGAGTCTTCGACTTTATACCAATCACCTGCAGCTATGAAGACGCCCTTATTCAAGACTTCTCTTCTCTTGTGGTATATGTTGACTTTCGCGGTCGTCGTCACGTCGCTGAGCGTCAAGCTGTCGGTGCTGTTGCCGAAAGCCAATACGCCATCTTTGAAATAAACGCCCGCAGGGTCGCCATCGATATAAATAGTGTCGGTGCCTTCGCCAAAGCCCGTCTTGAATCCTTCGAGGGTTGTATTGCCCGCGAGGTAAACGAGCGCACTTTCAGCGTCTTCAAGATTAACTAAATTTTCGCCCGCGCCCGCGTTAATCGTTGTGGAGCCCGCGCCCGCAATAATCGTGTCGGCTTTGTCGGAGCCCGTGATTGTCGTTAAGCCCGCGCCGCCTTTTATCGAGTGAATGTTGTTAATTCTGAAACTGTCAATGTCCGCCTCGTAGTCGGTGTTGAGTGTGATGTCGAGTGCGGAGGAAATGCCGCCGAAGTCGATACCGTGATTCATCTTGGCAGTCGCGCCGACAAACCACAATTCGCTGTCATCTCTGACGGACAGATCATTTTCGGTGACGGAATACCATTCATCATCGGCAATGAAAACTTCCGCGACAGTTTTTAGGCTTGCCTCGTAGTAGAGATTTAATTTATCGGTTTTGGAAAGTTCCGCGAACGTCAAAGATTTTGTGTTGTCGTCGTCATAGTAAAGCGTCAAGCCTTCGTCTTTGAAGTCAACGGCGGGAGATTCGCCTTCTATAAATACTGTATCTGTTCCCGCGCCAAAACCTGTCTTGAATCCTTCGACAGTCGTTTGACCGTTGAGGACGATGAATTGTCCGGTTGTGCCTTCTTCTTCAGCTGTAATGCTGATAAGATTGCTGCCCGCGCCGCCGTTGATTGTGGAGCTTGCACCGTTCGTGATAATGGTATCGTTACCTTCGCCGCCGTCGATTGAAGAATCATTTGTGTAGCCGGGATTGATATAATCGTCGCCGTCGCCGCCAAGAATTGTCGCGTGACCGCCCATTCTCCAATTGCTGTCGGAATTATTTGCCAAAACTCCAAGAATCGTATCGTTGCCTTCGCCGCCGTCAATGTAAGTCAAATGTCCGCGACTGACAACGATTGAATCATCGCCCGCGCCGCCGAGCAAAGTCGGATTGTAGCTGTGATGATTATAAATTGTGTCGTTGCCTTCGCCCGCATTGATTGAATTGCCAAATTTTGCCGCAGTAACCGAGCTGTCAACGTTGTTTTCGATATAATCGTTTCCGTCGCCCGCGTCAATCGTGACACTCATGCCGCTGTTGGAAATGGTATCGTCGTATTTTGTTCCGCGCAGAGAAATTCCGTCGGTTGTGTTTTCGGTGCTCCAACCTTCGCCGTCCGCTTCGGCAACAAATCTGAACACGGCATTATTATAGCCAATGGAATCGTCGAAAGCAGCTAAGGCGTGTTTCGAGCCCTCGACGATATAGGTTTCTTTAACCTCCGCGCCCGACGCGTCGTAAAGGCTTGTGAGCATACTCAAGGGAACAACAGTATCTGCGTCGCCCGTGATAAATATCGAGGGCATTGTTACGGAAGAGATTGAGCCAATCGGAGCGGCTTCGTGCAGATAGTGACCCGTCAAACCTGCAACGACAGGATCCAGATACGGTATAACTTCCGGCGATATGCCGAGTTGAGGAGTGTTGGTTATAATTTCACTAAAAGTTTCCATAATATCGCTGTAGCCGCAATCCTCGACGAGCGACGTGACGTTTGTAGCGTCAGAGCGGGCGGCGGCGAGCATTGCGGTTGCCGCACCCATTGAGACACCGTGCAAAGTTATCTTGGCATTTGAATTTCTGCGAGCAATTTCCTGCGTCCAAAGCGCAACGTCTGCACTTTCCGCCGCGCCCATTGTCAACCATGTACCTTCGGATTCGCCGGCGGCGCGTTGGTCAATCATCAAGACATTGTAGCCGTTGGCAAGATAAGCCCCTGCGTAAATATACATGGCGTTGTGATGGTTTCCGTAGCCGTGAATCAGCACAACCCATTTGTCATTGGAATTTTCGGGCGTGTAGTGGACGGCGTGAAGTTTCAAGTTGTCCGCAGAAGTGATATTCCAATCTTCTTTATCGGAGTAATTGGTCGGCTCGTCGCCATAGTTGCCCTCCGGGTCGAAGACCGCCGCCGCCATTGCCGGATAACCTGCCTCCGTGCGTTTCAAAACCATTTCAGCGAGAGTCACAAGAGGATTTTGGTAATCGGTTTCAATGTTGGCTGATGTCAAGCTTGCCGCGTCTATCAAAGTGATTTTGCTTTCGCCGACAGTAACAATTAAATCGTTGCCGCTTGTTGCTGTGGAATATTCGCTGCCCGAAATTGAAAGCGTCGAAGTTGCATCAAAGCCGGCAATCGAATCTTCGCCGTCGCCCGCCGCGTATTGGAACAAAACATTTTCTCCGCTGTTGGAAATGGAATCGTTACCTGCTCCCGCGTTTATCGTGACGCTTGCGCCGCTGTTGCTTATAAAATCATCAGACTCGGTGCCCGTTATGATCGTGCTACTGTTCGTGCCCATGAGGTAAGCGGAGTTTTCGTCAAGCCCGACGATATAATCTCCCGCATTGGCGTTAATGGTCGTGCTGTTGACGAGATAAGTATCTGTTGCCGAAACTTTCAAGCTTGCGTTCGCGTCGAGCCCGAAAATTTCAAAGCCGTTTTCGTCCGCGGCAATCGAAACATCTGTATCTTCAAGAACAGTAATTCCCGAACTGCCGTTGATTGAAAATTCGCCACCCGTGAAGTCGCCGCTTACCGTGCCGTTCAAGCTGTCAAAATAGCTCGCGTATGGTGCCTTATCAGCTTCAAAACGCGCCCGAATCGCAACGGAAGAATCGCCGCTGACGTTGTAAGTTTTTTCTCCGATTGTAAAGGAGCCTTCGGTGTCGGTTACGAGATTGTAATAACTCAAGGTCGGCTCGTCGGCAAGGCTCGCGCCGCCCGTAATTGTCGCGCCGTCCGAAATGCCGATAACTTCTTCCAAACCGATTGCATCCGTCCTGATTCGATAGGAGCTGTCGCCCGCCGAAATAAATTTCTCGCTGAAAACTTGCCCGATATAAGACGAAGTGTAATTCTCGAATTTTTCATCGTCTAGCGCGTCGTCAAGATATGCTTCGCTTTCCTTAGTCAAAGTGCGGCTGAAAATAAATCCGTCCTGCGCGCCCGTAACCGTGATTTCCATTGGAATTTTTATCGAAGTATCAAGCTCCGTCAGCTCGAAAATTTTTGCGTCCGCCGTGACGTTGCCCGCTTCTGCCAAAACAAAAGAATTTCCTTCGCCAAAACCTGTCGCTTCGACGCCCGCGCCCAAAACGACATTATCGGCTTTAAGACTTACATTGCCGTTGCCCGCGAAAGTCATCCCTTCATATTCCACAACGTCGTCGCTCGTCTTGAAAACCATTTGATCATCTGTCGCCGTCAAAGCCAAACCTTCGGCGGAAGTCGTGATTGTCTGTCCGTTGATTGTGTAAGTGCCCGCCTCCGAAGTCGTGAAGTTCAGCGCGGGAATAAAATCTTGCAGGTCGGTTGCAAGGTCGGTGCCCTCCGCGATTGTGAAAATATTGTGCCCGATAAATACCGAGCCGCTGTTTACCGTGAATGTACTTTCCAACTCGCCGAGCGTGTAAGTTATTTTCAATGCGCCCGTGTCCGCGCCGTATGTCATGCCCGTCGTGCCGAATGCCAAGTAACCGTCGCCGTCAATCGCTTCCAAAGTCACGTCGACAGCTTGTCCGCCGATTGAACCTTTCGCCGTGAGTTTTGTGCTTTCGTCCAGGATAACTTTACCGGCGTTATACCACAGCGAACCTTTGAGACTTGAAACTTCGGTTGTGTAACCGGCGGCGGAAGTAAATTTCATTGAAAGATTTTCGTCGTCGGAGGTGATTTTCAAACCTTTTGTCGGGTCGATACCGATTGAACCTGTCGAGCCGCTTGACGTAAGCTTGAGACTATTTCCGTCTTCCCAAGTGAAAGTGGCTTCTGTGCCGTCTTCGAGCGCAAGTGCGCCGAGCCCTTTGTAAGTGAATGCGCCCGTCACGTCGAGTTGAACTTTGCGACCGAAAGTGGCGAAATTTAATTCAAGTGCGCCGTCATTTTCATTGGGAGCAAAACGAATGCCGCCGTCAACCAAAGACAATTTGCCGCCCGCGTCGTCGAGTGCTTTTATCTCCAAAATGTTACCGTTGCCCGGCGTCATCGTGACGGTTGTATCTTTCGGAACGGTAATTTGATTGTTCGCAGGGTCGGCAATGATTGAGCCGTCAAGAGTTATCGTCGTGCTCATGATGATGTTGCCGTTGCGTTCGATAGCGAGAGCCGCCGCATCATCTGTCGTGAAAGTAAATGTGCCGTCGGAATTTTTTACAACGCTGATTTCAAAATCGCCTTGCGCAACAAATTGGTCGGGGAAGTTGCCGTCTTTAATGTAACTCTTCGTGCCCTGCGCGATTGTAAATTTGCCTGTCGTTGAGTCGTAGGAAATGGAGCCGTCGGTCGTGTCTTCGCCAAAAACTTGGCTGAAGCCGTCCATTTGCAGAGAAACTTTGCCGCCGCTGACCGTCGAGCCCGTCTCGTCGATTGTCAAAGTCACATTTTCATCAAGCGGCGTATAACTTATGCCGTCAACAGTTACCGTCTTGTAATCGCTGAGCATGACTTTAACATTGTCAGCAGTCGTCGTGACGTTCATGCCGTTAAGCGTGTAGTTGCCCGCCTTCTCCAGCGTGAAAACA
>CALFJC010000034.1 GCA_937877655.1 uncultured Selenomonadales bacterium
GGCAATGAAACATCCTGTTTCAGTTGCCGGCGGGCGCACGTCCATGTGCGCCCGTTCTTTCATCAGCCGCTGTTTTATTCAATTTTTTGTCGTGCTTGCTTGGAAAATTTTAATTATCGGAGATGGATTGATTGAACAAGAAAAATTTATTCGGCTTGACGCTTGCCGAATTGGAAAAAGAAATTTCGCCGCTCCCGAAATTCAGAGCAAAACAAATCGCCGCGCAGATTTACAAACACGGCGTAAAAAATTTTGACGAAATGAATGAACTGCCCAAAACGTTGCGGGCAGAATTTTCTTCGCGCTACGAAATCAAAACCGCCGAACTTTTAAAGCGATTGAATTCCGCCGACGGCTTGACGAAAAAATTTCTTCTCGGCTTGGTGGACGGCGCGGCAGTCGAAATTGTTTTGATGAAACACGATTACGGAAACAGCGTCTGCATTTCAAGCCAAGTCGGTTGTCAAATGGGTTGCAAATTTTGCGCGTCGACGTTGAAAGGTTTGGAAAGAAATTTGACGGCGGCGGAAATGCTCGGCGAAATTTTTTTTGCGGAAGAATTTCTGCGCGGCGAAGGAGAGAAACTTGATTCGATTGTTATCATGGGCACGGGCGAACCGCTGATGAATTATGACGCACTGATAAAAATGTTGAGACTTTTGCACGAAGATTATTGTTTGGGCATGAGCTACAGAAAAATTACGATCTCGACTTGCGGCGTTGTTCCCGCGATAAAAAAATTACGTGACGAAAAACTTCCCGTCACGCTTTCGATTTCATTGCACGCGCCCGATGATAAACTTCGTTCCGCGCTGATGCCCGTCAATTCTGCTTTTGGTTTGAAAAGTTTGCTTGCCGCCGCCGATGATTATGCGCAATCGACGGGGCGGCGCGTCACTTACGAATATATTTTGCTCGGCGGAGTCAACGATACCGAAGAACACGCTCGACGCCTCGCAAAAATTTTAAGCGGACAACTTGCCAACGTGAATCTGATTCCTTTTAATCCCGTTGCCGAAAGAAATTTTATTCCGCCGAGTAATTCTGCCTTGAAAAAATTTTTCCACTTTCTGAACACTCACGGCATAACTGCGACCGTCCGAAAAGAAATGGGAGCGGATGTCAACGCGGCTTGCGGACAACTTAGGGCAATGAGTAACTAGCAATTAGTAATGAAAAAAATTATAGCGGTTGGAGAAGACACGGGCGCACAGGACGTGCGCCCGCCGGCAACGAAAACAGGATGTTTTCATTGCCGGAAACGCCCCTGCGAGGTGCCTTTTCTTTTGCAACTTTTCTTTGGGCAAGCAAAGAAAAGTTGATCCTATACATAAAAATCATTTTGAATGAATCGAAGGCACGAATCGCCGCGAGGGTTTTGCGTTCCCACTTTAGAAAAAAGGGGCAACTCAGGTCGATTTCCAGAAGTCGTCGTCGAATAAAACTTTTCCCGCGTCAACTTGATGTCTCAAAAGTTCTTCCGCTTTCGCAAGTTGCGGATCACTCTCCGCGTCAAGCTCCAAATCATACATTTGATGAGGCGGCGTCGCGGGCAAATTTACTTCCACATCAGGAAAAATTCCTTCGCCGTCAATACTGCGCCCGTTCGGCGTGTAATATTTTGCAATCGTAATTTTCAAGCCGTCGTCATGCATCATCGGAATAAGCGTTTGAACGGAACCTTTGCCGTAAGATTTTTCTCCGACAACAAGCGCGGTTTTCGTATCCTGCAACGCGCCCGATAAAAGTTCGGCGGCACTCGCGCTGTTCCTGTCGAGCAGAACGATTATCGGAAATTTCGCCGCCGCCAAATTTGAAGTGTAAACTTCTTTTTCGCCGTCGCGCTGAATCACGGAAGCAATCGTGCCCGCCGGAACAATTTCCTGCGCAACTTCAATGCAACTGGTTATGACGCCGCCGGGATTTTGTCGCATGTCAAGGACAAAACCTTTCATGCCCGAATTTTCCAATTCAGTCAGCGTCGATTTAAATTCTTCGCCCGTATTCTCGCTGAAATTGGAAATTTTTATGTAACCGAGTGTGTCGTCAATCATTTTGCCCGCAACGGTTTTGACTTTGATATTTTCTCGCGTCAAGTTATAAGTCATATCCTCAAAACCTTCGCGCCGAATTAAAAGCTCTACATTGGTTCCGATTTCGCCGCGAATTTTAATCGCAACTTCGCCCGGCGAAATTTCTTCAACGGGTTTTCCGTCCACAGCCAAAATTTCATCGCCCGCCAAAAGTCCCGCTCTGTAGCCCGGACCGTCGGGGATAACGTTCATGATTTGAACGCCGCCGTTTTTAAAATTCATGTAGACGCCGATTCCGCCGAAAGCTCCGCTGGTCTCGGCGCGAAGTTGGCTGTAAAGTTGCGGCGCGAGATAAATTGAGTGCGGGTCGCCGAGAGAATTTACCATGCCGCCTATTGCTCCGTCGATTAATTTTCCGCGCTCGACCTCCTGAACATAATGTCCTTCTATGAATCTCATCGCGGCGAAAAATCTTCCGAGCTCAAATGCATTTTTGGAATTGAGATCGAGAATGAAACATACGAGTCCCAACGTCAACGCCGAACTTATCAGCGATACCAAAAATATTCCTGCCAAAATTTTTTTCTTCACGTCGCGACCTCCCTTCGCCAATTTTCGCCACTATAGCAATTCTTTCTGAAAACTTAATTAAATTTATTGGCTGTTGCGGGTTTCTTGACAGCTCGAAGAAATTATTTTAACCTTGCCGAAGATTTTTTTGGTAAGGTCGTGATGAAAATGTTGCGGGCACTTGCGGCTATTTGGTTAATTTGGGGTTTAAATTGGGTCGTCATGAAGACGGCGAACAATTTTTTCCCGCCGATTTTGTTTGTGACTTGGCGATTTGCTTCGGGCGCGTTGATTCTGGCGGCGGTGGCGTATTGGAAAAAAATTCCTCTGCCCGACGCAAAACTTTTGCCGTGGATAATTTTGACGGGCATTCTGCAACTGAGTTTGAACAACGTCGCCGCGCAGATTGGAATGCAAACGATAAGCGCGGGCATGGCTTGCGTTTTGAATTACACCGTGCCGCTGTGGACGGCGATTCTTGCACATTTCACTTTGAACGAGAGATTCACGCGCAGAAAAATTTTCGGACTGTTTTTGGCGATAATCGGAATGTATATTTTGATGGGCTTGCAGGGCGTCGATGATTTGAGCGCGGCATTTATAATAATCTTCGGTGCGGCGTTGGCGGCGGTCTCGTATATCCTTGTCAAATTGAAATTAAGCAAGTGCGACATGATTCAGCTGACGACTTGGCAAATGATTTTCGGCGCGGCGACTTTGATAATTTATTCTTCGCTTTTTCCGCAGGGAGAAATTAATTGGTGCGTGCCCGCCGTGCTCTGCGTGATTTACAACGGCGCGTTGGCTTCGGCTTTGGCGTTTTTACTCTGGAATTATGTTTTGACTCACATTGAGGCGAGTACTGCTTCAATTGCAACTTTGGTCGCGCCGATTGTCGGAGTTTTGGGCGGCGTAGTATTTTTGGGCGAGCCGCTCACGATTTACATTGTCGCGGGCATGATTTTAATTTTTGCGGGCATTTTGATCGTCGTAAAAAAGAAGTGAGGATTCTTCCCCCTTTTTTCTAAAGTGGGAGCGCAAAACCATCTCGGCTCGTCACTGTCATTTAGTTCAAAAATAATTTTTGTAATTAGGATCAACTTTTTCTTTGCTTGCCCAAAGAAAAAGTAGCAAAAAGAAAGGGCACCTCGCAGGGGCGTTTCCGGCAAAGAAAACATCCTGTTTTCGTTGCCGGCGGGCGCACGTCCATGTGCGCCCGTGTCTTCGCCACCCGCTACAAATTTTTTCATTACGCATTACGAATTACGCATTCTCAATTGCTTTTCTCGCGCCCAAAAGAAAGTTGCAAAAAGAAAAGGCACCTCGCGGGGGCGTTTGTCCTCGTTATTCGGAATGGCAAATAACCCGTGCCGTGTGTGCCGGCAATAGAAACATCCTGTTTCTGTTGCCGGCGGCCGCCATCCTTGGCGGCCTTTTTTAAAATTCATCTTGTAAATTTTTTTTGCCCGAAGAAATTTTTTATTGTACAATGCGCCAAAAGGAGGCATAAATTTTGACACTGATTGAAGAGATAAACAAGCGGCGGACGTTCGCGATAATTTCTCACCCCGACGCGGGCAAGACAACTCTCACCGAAAAACTTTTGCTTTACGGCGGCGCAATTCATTTGGCAGGCTCGATAAAGTCTCGCAAAACTCAAAGGCACGCAGTTTCCGATTGGATGGAGATTGAAAAACAGCGCGGCATTTCTGTCACAAGTTCGGTTTTGCAATTCGATTATGCGGGTTGCCGAATAAATATTCTCGACACGCCGGGACACCAAGATTTTTCCGAAGATACTTACAGAACTTTGATGGCGGTTGACAGCGCAGTTATGATTCTCGACGCGGCAAAAGGCGTTGAGGCTCAGACAAAAAAACTTTTTAAAGTTTGTCGCGAGCGGCGCATTCCGATTTTTACTTTTATCAACAAGCTCGACCGTTACGGAAAAATTCCGCTCGATTTGCTTGACGAGATCGAAAAAGTTTTGGGCATTCCCGCTTATCCGATGAATTTTCCGATTGGCATTGACGGAAAATATTTGGGCGTTTTTGACAGGCAGAAAAATCTGATTGAACTTTTCGCCGAAGATACTACTCACGGGCAAAAGGAAAGGGCTTCGGAAATTTTCGCGGCTGATGATTCGGAAGTCATAAAAAGAATCGGGCAGGAGAATTTTGACGCGCTCCAAGATGATTTAATGTTGTTGGACGAGGCGGGCGAAGTTTTCGACAAGAAAAAAATCGACGCGGGCGAATTGACTCCGACATTTTTCGGCTCGGCTATGACGAATTTTGGCGTGAAAAATTTTTTGGAAGAATATTTGCGCTTGGCTCCGCCGCCTGCGCCGCGTCTTTCGAGTGACGGAGTTATAGTGCCCGAAGACGAAAAATTTTCTGCGTTCGTGTTCAAAATTCAAGCGAACATGAATCCCGCGCACAGAGACAGACTCGCCTTCATAAGAATTTGTTCGGGGAAATTTGAACGCAACATGACTGTTTGGCACGCGCCGAGCGACAAGATTATAAAATTATCTCAGCCGCAACAATTTCTTGCGCAGGACAGGCAAATTATCGACGAGGCATTTCCGGGAGATATTGTCGGACTTTTTGATCCGGGAATTTTCGGAATAGGCGACACCTTGACGGACGCCGCGCATAAATTCAAATTTGAAGACTTCCCGACTTTTCCGCCCGAAAAATTTGCCCGCGTCCAAGCGAAGGACACAATGAAACGCAAGCAATTTGCCAAAGGCATTGACCAACTGACGCAGGAAGGCGCAATTCAACTTTTTAATCAAGTCGGGGCGGGCACGGAATCTTATGTTGTGGGAACCGTCGGCACTTTGCAATTTGAAGTTTTGCAATATCGATTGAAGGCGGAGTACGGCGTTGATATTTTGATGACGATGCTTCCGTTTGAAGTTGCGCGTTGGTTGAAATTTTCGGACGGCGCGAAAGTTTCTCCGACAAATCTGCGCGGAACGGATCGCGGAATGTTTGTCCTCGACCGCGCAGAAAATCCCGTTTTGCTTGTCGAAAACGAATGGGCGTTGGGTTGGATACGCGACAACAATCCCAAGCTTGAAATGAACGCGACGCCGTTTCAATCCTAAAACCTAAAACCTAAAACCTAAAACCTATAAGCTATCAGCTATCAGCTAAATTCTTTTTAAGTGCAAAGTTTTTTTTTTCGATATTATAGGCAAACAGGGAAGGTAAATTGAAAAATTTTTGCAAGGAAAGCAGATACCGGGTGGTGAAGGTCAATGTTTGTAAACAAAGTGAACTCGACCGCAAATTATTATTCCAATATCGCGGCGACGAGGTACACGAACGCGGCGGCTGTTCGCGGCGTGCAAAAAAGTGAGGCATTTACTCTGTCGAAAGAGGCGCAGAGTTTCAGCGAAATGTTGAAAAAACTCAAAAGCACTTCGGAAGTTCGCGAAGACAAAGTCAACGAAGTTCAGCAGAAAATTTCTTCGGGACAATATTTCGTTTCGGCAGAAAATATCGCGACAAGTCTTTTGACAAATCGTTATTGAGGCGGCGACATGTGGCAAAATTTGATTGATACGCTCGACAAGCTCGGCGAAGTTTATGACAACTTGGCGGTGCTCGGCGAAAAAAAGCGTGCGGCTTTAATCAATGTCGACATGAAAAATCTTTCCGAAATCCTCGATGAAGAAAAAAGCCGCTTGACGGAAATTCAAAAGCTTGAACGGCAACGCGTTGAACTTTTTAAAGACTTGTCGAAGTCTGATTCAAGCGAGCCGCTGTCGGCGGAAGATTTTTATCGACTGGCTCCTTCGCATGTTGTGGAAGAAAAATTGTTTAAGTTGCACAAGCGGCTTGTCGAAAATGTTCAACGCGCTCTTAAAATTCGTGACGATAACCAAGTTTTGGCGCAATGCGCTTCGGACATCGCGCAGATGAAATTGAATAAAATCGGCGGCGCAAAAGTTGAACCGACTTATTCGGGCAACGGCGCGGGAGTCGTCACTCATCAGAAAAATTTTGACTTTATGGCTTGAGGAGAAAAAATATGGACGAGACAATTAAAATTTTACGTGAACAAACGGTTATTTGTTCGCAAATGCCGACGATCTTTAATGAATTAATCAAAGTTATGCGGGAAAATTCGCCCGAAGTACAGGAGCCGCTTCGCAAAGTCGGAAAGCTTATGCACGAGCTGGCAGAGAACGAAAAAAAATCGCAGGAGTTTTTGAAGAGCGTCAACGCGCCCAATTTCAAGGAATATATCTTCGCGCAGGAAAAAAGTCTTAAACGCGACGTGGCGGAAAAACTTTTGAATAAATCTGCCGATGCACAAATCCAGCTTAGAAGACAACTCATTGAACTCAAAGCACTTTTGGACAGCGGAAAAAGTTTTGTCGATTTTAATTTGAACATATTGACGAACACGGCGGCGAGCGAAACTTACGGCGATAAAGCCCAGAGAGATTCTCAACGTTCCCGCCGCCTTTTCGACGCCAACGTTTAAAATAATTAGGAATTAGGAATGAGGAATTAGGAATGGAGAAACAATTATTAATTCCTAATTCATAATTCCTAATTGAACAGGGGGAGGGAAAAATATGAGATCAACTTTCGCAGGACTGAATACGATGGTGCGCGGCATAATGGCGAATCAGCTGGGGCTCGACACCACCGGACACAACATAACGAACGCCGGCACCGAAGGTTATTCCCGTCAAGTTGTAACTTTGGCGACAACTTACGCCGAGCAACGTCCTTCAGTTCACGGACAAGTTATGGTCGGCACGGGCGTTGACGCTTTGGCAGTCAATCGCGCCCGCAACATTTACGCCGACATTCAATATCGCAACGAAAATCCGAGTCAGCAATATTACAAAACTATGTCCGTCAACTACGATAAACTTGAAACCATTTTTGATGACAGCCGCGATTTGGGCATTGAAAAATCTTTGACGCGCTTTTATCAAACATGGGTTGACTTATCGACGACCGCTTCAAATGCCGCCGCTCGGACGCAAGTTATTGAACAGGGCAGAGAATTAAGCGACAGAATTCAGAGCGCAACCGCCGAACTTCAAGAACAAATTCGTTCGGAGTATGTGGATCTTTCTTCGGAGCTCGGACAACTTGACGACATTTTGGAAGAAATTACTTTGTTCAACAAGCAAATTATCACGCAGGAAGTCACGGGCGCGGAGGCAAATGATCTTCGCGACCGCCGCGATTATCTCGTTGATCAACTTTCCGATTATCTGAATATCTCCGTTACCGAAAATGATTTTGGAGCTTATCAGATAAATTCGGGCGGCGTTACTTTGGTAAACGGAGCTTCCCGGGCGCATCTTGTCATGAGCGATGGAGTTTCTTCTTCAATTTACGGCGTCGATTACGGCGTCACCGACTACAACATTAAAGTTAAGGAAAGCAATATCGTTTTCCTTCCGCAAAACGGAATTCTCAAGGCGCGGCTCGATTCCATTGCCGAAGATAAACAATACATTGACAAGCTGGCGAACATGGCTAGCTTTTTCCTGTCGACTTTCAACGATCAACACAAACAAGGTTGGGATCTCGACGGGCGCAGTAAAACCGATTCGGAAGGAAATGAAGTTCCCGACACGATTAATTTCTTCGGACAAACAGACATAAGCTATCAATATCGTTACGACGCCGACACCAAAGCCAATTATCTTTACAAGTATGATTCGACAATTCCCGAAAGCGAACGACTTTTAAGCGGCGTGCAAATTATCAAAGCACTGGAGATCAATGCAAAGTTCAATGAAAATCAGGGCAACAGATATTTGGCGGCGACGACTTCAAAACAATACGTCGAGACGGCGGCGGGAGAAGGTTCTTGGGAAAATATGGCTTGGGGCAATCGCACGGGCGACGGTACCAATGCCGTTTACATGAGCGAGCTTTTCAACATTTCGCAGGAAACAGTTATCAGCGATGACAAGGCAAATGCGGCTATTTATAAAAATTCAATTCTTCGCGACAAGGAAGGCAATCCCATTGACGAAGACGGAAACGCCGTTGACGCCGACAATTACGTTTACGCAACCGCAATGTCCAAGCTAAGCATCAACTCCTATTATCAAGAGTCAATGTCTTATCTCGGAATCAACGCCTATTCGGTCGACGTGAACTATGAGGCTTTGCAAAATGTGATAACGCAAGTAACCAACTGGCGTGACTCAACTGCGGGCGTCGATTGGAACGAAGAACTTACCAACATGATTAAATATCAAAAGGGCTTCGGCTCCTGCTCGCGTTGTCTAAATGCAATGGATGAAATGCTGGATCGTCTCGTCAATTCTACCGGCGTCGTTGGAAGATAATTAGGAATTAGGAATTAAGAATTAGGAATGAACTAAATCCTAAAAGCTGATGAAGTCTCCAAACAGGAGGTAACCAATATGGGAATGAGAATGGGCAGTACGCATTTCATGTTTAACTATCAAATTGCCCTGAACAATGCGTATCAGAAACAAGCAAAACTTTTTGAGCAATCGGACGGCTCTTCGCTCCACCGCTCCAGCGACAATCCGATGAATTACAACAAACTCCTTCGCTACAACATAAGCGACAGCGAGAACACTCAATACCGCGACAACATTAAAACGGCGTCCGCATGGATGAAAAATTCCGACAGCGTTATGATTCACATGACGGAAATAATGCAGACAATGAAAGAAAAATCCGTTGACGCCGCAAACTCCTCCAACATTGAAGACGATTACGCCGCAATTTATAAAGAACTGAACGCCGACATGCAGGAAATGGTTTCCGTTGCCAATACTCAAATCGGCGACAGATATTTATTTTCCGGGCAAAAAGATTTGACAAAGCCCTTTGAACTTTCGATTGAAATTTATGATCGCGGCTTGGCAAAAACTCTCGACACTTCGCAAGCAACTTTTTTCAAGGGTAGCGACGCCGATTACAACACCGAACTTTTTCAAATGTTGGAGCTTGAAAGGGACGGCGAAACTTTTTATTTCGACACCGAGAGCGGCAACGTTTTCAGAAAAGATTTTGTCGACAGCGGCTATAAAAAAATGATTTCACAAGGTCAAACTTACATTGGAGATGCTGACGTTTCAAGTGAAATTGTCGACACATTTGACGGCGACTTTAAAGTCTCCGATTATTTTACGAATCAAGGGCTCCTTCGCGACGGCAATGAAGTAACAATCGGAGATAACACTTACACTTTCAAAACGATTAAACAAAATATCGTCACCTACAACGGCGACGAAAATTTAATTTCAATGGTTAAACTCAACGGCGCGACCGATCCGACTTCCGATACCGTGAACTCGACGGGCGGCAGAATGTTCGGCAGAGATATTTTCGACAACGACGAATCTGGCAATGAAGCTTCCGGCACGGCAATGTTAAATCAACTCCTCTGTGTTTGTTCAAAAGTCGAAGGTTGCGATGTACATTGGATGTCTTCCGACGGCGTGACGATAGCCGACGTGGCGCACGCGACTTTGGTCGTCGAAGAAACCAGAGTCGGGGCTCGCCAACAACTTTATCAAGGCGTCGAATCAATGTTGGAAGTGCAGGGCGACAACATTACCGAAGACATAACCAACGTAAGCGGCGCGGACATTGCACAGCTTGCAACGCAACTCATGCAGATGACAACGCTTTACAATTTGTCGCTGTCAATCGGCGGAAGAATTTTGCCGCAGTCCCTCGCCGATTATCTGTAAGGGAAAATCATGTTTCTGAATCCTTTGCTTGAGAAAACAATATAAAAAATTCTTGCCTTGAATAAAATCGTGCTTTATAATGAAAAAAATTTTTGACAGACATTGGCGATAAAATTTTTGGCAAAATCGATTCAAGGGCAGTTCAAATCCATTCCGGGCTGTTTGAAAATTAAAAAGGCTGTAAGACAATCAGACGCCAATGATTTTTTCGTTGTCGTCTGTTGGCGTTTTCGGGATTTCAATTAATCTCGTCAAAAGTTTTGGCGTTAAAGCAGGAACTTTTAGCGAAAGGAGGGAATTATCATGATGTTGGTGAGGTTAAATACTCGACACGAATTGCCGCAAATAGCCATGAGGCAGACGCAAAGTCGGCTTGACGAATCGGGAATAATTCAGCCGCGCCCGCAAGGACGAAATGTCCAAGCGCGCTCAAATAAAACCGTGACTCAATCCCAACTGACTTTGGACAATTATCCCAGCCGCAGAGCTTACGGTCACAGGACAATGAACGATCTGACTGCCGAACAGGGGCAACGCGGCATCTCGAATGCTCAATCTGCAACTTCCGAACACACGCGGAAAGCTTGGGCAAGTGCCGACAATGCGGCAAAACGCGGCGATGACATTTCGCAAAATGCCAGAGCAGAAATGTTTTCCAATTATCAGGCGCGGACGATTTTCGATCTTACTTTTATTCCCGATCCGCAAATGCGCGGGCAACCGGGGCAAGTTATCGGCGAACCCGATCTCGGTGATATTTCGGTCGATATTGAAACCGCGCCAAGCGCAAGAATTCGTTATACGCCGGGCAGTGTGGAAACTTATCTTCAAAACGAAGGCTTCATCCGCCATTGGGTCTCGTATGACAATTATGAAGTCTATGCTTGATCCTGCTTGCGAAGAAATTTTCATTCTGTCGGGAAAAGTTAAAAGGAGGAAAGAAATATGATTAAAGTTAGTACCAGCAGATTTGGTGAGCTTGAGGTTGATGAAAAGAAAATTGTTCATTTCAAGGACGGCATCCCTGCCTTTGAAGACGAGCATGAATTTATTATCCTGCCTTACGAAGAAGACAGCCCGTATTATTTCATGCAGTCTCTCAGATCGCCGGATTTGGCTTTCTTGCTGACGATTCCTTTCCTGTTCTTCTCCGATTACACGTTTGAGATCGACGAAACGACGGTTAAGGAACTCGACATCAAAAATTCCGAAGCCGTTTTCTATTATTCAATGATCACAATCCCGAACGGCTCCATTCGCTACATGACGGCGAACCTTTTGGCTCCCATCGTTCTCAACAGCGAAAACATGCAAGCCAAGCAAGTCGTTCTTGAAAAGAGCAATTACACAACAAAGCATCGCCTCTTCCCCGAACCTGCCAAAAAGGAGGGTTGAGAAATGCTTGTTTTGACGAGGAAACCTCGTCAGCAAATAATGATTGGCGACAATATCATTATCAACGTCGTTGAAGTGCAGGGCGAAAACGTCCGAATAGCGATTGATGCTCCGCGAGACATAAAAATTTATCGCGGCGAGATCTATCGTTCGATTCAAGAAGAAAATCAAAAGGCTGCGCAAAAAACGGACGTTGATTTACATGATGCGTTGCCGGGAAAAGGAATTTTAGAGTCGGGAAATAAGGAATAGCCCGACGCCACACAAAGGAGTGTTCTATAATGGTAGGGAAATTGAATGAAATGGTTGCGGCGGCTGTTGTTGCAGACTCGGCGAACAAAACGAGCGGCACAACGGCACAAGTCGATCTGAGACCTTCGGCGGTAAAAGTCCCCACAGTTCAGGAAGTGCAGGCGACGAAGGAAGAAGAGCAGAAGGAAAAAGAACAAGAAGGTCGCTTGGCTCCCGGCACAATGTCGGAAGAATCCGTCAGCGACATGACCGACACTTTCAATCAGCTCATGGACAAGATCAACTGCAACATCGAGTTCAGTTACAACAAAGAAGTCGACATGCTTAACGTCAAGATGATCGACAAGGAAACAAAGGAAGTTATCAAGGAATTTCCGCCCGAAGAAATGATTGAAAACATGATCAAGGCTAAGGATTGGCTGGGCGCGTTCATCGACAGAGCGATTTGAACTTGCGCCTCCTAAGGAGGGATTAACAATGGGCGTCAATGGAATTTACGGCTTGTCGGGTTCGGGGCTTGATATTGAGTCGATGGTTAAAGTCGGCATGCTCAGCAAGCAAAACGAATACGACAAGATGGCGCAAAAGTTTACTCAAAACGAGTGGAAGAAAACGGCTTATCTCGACATCAGCAGTCAGATAACCACTTTTAATCTTTCGGCTCTTACCGATTACAAAATGTCTTCAAGCACGAACGCCAAAATTGCGGAAAGTTCGGACGAAAACGCCGTTAAAGCTACAGCGAACGCCACAGCGGCTGCAATGAATCATCGTGTTGATGTCAAAAGTCTCAGCACAAATGCTTATCTTATCAGCAATAAAAGCATTTCGAAGATTGTAGAAGATAACGGCGGCACAAGCGGCAGTATTAAGCTCCAAGACATTCTCTTCAAAAATTTGACTACCAAGCCCACGGTCACAACCGATTATTCGGGCGGGACAATCGCTAACGGCACAACTACAACCAATTTCGGCACCGGCAATCCTTCAATAGAAACAGTTACCAATGCCGACGGCTCGACAACTTCAACCGCCAAAGGTTTAAACGACGACATTTTGTTTACTGCAACCAAAGACGCCGACGGAACAACTCACTACAGAACTAAAGACGGCAGTCAAGTAAATCTTACAAGCGGCGGAGCTTTAACTTATTCAAGTGCAACGGGCTCTTCCACAACCGTAGGGGTAAATTTCACTGCTTCAGAACAGAAACTTACTTTCGGCGACGGCGTAACTTTTACCCGAAACAGAGTTGACGGTTCGGCAGAAATAAAGTTCGGCACAATGACTTTTGCCATAGGCTCCGATAAAAAAATATCGTCTATGGAAGTCACCGACTCAACCGGCGGCGGTTCACCCACCACCACGAAATACGACGTTGCGGCAGGAAGTATCACAACAGACGGAACAACCTCCTCAACTTCCGTAACGGCGTCGGAAGTCAAAACCATCAATTTCACGAGCGGCGATCTAATAAGCGTAACCTTAACCACAACCACAAACGCAGACGGAACCAAAACCGCCAACGCCACAATCACACATTCAGGCACTTTCACGCCCGACTATAAAATCGCGGCGTCAACCACCGACGGCGACGGAAACAAAGTTACCACATTAACGGGCGGAAAGATCAACAGCGACGGCTCGATAGAATTCGGCGATTTTTCCGATTCGGATCTTAAGTATCTGAAACTCGCTTTAAGTGACGATTCAAGCACGGTTTCAATCACGGAGAGAAAAGAAGGTATTTCGGGAACAACCGTTGCCGGCACAGACGTTACAACTGCCGACAATTTCTTAACCAAAAGAGACGGCGGCACAACCGTTAAATCAACTGACACGGCGATAGCGTTCAGCATAGGCGACAACAAAAACGGAGAGGCGAAGATCAGTTTCACTTACGGCGACATTTTGGGCGGCAAAACAATCAACGATTTGGTTTCCGAAATCAACACGAAAACTGCAAGTAGCGGCATCAACGTAAGGGCTTCGTATGACAATATCAGCGGCAGATTCTATCTTTACAACTCCAAATCCGGCAAGGAAGACGAAATCCAAATAACCGCTTTGACGACTTCCGCCGCCGATACCAACGGCTCGACGACCGCCGCCGGTACTGTTGCCAAAGACTTCTTCAACGCCTTGAATCTTTATCAGTCAAAAGACGGCGGACTTGTTGCGCCTGAAGGATACGGCGAGAGCGGTTTGCAAATTTCCTCTATCGGCACGAAGGCATCGGTTGCGGGTTACTACGGCTCGGTTTTAATTGACGGCGTTCCTTATGATTCGATTGAAGACAACAAACTTACCGTCGGCGGCGTAACTTACAATTTCACCAATACTACGGGAACCACAGACTCTGCCGGAAATTATACGGCGGTTAATCCCGTTACCGTCACCGTTACGCAGGACGTTGATGCGATTGTCGACAAGGTAAAATCTTTCGTTGAAAGTTACAACAAAATTCTAAGCAGCCTTTATGAAAAATACGACGAGAAAAACGATTCCAATTACAAGCCGCTTACTCAATCGCAAAAAGACTCCATGAAGGACGAGCAGATTGAAAAGTGGGAAGAAAAAGCCAAACAAGGTCTGCTCTATCACGATTCGACGATCGGGAAAATTATCAACGACATGCGCAACACAATCTCCGCAACGGTTGAAGGAATTAATACTTCTTTCTACAACGAAGAGACAGGCAGTTACGTTACGTATAATTCGATTTACAGTCTCGGCGTTTCTACGACGGGCATAAAAGGGCAGTTGGAACTTGACGAGACCAAGCTCAGAAAAGCTCTTGCCGTTGATCCCGACGCGGTTTACAATATTTTGTCGAAACCCTTTACAAACAAAACGGATCCCGAAACCGGCAGAACACTTACCGACAGCGAAATTAAGGCAAGGAACGGCATTGCGCAACAACTCAGCGACGTTTTCTCGGACGCAACAAAACTTATAAAGAATCGCGCAGGTTCTTCGTCAGACATTACCGAAGACAGCGACTTGAACAATCTTTTACGCGAGTTGCAGACCAAGATGAGTAACTTTAAGAAGCTGATGAACTCGTTCGAGGACAAGCTTTACAAAAAATATGACGCAATGGAAGTGGCTCTTGCCAAACTCGGCACGCAGCTGAACTTCATAACGGGCGGACAGTAAATAATTAGTAATTAGGAATTAGGAATTAATAATTAAAAGGCGTTCTTCATTCCTAATTCTTAATTCATAATTCCTAATTGCATTTTGGAGGTTGGTTTGAAATATGGTGATGAATGCGGCAGAGCAATACAGGCGACAGCAAATTTTAAACGCACCGTCGGAACAGTTGACGCTTATGCTGTATAACGGTTGCTTGAAATTTATCGACGACGGCAAAGCGGCTCTTGAAGAAAAAAATTACGAAGAAGCAAATAACCAGTTGCAAAAGGCGCAACGGATAATTTCGGAATTCCGCTTGACACTCAACATGGATTATGAAATTTCTCATCAGCTGTTCATGCTTTACAATTACATTTATGACAGACTGGTTGAAGGAAATATCAAAAGCGACATTGCGCAGATTGACGAGGCAAAAGAGCTTATCGGCGATTTGCGCGACGCATGGGTCGAGGCAATGAAAAAAGCGCGTTTCGAGAAGGGCGACGGCAAGGGCGGCAACGGTTATGCCTAATGACGAAGTTGCTGAAAATATTTCGGCGGAAGAAGTTTTGCAAGAGGCGCGAAATCTCTGGTACAAATATTTTGCGTTGACGGAAGAACTTTTAAAGTTCAGCGACCAGCGCGACAGCGATTTGTTTGTTGAACTTGTCGACCAACGCGGACGGCTTGTCGACAAGATAAAAGCATTGCCAAAAAATGATTATCGCGAGTCGGAAGAATGTCAGGCGTTGATTAAGAAAATAATTCCGATGGACAATCAGATAATGTATCGGGCGCGGTCGTGGCTGAACAAATCGCGGCGGCAAAACAGCACTGTTCGTTCCTACGACTTGATTGGTTCGCAAGAACTGCGCGGAACGATTTTCAACAGGAAATATTGAATTGAAAAGACCGATGAAAAATTTTTCACCGGTCTTTTTTGCGGAGAAATTGCCCCCTTTTTTCTAAAGTGGGCACGCAAAACCATCTCGGCGTATCCTTCGGTTGAGTTTTGAAATAATTTTTGTTTATAGGATCAACTTTTCTTTGACCGAGCAAAGAAAAGTTGCAAAAGAAACTCGCCTCGCGGGGGCGTCGCCGCTTGAACATCCTGTTCAAACGCGGCGTCATGGGGCGGCGTCCATGCCGCCCCTCTAATTTCTCAACCAACCGGGATAAATTGCTTTCCAAGTCTTCAGTATCTGCGTCAAGCACTCAAATTATATTTTTTTACGCCGCGAAATTACACAGTATTTTAATCGAGCAAATTATCTTCGTAGACGCCGCGCAACTCATTCAAATTGTCAGTGTTCAAATCTTTGTGGCAAACCCAAGCATTTGAATTTATCTCCATAGTTTGGCGGTCGTCGCTGGAATATTTTTTCCACGTCGGAATTAAGGCGTTGCTTGGATTGCCCGTCGCCGCGAACATATACCACGCCTCCTGCATTTGCGCAATCAAATTCTGGTCGGGATTCTGGGCAAGAGCGTCATCCGGATTTCCAAAGACAAACGGCAACTCTACCGCGTGGCACGAGCCCAAAAGTTCATCGGGCGACTTTTCGCTGAACAAATAATAATAAACGTCGTTGAACGCCGATTGATACTCCGCCGCCAATTCCTGCCCGACGCGCCAATCCAGCTGATTAGCGAACTCCAAATAATCTGCCCCCGCATGATTTTTCTTCCACGATTCGTAAAGCTCATACGGATTTGTAAATTCGCTATCGTAAACAGTCGGAGCAACGGCGGCATGGAAATCTGCCATGTTGTCGGTGAAGTCCGCGGAATACAAATTCCAATAGCGATACTCGTCGGCGGTGTTGCCGGTCATGAATTTTATATTGCGAGCCGCGCCGTCTTTGAGTGCTCGGAGCGGGTGCGCAGGTAAAAATTTTCCGTCACAGGTTGGGAAGTAATCAACATCCGATAAAAAAGGTCGCTTGGCACGAAGTTCGACATACGTTTCAAAAAGTTGAGCGACGGGCATTTTTATTAACTGCCGCATATTTTTATAACCGCCCGTTTCCATGAACGCCTTGGCAAGTTCGGCTGATTGTTCGGGCGTGTGATACATAGCCAAATGCCCTGACTGCGCGACAGCTTTTTTGAACAAGCCCTGCGCGGCGGGCGTAACTATTAACAGCATAGTTGAAATTCCGCCGGCACTTTCGCCGAACAGCGTAATATTGCTTGGGTCGCCACCGAAGTTCAAAATATTTTCCCTAACCCATGTCAACGCCGCGATTTGATCTTTCATGCCGAGATAACCGCTGTCCTCAAATGCTGAATCAATCGCGCCGAAGTTCATGAAACCGAAAATGTTCAGCCGATAATTCAGCGTAACGATAACGACGTCTTTATTAGCCGCGAAGATTGCGCCGTTATAAAGCGGGTCGCTGCTGCCGCCGCCAAAGAATCCGCCGCCGGGAATGTAAACCATGACGGGCAAATTTTTCTTTTCGCGCCGCGCGTCCAAATGTTTAGCGTCAAACAATTTTCGCTCTGCTCAAAAGAGGAGGCAATTTCGGTATCGTCTGTTGCTTGCACGGGCGAAAAGCCGAATTTTTTTGCGTCGAAAGTTTTATTTGTCGGTTTCAAAGGTTGCGGAGCTTGCCAGCGCAATTTTCCGACGGGCGGTTGAGCATAAGGGATACCGAGCCAAGTTTTTACGCCTTTTTCATCGACAAAGCCGTTGAAAGTTCCGTAACGAGTTTTGACAGCGCAATTATCTGCCGCAAAAACTTTTTCCGGCAAAATTCCGAGCGTATTGACTGCAAAAAATCCCAACGCCGCGCCTTTGATAAAATCTCTGCGCGAAATTTTTTTCTGCAAAGTTCATTCTTCCTTTCAAAAAATTTTTTGGAAAGTTTAAATCAAAATCGCTGAAGGCGCAACTTGCCGATTTAAAATTTTTGTCTTATAATCCTTGCGCAATAAAAGGAGTGATTGCTTGTGATTAAAGTTTTCAACACAATGAGTCGGTCGAAAGAAATTTTCAAGCCGCTCAAAAAAAATGAGGTAAGCATTTATTGTTGCGGCGTCACGCCTTACAACGCGCCGCATATCGGCAATGCTCGCCCGTTCGTCACGTGGGATGTCATCCGCAGATTTTTTAAGAAGCTCGGTTACAAAGTTCTTTACGTCCAAAATTTCACCGACGTTGACGACAAAATTATCAAGGAGGCAAATGCGCAGGGCGTCACGTGGAAAGAAATTTCTGAAAAAAATATTTCCGTTTATTTCAAAGGCATGGACGCGCTCAACGTCCGCCGCGCAGATTTTTATCCGAAAGTCTCCGAGACAATGGATGATATTATCGAAATGATTCGGGGGCTCGTCGATAAAAATTTTGCTTATGTTTTGGAAAACGGCGATGTTTTTTACAGCGTTGAGGAAGATAAAAACTACGGGAAATTGAGCGGGCGGAAACTTTCCGACATGATGGCGGGAGCTCGCGTCGAAGTTGACGAAAGAAAACGTCACCCGATGGATTTTGCGCTTTGGAAGGCGGCAAAGCCCGGCGAACCTTTTTGGGAAAGTCCTTGGGGCAAAGGGCGTCCCGGTTGGCATATTGAATGCTCGACGATGTCGCTGAAATTTTTGGGCGAGAAATTTGATTTTCACGGCGGCGGCTCCGATTTGATTTTCCCACATCATGAAAACGAAATTGCGCAGAGTCAAGCTTTTTTGGGCGACGAAAATTCTTTTGCGCAGTATTGGATTCACAACGGCTTTATCACGGACGGCAACGAAAAAATCAGCAAATCAAATAAAAAGATGGTTGAGAAGCGCAAGGGCTTTTTCACTGTCGAAGAAGTTTTGAGCAAATATCCCGGCGAAGTTATTCGCCTACTCCTTTTGCAGACGCATTATCGCAACCCGCTTGAGTTCAATGAAAACAGAGTTATTGAGGCGCAGGAATTTTACGGGAAACTTGCGAAGGCTTATCGGCAGTTGGAAGCTTTGGCGGAGAAAATTTCGGCGGGCAAATTCATAAAGGATACCGGCGAGAAAAATTTTGCGATAACTGTAAGTCAAGCGGGCGGGCTTGTCGAAGAGGGCGAGCGGCTCTTGGCGAATTTTTATGCGGCAATGAGTGACGACTTCAACACCGCGCTTGCGATAACTTACATGTTCGAGCTGTCAAAGGAGATCGGGAATTATTACGGCGATTTTATCGAAGGAAAAATTTTGCCCGTGAAAATTGACGGCGATATAATTTTGCGCGTCCGCGAAATTTATTTGGAGATGGCGGAGATTATCGGGCTCTTTGAACAACCTTTGCCCGTCGAAGCGGAAGAAAAAAAATCTGACGACAAGCCCGAATTGGTTGATTCGCTTATGAAAATTATTATTTCGGTTCGGCAAGAGGCACGCGCCGCAAAAAATTGGGCGGTTGCCGACAAAATTCGTGATGAACTCAAAGCGGCTGGAATTGTCGTTGAAGATACGCCGCAAGGCGCAACATGGAAGAAAATTTAATCCCCTTTTTTCCAAAAAGTGGATTCGCAAAACCGATATTGAACCTACTTTTTCTTTGCTGCGCCCAAAGAAAAAGTAGCAAAAAGAAAAGACCCCTCGCAGGGGCGTAACCCCGCAATAGAAACATCCTGTTTCTGTTGCGGGCGGGCGCACGTCCATGTGCGCCCGTGTCTCTGCCACCCGCTGTTTTTTTTTCGGAGCTGTATGAATTCAAAATTTCCTGTTGAAGAAATCAAAACGCTGTCGCCGTTGGTTTTGGCGCATGTCGGCGACGCGTATTTTCATTTGTATATTCGCACGCGCCTTTTGCAAGTCACGCACAACATCACGCGACTTCACGAACTCAGCGCGGAAATTGTCTCGGCTCCCGCGCAGGCGAAAATTTATTCCGAGCTGGAAAATTTTTTGTCGGAAGAAGAAAGAGATATTTTTCGACGCGGCAGAAATGCAAAAAGCCACGCGCCGCGCAAAGCAACCGTTGCGGAATATCACGCAAGCACGGGCTTTGAAGCATTGCTTGGCGAATTATTTTTGAGAAAAAATTTAATGCGGCTCGATGAAATTTGCGAGCAGGCATTTACAATCGCATCCAAGGAGATAAATTTATGAAAAAATTTTTTACCGCCGCGTTTTTGTCGACGGCTTTATTTATCGGTTGCGCTTCTGCCGACGACGGCGCGGCTTCTGCTCCTGTTGAAATTAATCATGCCGATTCGATTTACTATCCGCAAATTAATTTTTACGAAATGACTTCGACGGGCGACAGAATTATTTTGCCGCATTTTTCGACGTATCAGCAGACGACGGAATACAGTTGCGGAGCGGCGGCGGCTTTGACTGTTTTAAATTATTTCGGCGAAAAAAATTTTGACGAACAAACTTTGATGAAGAAAATGAAAACCAAGCCGCAAATCGGGACGAGTCTCGGCAACATGGTTAAATTTTTCAAAGAAATTGGTTGGGACGTTCAAAGCAGTTTGGACGCGCCGCCTTTTGACGAATATGAATTTCAAAAATTTGTCGTGAAAAATCTTTCGGCGGGCGTGCCGATTATGGTTGAAAATGTCGAGTGGGGCGGGCATTGGCGCGTTATAATCGGTTATGATTCGCTTGGAACTTCGGAGCTTTATGACGACGTTTTGATTTTCGCCGATCCTTACGATACGAGCGACCACAATCAAGACGGTTACGCGGTTGAGAGTTTCGACAGATTTTTTTCTATGTGGTTTGATCATTGCGTGTTGCCCGAAAAAGAACGGAATCAAGCGTGGCTTACGGCAATTCCCAAGTGAGGAGATAATTTTGGACGATTTAATTTTTGGGCGCAATGCGGTCACGGAACTTTTGAAGTCGGGGCGGAGCGTGAATAAAATTTTTGTCGCGGAAGGAATGCATTACGGCTCCATACAAAAAAGCAACGTGACGTTGCATCCAACGGGGGCGGCTTATCGCAATTCCGAAATGAGGAGATAACTTTGGGGGATTTAATTTTTGGGCGCAATGCCGTCACGGAACTTTTGAAGTCGGGGCGGAGCGTGAATAAAATTTTTGTCGCGGAAGGAATGCATTA
>CALFJC010000035.1 GCA_937877655.1 uncultured Selenomonadales bacterium
GATTGCCATTGCCGCCGCCGCCCGTCAACGTGACATCCAATTTGCCCGCGCCGTCGATTGACAAACCGTTCCCGGCTTTCACAATGCCGAGAGAATCAGTGCTCGCCACCGGCAAGCCGCTTACATTGCCCGTGAAAGTTACGTCGCCTGTTACGGTGTGCGCGCCTATTATCGTCGAATTGGTTACGTTGAGCGTGTCGTTGGTCGCCTTTATCGAGCCGTAATCGCCCAAATCGTTATTCAAGCTGTCGGCAATATAAATGCCCGCCGCAAGAGTGGGCTTGCTGTCGAAATGCGGCTTGCCGTCGAAATGATAATTGGCATTGCCGCCCGTGAGTGTCGCATTGTTCATGTTGATATTTGAATCTTTCAACGTAACGTCGTTGCCTTCAAAATCGGTTGTGCCGTCAATGTGAATACTGCCGCCGATTGTCCAATTCGAGCCGCCTATTGACGCCGAGCCAATCGCGACTGTCGCTTGGTTGAGGCTGAGGTAGGATTTGGCGGCACCGATTGAGGCGGCTGTCGCCGTGATTGTCGAATTGCTCACGTTGATAGTGTCGTTGGTTGCCTTTATCGAGCCGTGCTCGCCCAAATCGTTGCCTAGTACGCTGTCAGCTACGGTCAGCCCGTCGTTGAAAGTGACTTTGCCTTCAAAAACAGGACGGCTTGCGAAATAATAATTGCCCGTCGACGTATTCGCTTTTATCGTTGAATCGGTGATTTGAATTGTTTTATTCGCCGCCTTAAGGAGACCGTAATCGCCCAAATCGCTTGATACCGAATCGGCAACCTCAAACCCGCCGTTCATCGTCACTTTTTCTGAAAAGGGGTTGCCGCTCCCGCCGCCGCCCGAAAGTGTTACGTCGAGCTTGCCCGCGCCGTCGATTGACAAGCCATTGCCGACAATTATTCCGCCGAGAGAATCGGTTGTGGCCACCGGCAAGGTAAAATTTTTTTGAATAATCGCCGTGACCAGCGCGGCGTTGCTAATCTGTGCTACTAATGTATAAGTAAAATCTTTTATAATTGAACTCTGTTTCTTCGGCATAACGTCGCCATCATTGCCTGCGTAAAAATATGAGTACAAAACTTCGTTGTTGCCGTCTTGAGCAAAGAGCCCAATCTCGGAAATTTTAAATTCTTCTTCAACAGCTGAATTGTCAACTTCCAAATCAATCGAAGCAGTATCGCCTTCAACTGTGATATTCGTTATAGGCAATGACATTTTTTGGTTTATCAAACTCGTCAATGCCGCTTGCTCTTCAAGCGTCGGAGTTTGCATTTCCTCATTTAAAATCGCGTCGCCGAAACCGCCCCGCGTAAAAATAATTTTTTCACCTGACAAAGAACGCGCCAATAAATTTAATCCCGCGTTAGTCAATCTTACTCCGCTGTAATTCATTTTTTATCCTCCTGTATTTACTCGGCAGACATCAATCGTTATGTTCCCGTGTTGATAAACGGCGGCGGCAACGAAAGGCGGCTTTTCGGTTTGACCAATCGTTATATGCCCGTGCTGATAAACAGCTGTTCCGATAAAAGGCGGTTTTCCTGTCCGCCCGATTATTATTCGTCCATGCTGATAAACGGCATTTCCAATGAAAGGCGGTTTTTCTGCGCGGTCAATTTTTATTTTTCCGTGTTCATGAACAGCCGTACCGACGAAAATTTCTGTTTCAATTTTCCTGTGCATTATCACTCGCAACATTAAATGCGCAGGTTTTTCGACGAGCAGATATTTGATAAATTTTTCGACGCGTTCAAAGTCAGTAAATTCAACTTCAAAAGTTATGTAGCCCGCCGTGCTTTCATCCAAAAAAATTTCAATGTCAAATAAATCACGCGCCGCCTTTTCCAAAACTGCAGGATTTAACGGACGGTGCGGCGTCGTTTTTATTTTTAATCGAGCTCGCCGCTCTTCCAAACTCAACGACCTGTCCGGCACGATAGAATATTTGTGCTCCAAATATTCTATGCCCCATGTTACTTGCGTTGTGAAATTTTGTTCGCGCAGAGTTTCAAAAAATTTTCTTACCTCGTCGAACGCTGTACCGACCGCCTCATAAAAATCTTTCATGAAAAGCGATTTGTCATAAATCGGCGAGACGCGGCTTAACATTCTTTGTCCTGTTGAACTGTGCGGCATATGCTCCAATTCGTATTCAGTCATAAGGCGTCAACTCCAATTCGCCCGTCGCAGGAATTTTATCTTCGCCAAATTCGACGTTGCCTATTACTCCGTTCAAGCGCAAATGTTTGAAATCTGCAACGCCCGCCGTATTTAAAATTACCGCCGAAACTGCCACATATCGCAGTTCGCCGAAATTATTTTCATCGTCGGCAAGAGTCTTGTAAAATTCTTTCAGATTGTCGCGAAGTAATTCTTCAACCTGTTCAAGCGAAAAATCATCGGCGAGCTTTATGTCTGCAGAAATATTTATCGCCGCCGCTGTCGGAGCAACGACCGCATATTGCACTATTCCTATCGGTGCAAGCCGCTCCAGATCGTCATGCCCCGTGCCGAAAATGTGTAGCTCAACCGCGTCAAGAATTTCTTGGTTGGCAGGGTCTCCGTTCGCGTCAGTCACCACAACTTTAACCGTGTTCGCGCCCGCGTAAGTCGGTATGCAATGAGCAAAGCCTACGCCGTCAACTTCTTTCGCCCAACGAATATAATCTTTTTTGTTTCCAACAAAACTCGCCATGCGTCCCGCATAAAAATCATCAATGCGTTGTCTCAAAGAATCGTCGTCTTCGGCGAGCGTGCCGCCCGTCAATGCTGTCGGATTTGTTATCTTTTCAACGCCGCGAACAGGATTTTTCATTATCGTTATCGAGTCGGCTTTGACATTTGACTCCGTGCCGTTCAAAACCGCTTTGATTCTGAAAGTGTAAGTGCCCGCTTCGTCAAAGGTATGTTCTTCGAGAGTCTCAAAATCAATCGCCGCTGTGCCGTTTTCACTCGGTACCGAAAAAATAAATCCTTCAGGAAAAGTTAATCGCTCGGTTGTCGTAACTTTCAAATCGCCGTAAGCGAAAGTTGCCGACCGTCTTTCAAGCCCGCAATCGTGCGCGTGATAATCAAGCCAGCGTCCCGTTGCCCATATATGCGACATTGTTTTTAGTGCGAGCACCAACCAAAACTGAATCAGCTCTGCTTTTTCCAATGCCGAAGGGCGAATCATATCCCAGACAAAGCCGCCTTCGGTTGTATCAAAGTTTGAAGAGATTAACGCCAACATTTCTTGCGTTATTGTGTCTGCCGTTACGCCTTGCAATTCGTCCGGCAATTCAAATTCCGTTATTGCCATGTTCTCACCTCAAATCGTCAAGCGACTTGATTCAAGCCAAGCTCGTCCTTTAACGTCGAACGAAACTTTTAATTCGTCGCCCGCCGCCTCAAAAGAAAAATTTTTTACCCATTCGGCGGCAGGATTGGTTAAAATTGTTTCGGTTATCGTTCGGATTATTGAAGATTTAACGGCTTCGGCGTCTGATTCTTTCATTGCCGCTTCCCATTCGCAACCAATTTTATCGCTGTAAGAAAGTCGCGTGCCGCGCTCTGTCATGCAAGTTTTCAAACACCATTGCTCGAAAGTTTCTTTTTCATTGGCGATTATCGGACGACCTGCGCGGTCAAATAAAAAATCGCCCGATTCAAAATCAAAGGCGATTGAAGGAAAATAATTTTTCTGCGCGGAAGAACGCGGTTGAATCAGCGAAGGCAAATTTAAAGTCTGATAAATATTCGGCATAAAATCAACTCCATTTCGGTTCGCCTTTGCCTACGTGACTGCCGGAATAAACGATGTCGATAACAACCGCCTCGTTTTGAATCCAAGCAACCAGAACTTTATCGCCCGCTTTGAGCCAACGCATTTTCTTTGGCAATTTCACTTCGTGATAATGAGTGCCGGGCGGCGAGGCGTCAGGGTGTCCGTGTTCGCCGTCGGTGTAAGTTTTAGTCAAAGGTACACTCGGATCGTAAAGCAGTTGTCGGCAAACGCTGTATTCGTTCTTCGGAATCGGTTTCCGAAATAAATTTGTTGTCAAAGAATAATCGCTGTTGATAATTCCGAAGTCGAGCGCGGGCGGTTTATCGGAAATGCTCCTCATCATGCCCGCCAATGTGTTTGTCAATTTGTTCGCGCCGCTTGTAAATTTCGGTTGCTCGTCCATAATTTCTCCTTAAGGCGGCGAAGACGAATTACTTTCGTCGGTGTGCGCCGTGTCATACGCAGGATTTTTTTCTTTGTCCTCATCAAGCTCCAAAACCATTTTTTGAGTCGCGGCGTTGTGGCGAATGCTTTTTATGAAAAAATAACCTTCACCGCTTGAAGCGCGAACTCTGATTCTGTCGCCTTTTCGCATTGTCGGGATGTCGGGTGCTTCGATTGAGACTTCATGCTTGGCGTCGCCTTGCTCTTCCAAAATTTTTTTAGCCGCCGTTTCAGCTTCTTCAAGCGAAGTTTTATCGCCGCGTTCATAAATCACTTGCCGAACGCCCAAATTTGTTTTGCCGTCAATCGTCGATTCAACTTTTTGATGTCCTTCGTCTTTGAGCTTGCCGACAACTTGAACACGAGTAACAATTTTCGACACGTCAAAACTTTCTTCAGTGCGAATCAGATTATCGGAAATATCGAAGTGATAAGTTGTCTCGTTGGTGCCGCGAGGAATTATTTCAACGACGCCGCCTTTTGCCCGAACAAAATAAACGCCGCCGCCTTTTTCCTTTATGTCCTTCAACACGTCTTGAATCATGTCGATTAAATATTTTTTCCGATAAACTTTTTTGGAGTGAGTAGTTTCCTGCAGAGAAATTTCGTGCGGCACGCCCCATTTGTTCAAAATTTCTTCGAGGATCGCCGTCGAAGTGTGTCCGTCGGTAAAATAAAATTCGTCTTGATTTTTCCGCAACGCTTGAACTTCGTCCGCCGCTTCAATTTGCAAATAAAATTCGCCGTTGGTTTCGTGCAAGCTCCATTTCTGAACGGTTCCGCGACAAATTTCTTGAAAGCCCGCGCCCATGTCGGCATAAATTATTATCGGCGTGAAAGGCACAACCAATTCCGAAATATTTTTTCCTTGATAATCGGCATTGGCGAGCTTGAGAGTTATCTTCGCCGACAATTCTTTTTCGCCTTCCGACCAACCGAGCGCGTGAGTTATATCGCTTAAATCAAGTTGCTGACCGTCGGGCGTTATCGCAATCGTTCTGTAAATTACTTTCGATAAATCTATCATTTCAACCCCAAATTATGACGCGCCCCGAAATATCTTCCGTCGGGTCGCTTATTCCGTTTGCCGCCGCTATTTTTTCCCAATCGCCGCCGTTGCCCGTCAAAAGTTGCACTATCGCCCAAATATTATTTATCTTGCTGATTCTCGCGCCCGTTTTGCTTTTCTGCGCGGCGCGATTTTTCAATTCCTGTGCGCGGTGCTCTGTTTCGGCTTCTTTGGCTTTGTCGGCTTCTTCGACGGTTAAAATTTTTAAATCCTTCGCCGCCAGCAATTCAAGCGAATATTTTATGTTTCCTTGCCCGCCCGAAAGCTCATAGTCAAAGGATTTTATAAAAACATCCATGTTAATCGGCGTCTGCGTGATTAAAATTTTTATTTTGTCGCCCGCTTCGCGCCAGCGAGTAAAAACTTTTACCAATTCTCTCGGCGACTCCCAAGCCGTGTGAGTAACAAAACTGTTTGCGAGAATATTTGCGCCCGGCAAAATTCCGTTCCAACTTAGCGAAGTCAATCGTTCGCCTTTTGGCAATTTCACTTCGCCGCGTTCAATTATGTTCCAAGAACGGAAATTGGTTTCCGCCCGCGCTTTGACTTCTTCGGGCGTCATGCAAAGTTGAATTCTTTCGTTGTTGGTTAAATTCGTGAGAAAAAATTCCGAGCGAGTGACGCGCCCTTCCAAGCCGATAATCGCTTTTTTAACCGTGTTGACCAAGCCCGATAATTTCAACGCCATGATCTTATCCCCTTAAATCAAAAAGCCCGCCTAAACGAGCTTTTTATTTAACACTGATACAACATGAATTTTCTCTTGTTAGGTCATCTCAATCACTGCCTTTCGGCTGATTAACAAATTTCTCTAATGCCTTCCGAAATTCACGAGCCTCTTGTACTTCTTCAAATCCTACTTCGTTCGGTTGCGGCGTGTCTCGGAGCCCTAACAGATAATCCGTCGACACATTAAACGCATTTGCCATTTTTACGATAAACGTCACGGCTGGAACTGTTTCGCCCTTTTCATATCGAAAATATAGGGATTGTTTCATGCCTAATTTGTCGGCAACATTCTTTTGACTAAGATTAAAATTTTTTCTGAACCGTTTTAGCGAATCACTTAGCGTCATATTAAACACCTCCGCTTTAATTTTTTAGCTAATTTTATCATACTGCTAATCAGTTTTCAACTTACATGAAGAAAATAACTAAAAAATTTTTACGAAGTATTGACAGCTACTAATCAAAGAATTATAATCCGTGATATAACAACTAAAAAGTGATTAACAAAAGGAGGTGATGCCACAAATTTTGCAACGAAAGGAGGTGAAAAAATTTGAGTAAAGAGATTTATGTCGCTCTTGAAAGCTGGGAAGGTTTCAACGATAACATCTGCGAAATTGCCGATACCATTCAAGAATTTTCGTCTAAAGATTACGTTACTGCTACGCTCTTGCAATCGTTTGCTTGCTTAGTCGAGCAACGCTTTACGGTCTGGCAAAAACTTCAGCAGTTCGGCTTCTCCGACATCAATCAAGCTCGTGCGGCTCTCGTTCGCTTTCGCGAAAACGAACGCCGCGAACATTCAAATATCGTTAATTTATAAGGAGGATTTATCATGCAAAATCTTATCCTCGCTAACCCGCTCGACAACATCACGCGCATTGAGTATCACGGTCAACCCGTCCTCACTACCGCGCAACTGGCGGAACTTCTCTCCACGCCTGACAGAATCGTCACTGCTCAAAATCTTATCTACAACTTCAAGAACAACGCAACTCGTTATGTCGAGGGCAAGCACTACTTCAAAGTTGAAGGTGACGAACTCACTACCTTTAAGAGCATAATGAAAAATTCAAATGATGTTCCAAAGAACACAGCACGCCTTATGCTCTGGACGAAACGCGGCGTCGCCCGCCATTGCAAATCGGTCGGCACTGACATCGCGTGGGACGTTTTTGAACGGCTTGAGGATACTTACTTCAACGTTGAGAAAATTCTCAAAGACGCGCCGCTCAAGTCCATTAGCGAATACAAGATAGCAATTGCGTTGACAAGACTTGCCGCGCACGCTGACGACCCTTACATGAAGAAACGGCTCGTAGCAGAAGCCGCGAACCGTCTCCTCGGTGAAAAAGTGTTCGCTGTGCCGGTTTCCACGCCAGTAGTACAGTTGACACTCTTCAAATAAGCCTATTCTTCAAGACATATAAAACACCTTTAACAGGATAAAAAATTTTAAGACGTCTGATAAAAAATCAGGCGTTTTTTGATTATGCCATTGACAAAATCTATTTATTGTAGTAGAATTACAATTAAGAAAGGAGGAGATACGAATGGACATGCCCGACGCGTACTACTGGATCAGCTCTTTGTGGATTCTTTTTCAAATGATTAGAGAACTTTGCAAATGGCTGAAAAGAAAACGCCCCAAGCAAAAGCGTAATCGGCGCAAGAGCAAAAGGCGTAAGTAATCAGTAGCTACGAAAAATTGTTGGTCAGGGGGCTCCGACGCCCCTTGACTTCATGTCCATTCTAATCATCATGGAAAAAATCTTCAAGACTTCCGACAAAATTTATCTGGCGTTGTTTGTGCCTTTGACCACATGGACTTTCCTCAGCGGGAATTTTACGCCTTTGTCGGTTTTCTCAATCGCGCTTGGCTTCGGTTATATTGGTTGGAGAGTTGGTCGTGCCTAGAGGCGGGCGTCGTGAAGGCGCAGGCAGACCACTTGTTACAGGCGAATTGAGAAAGAAAAGACAACTCCGCGCCTCTACCGAAGAGTGGGAACTTATTCTCCGATTTGATAAGCTCATCAAATATGGCGATAAAGTCGCTTGTAAAAAATTCCTCGACGAGCAGGAACAATCCGAATGAAAAATTTTTAACCGGACGGAAATTTTTTCGCTCGGTTTTTTTAATTTTCCAATGCCTGATTTTGAAAACAATCGCCGATAGACGAAGATAATTGACCGCCGATTTTATCTGCCAATTCCTCAAGATGATCTTGAATGGTTTGCAGAATTTCTTGCGGCTTTTCCGCGCCGCTGATTGAAAACGTGACATTAATTCCGCCGAGCGAAACCTGCGCGGAATTATTATTTTTTTCAACGGGTGCAACAGGAGTTTCAGAATCGAGAGAAAAATTTCCGCCCGAAAAACTTTCATTGAGCGAAGGTAAATCCTCCGAATAATCGCCGACAGGGATTGTAGCTTCGCCGCCGAGAATAGCCGCCGTTTTCTCAAATAAATCAAGTGCTCTGGCGCGTCGCGAAGTTGATAACGGAATAACGACTTCTGCGCCGTGTTCGCCCGCAAAGAAATGTGTTTCACTCGTGACAAAACCGCCTTCAGCTTTTCCTGCGCCGCCTAAACCTCCGAAACTCGGTATCATACTTGTCGCGCTCGACGCCATTGCGCTGATAGAAGAAATAATCGCGCTGATTTGAGCCGCCGCGCCCTGCCAAGCGCCGATGATTGAACCGATTGGAGCCGTTAAGCCCGCGGCTATCGCCGCGCCCGCCGCCGCCGCAATTCCTCCGAGCCCGTCGAATATTCCTGCGAAGAAACTCGGCAATTCAGCCCAACTTGATTGAATCATTTCTTTTGCCGAAGTGAACGCGGCACCTATCGCCGTCAAAGCCGATTCTGCCGACGCCTGCGCGGAAGTCAAAGCTTCCGTTATCATTTCTCCAAACGAAATAAAAATTTCTCCTGCGCCTTCAAAAGCGGAAGTCAAATTTTCTGTGACACTCTCGCCGAAGGCAGAAAAAATTTCACTGACTGATTCTAACGACGCCGATAAATTCTCTCCGAAAGTTGCTCCAACCTCCGAAAAATATTCGCTCATGCCTTCAAATGCCGAAGTTAAATTTTCTCCGACAGACTCCGTGAAACTCGAAAAAATTTCTCCGACGCCTTCAAAAGAACTTGATAGACTTTCGCTGATACTGTCACCGAGCCCGCTGAAAATTTCGCTGATTGATTCGGAAAAACTTTCGACGTCCGAATAAAATTGCTCGGTCATACTTGCGAAGTCAAAAGATTCAACTTCGGGCGTCCCCGCGTCCAAAGTTGCTTTTTCGGCTACAGCTTCGCCGATTGTTCGCGGTTTTTCCATTGCCGCTTGCTGTAAAAGTTGTTCTTCGTTGAGTTCGGCGGCAGACGCTTTGTTGAAAAATAAATCGTCAATGGGTCGGACGTTCGCGCCCGCCTTGAATCGTTCTTCCATTGCGGCGGCTTGCTCTTGATAAAATTCGAAGGCAGAATCGTTTTGGAAAAGGGCGGTGCCCGCTTGCCCGCGCCGAATCAAATTGTCAAGGACGCGCTGTTGCGATTCGCCTTTTTCAATCAAAAATTCTTCGTCCAGTTGCGCCATGCGCTCTTCAAATGTTCGGATTTTATGCCCGTAGCCGCGCCGCAATTCATTCATGCCCGACCAATCGGACGTCGCCGTCCGCGTTATCGGCGCGTCAAAAGAATAATCGGGCTGATTCATTTCAAAGAAATGTGGCGGCTCCTTTTTCATGCCCGAAAGAATTTTTTCTTCGGAAACGCCGCCTTCGTTTTCTTTCGCCGCCGACGTTCCGTTGTCAATGCCTGCCGCCTTCGTGCCGAGATAATCGCCGATAGCCGCGCCGATAATCCCGCCGAGCATTGTGCCCATGGGACCAATCATGCTTCCGAGAGCCGCGCCCGCCATTGAACCCAACGTTGCTCCTGCCGCGCCGCCTAAACTTTCTTTTTCTGCCTGAACATTTTCGCGAATTATTTCTGCGCGCTGACTTTCCATTTCCTGAATCTGCGTCAACACATTCGCTAATTGTTCGTTTGGAGCACCCGCCGCCTTCAATTCCTCGTAATTTTTTCTGATGGCGGAAAGTTCTTCGTCGAAAGAGGACAGGCGATTCTGATTTTGACTTTTCACCGCCGCAAAGTCCATCGCGCCGAATAATCCCGTCATAATCCCGGCAAAGGCACCGTTCGTCCGAATTGCGGAAAGTCTTTCAGCTTTAGCCGCCGCGATTGCCGCATCTGCCCGCGCTAAGCCTGCCGCCTGTTCCTTTTGAGCATAATATTTCTGCGTCGCCAAAACGGAACGCTCCTGCGCGGCGATTTTTGCCGATTGAACATTCTGTTGCGTCGCCAGAGTTTTTTGCTGAGTTGCCAGCTGATTTTGAGCGGTTTGAAGTTGAGAAACTTTTTGTCGGGCTTGAGTGGCGGCAACGTGCGCTTGAGTAGCCCGCGAGCTTGCGAGTTGCGCCGCCGCAATGTCTTTAGCCGCCATAGTCGACGACGCCTTTTGCCATGCCGCCAGAGATGCCGCTTGCGCTTGAACGTGTTTTAACTGCGCAGTGTTAGCCGCCGCTTGCGCCGCCGTCAACTGACTCGCGATTTTGTTCGATTGACTTTGCAAACCGCTCAATGTCACGGGAGCACCTTTGACGTTGCCACCGACAACGCCGCCGCCTTTTGAGCCGACAACTTTTCCATTCACATTGACGACGCCCGCCTGAACGTTCATCGTCCCCACTTGCGACAGCGGAGAACTTTTCGCTGAAAGAGTTGAAGGCGCAGTTGTTTTCATCAAATCCTTCAAACCGTTGCGAAGACTTAGGGCTTGAGAATAAAGTTTTTTCATGCCCGTCATCAAAATGCCGCCCGCCAAAATACTTCCGATTCCGTCAAGCTCCATAAATTTATTTTTCAAGCGGTAGACAACGTCCATTGTGATTTTTCCGATGTCGCCGAGTTGAATTCCGTCTTTGAAAAGATTATTGGCGTGAGAAATTATTTCCGTGAGACTGTCAACGAAATTTCTTAAACCGTCGCCTGCTTGTCCTTCAAAAAAACTTTGCTGAAAGGCGTCCCAAGCGGAACCTAAAATTGTGAGACTGCCCGCCAAATTGTCAAGTTGAGTTTTAGCCATCTGCGCGGCGGTACCGTGAACATTATCCATTTTTTCAGCCATTGCGTCCCAATCGCCCAGCATGACTGCCAAAAGTTTTCCCATATGTTCAGACCCTGCCAACATGCTTGACATTTTCAACATGTCGGAACTGCTCATCTTGCCGCCGTTTTTCTGCGTCTGTTCAATGAAAGAATCTAACTTGCGGCGAGTGTCGGCATGAATTTTTTCGCCCGAAATGGCTTCGGCGAAGTCCAAAAGTCCTTTGGCGTCAACGCCTTCTTTAAATCGCTTGCTTAAGTTGCGCATAATCGTTCCAACCGAGAGCATGTCGCCTTTATTATCGGTGTAACTTACGCCCAATGCCCGCAGTGCTTGATAAGCATTGCGATTCATGGAGCCCATGCGATTGAAAATTTCCTTAATGCCCGTGCCCGCCATTGTGTCTTTGATACCTGCGTTAGCCATCAAGCCCGTCATAATCATTGCGTCTTCGGCGGCTTGCATTCGAGTTTGAATATCTTTGCCCGCGTACATTGCTCCGATTACAGGTGCGCTGTATCTGAAAGACGAGCCCGCTTGCAGAATGTCGGTATTGGAGGACGCCTGCAACTTCGCGAACATGTCAGTAAAATGTTCAACGGCGTTGACGTAACGACCTTGCTTGTCAAGATAAGTTTCCGTCGCATTTATGCCGAAGCCGGTTAAAGTATCCGTGACAATGTCGGAGGTTGATTTTAAATCGGCGTCACCCGCGCTTGCCAAATTCATTAAGTGCGGCGTCGATTTTAAAATCTGCGCGGTACCCCAACCTGCAAGTGCTTGATAATATTGCGCTTGCCCGACTTCTTCTCGTGTCCAAGCGGTTTGTGCGCCTAAATCTTTTGCCTGCTGAGTAAGTGCTTGCATTTCGGGCGAATTTTTATCCAACTGTCGAACGGCTTGCACTCTCGACATTTGTTTTTCAAAACCCATGTAAGCCTGCGCGGCGTTGACGGCTCCATAACCAATTCCGGCTGTGCCGAGCATTCCGACGCCCATTGCGCCCGCGCCCATTAAAAGTCCGTCCGTCAAACCTTTCAGCTTGCCCGTGACGTTATCTTTAATGTTAATCGCAACCGTATATGCTTTTCCTGCAAGCCGCATAAGCGAAGATTCAACGCTTCGGATTTTGCCGAGAATAGAATCATTCAGCCGCATTGTCACGGTATAAACTTTGTTTGCGATTGATTTGAGGAGTGAATTTATTCGACTGCCGGGCGTCGTCACTCTGTCGATTAATCTTATCGACGCGGAATAAGTGCTCCGACCTATTGCCGCAAGTTTATTGCGCGTTCTCTGCGCCGCCGAGTCTATTTCCAACAAAGATTTTTTCAAACCTTCAAGCTTGCCGCCCGTCCTGTCGTTCGTGTCGATAATTATTTCAATGACTCTGTCCGCCACAGTCTCACCTCCTTAAATCAAAAAGAGCCCGAAGGCTCTTCAATGTTTATATGCCGAAATGCAACTTAAAAAGCCGGCGATAATCTTTCGCCGACCGTTGAAAACTCAATATGTTTAATGGTCATCAACCAATTTATCAGACACTCTCAGTGTCCGTTTTGAGTTATGTTTGGCTATCGCCACATTTGCCGTTTTCGACGACAAAATAATTATAACAAAAAAATATTTTGCGGTCAACTTCAACGCCGGTTTTCCTCAAGCGCAACCAATTCGCTTGCCGCCACAAATCTTTTCTCCAACCAACTCAACGCCGCAAATTGTGAAGGCAACATATTATGTCGTTGAAAAAGCGAGTGCAAAAGTCTCAATCTGCCGCCCGCGTTTATGCGTTTTTTATCATTTCGCTTAAATCGTCGCCGTAGCCGACCATGTCAAGCAAAGTGTTTTCGAGCATTGAACGTTCGGCGGGCGTCAAAACTTTTTGCACAACATCAACGCCGCTCGCCACATTTAATTTCTCCCAAACAGTTTTGTTTTTCCAAAGCCGTTTTTTATCTTCGTCAATCGTCGCTTCGTAAATCAACTGTGCCACAAATCGACTGCCGTCCAATTCCTCATTGCGGCGACCGCGATTTTTTGTGTTTTCACGTCGACAACGATCAAACTCTTCTTCCGACAACGGCTCAATCATGAAGGAAAAAATTTCTTTGCCTTTGCGCTTGATAGTGACTTTGCGCCTTTTGTCTTCGCCGTCGCGATAAGCCGCCGCGCCCAACAAAGCGTCTGCTATGTCGCCGTCAAATTTTTCAAGTTCCGCGTCCGTCAACTTCGCCATAATTTATCCCCTCACATTGGTTTCGTAAGTCAAAATTTTTTGCAGTTCGGGCGGGCAGTTGACGACAAGACTTAACGTCCGTTTCAAAAGTTCGCCAACCTGCATATTCTGCAAATCAATTTGTCCGTCGGGGACACAATCACGATAAATTACACGTTCATTACTGCCGTTCCAACCTTTTACGTCGTGTTGAAAAGTCCACCAAACCGGCGCGCCTGTGCTCATGCGTTCATACATGTCGCGCAGAAATTTATCGCTCTCGATTATCGCGCTCGTTATCGTCAACGTAACTTTGTAGCTGAGTAAATGGCTGTGAGTTTGTGTATCGCCGAGCGGATTATAATCGGCATTGTTCCATGTGACTTGTCCTTGAAAGGCATCAACCGTTGCGAGTAAAGTTCCGTCTTCATCGAAAATTGCTGAATCCTTGCCGCTGAACAGACGCCTGACATCTGCGCTCCCTCTGTCGTTCCAACGCATTTTTTATTCCTCCTCGAAAGTTTGATTGTAGCGAAATACATAAGTGAGATAAATTTTTTCCAAGCTGTCAAGGTCAAGGACGTGAATTTTAAACCAAGCAGAATCGCCTTCGGCAGGATGCGCAGGGTCTTCTTCGACGTAAGAGCCGAAAACCAATTTTCCTTCGCCGATCATTTCGTTGATGATTCTTTGCGCCGCCGCGACAACAGTTGCTCTGCCGTTTTCGTCGTTGTTAATCTTGCCAATCAAGCGGTCGTGAGTGCGATTAATTCTGTCCATAAGTTCAAAGCGGCATTTCGTCCTGCGAATTTTTTTCCAACCTGCGTCTTGATCTGTGCCTTCGGTTATCAGCGTGTTAATCGCGTTGTCAATCCAAATCTGATCCTCGTCGTTGAGACTCAGCACAAGGCAACCTTTTTGCTCGGCTTGAATCATTTCGCCGTTCGTCAAAGGTTCAATAAGTTCAAATGCATTGCTTATCACGGTGTGAGTTAAACTGCTGTTTGTTTCGACGCGAGAGATCATGCCGCCGATTCTTGCCGCCGCCCGCCAGCCGTCATAAGTTATGCCGTCGGTTGAAGTCCAACCGTTGAGGACGTAAACAATTTTTTCGTCGTTTATGCTTGCCGCGTATTGCATTCTGGTTTCCAAAGTTTCTGAACTTTGCCCCGCGATACACGCAAAGCCCAAATGCCCCGTCTCGTAACTTTGTTTGACGAAGGCGTTCAGAATACTTTTAACCGCGTTGTCATTTGAATCTGCCACAATGCAATTCCAACGATAACGCTCCAAAATATTTGTGCCGTTGTCGTAACTTGCCGCGTTGACTGTAGGATTTGTGCCGCCCGTCAAAGCCGCTTGCGTGACATCAGCCAATACGCCCGCCGCAATTTTCGTTGCCGTGAAATGCCGATTGTTCGCCATCGCCTCAACCAAATTTTTAGCCTCGTCGGTTCCTGTATCGAAACTTACAGAAGAAAAAATATCTGTGCCGTCGTAGATGATTAGTTGACGCTTGCCGCTGACCAAATCGGAACGAATGCTGGCAGTGAAAGAACGGTTGCCGGGATATTTCGCCGAAATTTTTACGGCATCGGCGGCAGGTGTTGATTCGCCTGCAACCGTTTTCAACGTTACGGAAGCACAAGTTCCGTCGTTGCCGCCGACACGTACGCAACGAACCGTTATCGCGCCGCCCAATAATCCTTCGCGAATTATTTCCGCGCCGTCGCCGTAATAATCTTCAAGTTCGTTGAGCATTGTTTGGTCGACATCAACATTTTTATTCAAAGCTCCCCAATTCGATTGGAATAAAACCGCAAGGACGCCGTTGGTTGCGCCTTCAACGGAATAACCTGCACGTTCTCTGCGGAAATAAGTTCCTGGTCGAACTTTTTGTTCGCCAAGCAGAAATGTACCTGCCATATTGGTTCCTCCTAACAAAAAAGGAGCCGAAGCTCCAAAAATTAAATTTTATTTTTTAATCGGGCGCACCGCAAATTTTTTTACGATTAATTCAGCTTCGGCGAGTGTGAACTCTTGCTTGCCTGTTTCCTTAAGAGCCGTTTCAACCAATGCGCCCGTGTATCCGAATAATTTTTTTGACGCCTTGACGATTTCGGCGACAGGATATTTCGCCTGCGCGGGCGTCGATTTTATTTCCGTTTTTACTTCAACTTTATCAGCCATTTTGCCATCTGATCTCCTTACCAAATGAAATATTTCTTTCCATAAGCGTCGGCGCGTAAGGCTTTTTGCGAAGGATGCCATAGTTGAATCGCATTTGTATTTGTCCTTCAACTTCGCTCCGCGACCAATCATATTCCGAGTCCAAAAGTCTCATCGGCGAATCGTCGGAAAGCCAAATTGCGCCTTGCAATAAAAGTTGTTCGTGAATCGCCGTCAACCATTCGCGTTTTGCTCGCAACGTCGGCGCGAACACGTGAATATTTATCGTTACGTCCAAAAAGACCGCCGCCGTTTTTTGTTCCGTGAGTTTTACTTTCGCCACGTCGAAATAAATCGCGGGATGTTCGCGGCTCGGTATGAAAAATTCTTCAAACTCACTCACGCCGATTATCATTAAATTTTCGTCGAAACAGCCCGCCCAAAAATTTAACGCCTCAATGGGGTCTGGCGTTGAAGTTTCAGCCGAAGGATATTCATAAACGTCGAAAGTTAATGTTGCGCCGAAAATCAGCGGCATTTTTTCACTCGCGGGCTCCGTGAAAATTTCTGTAGTCTTCCACTTCAGCGAAAAAATTTCTTCGCCTTTGAAAAAGACGCCTTCCAAAGTCTCGCGAATTAATTTTTCAATCGGCTCCGGCGGCGTCAAATTTTGTGTCGTGATAATGTCGACCGTTAATTGTCCCGCCAAACCTTTTTGCGTGTCGGAATATTTGTCCGTCGACAAAATTATTTGCGGATATAAAGTTTCGGGCGAATCAAAATCGGCGGGCGGTTTCTGATAGAAAACGGCGGGCTCGCCTGTGAAAGCGGCAAGCAAACTCGTCAATTCTTCGTTCGTTGTCAAGCGTCGTCTTATCAAACTTTCCATTTCAAATCTCCGTAAAGCCGTTGTAAATTTTGAACTCGCTGATTGTCCCGCGCCAAAAAGAATTTTCGTGATAAATTCCCGCACCCAACCTCAGCTTTGAAAAAGTTTTTGACGTTGAGAAGCCCGCTAACTGGTTTGAATAAATATCTTCGCCGTTGACGTAAAGAATCAAGCGCGTTGTCTCCTGCCGCCATATCAGCTTAAAAGTATATTCTTGCTCCAAAATCGCGGGCTCGGCGTAATTGTCCAGAGTGCCGCCGCAATTAACAAACAGGTCAAGATTTTTGCCCGCGCCAGATGAGTACAAACTCATATTCAATTCGTTGCTTGTGTACAACTCGAAAATTTTTCGCCGTTGAATCATGTCGGTTGAACTTTCAAAAACCGTGCCGCTGATTTGAAAATCTTGACCGCCCAACGTGATATTTTCACGCTCCAGATAGCTTGCACCGTCAAATAATTCTTCGCCGTGTTGTGTCCAACCGTTGTCCGCCAAACTCGCTGTCAAAAATTCGTCGCCGTTGCCAACGTAATTGACAGCGTCCGCATTGAAAACATATTCATAATTGCCAATGCGAATTTTTAACTTCGAGTCCGAAATTAATTGCTCGTGATAAAAGGTCAGCATGTTTATTGCCGCGGCTTTGTTTATCACGACGCTCACTCCTTATTAATTGAAAAGTGCCGCCACATCAGCAGCCGTTATCTCCTCAACCTCTGTATTCGGATTGTTTTTGATGTCACGGACGTCGCTTTGAAGTTCGTCGATTTTGGCGTCATGCTCGCTGTAAAAAATATCCAAACCTTCAACGGTTGCCGAAAGCGAATCGATTCTGCCTTCCAAGTCGCTTGTGGTTGCCGTGCCGTCGAGTGATTCAATCTCTGCCTTTGTTGCGTAAGTCGCGGCGTTCTGCGAGTCCATCATTTCTTTGAAAATAGCCATCGCGTTCAGTACATCCGTTTTTGTAAGTGCCATTTTAATTTTCTCCTTTAAATAATTTTTTGACGGCGGCAATTAAATCGAAGTCGTCTTCCGAAATATCGCCGCCGATTACTCCAAAACTTTCGAGGTCGGGCGTGTAAATTATTTGCCACAAGCCCGCCTCAACTTCGCTGATTTTTACTGTGTAGTAGCTTGTCGCCACATTTACGCTTGTCTGAAAAAGTACCTTGAGAAAATCTTTGTTCGCGAAAGTTATCAACCCGTTGCGCGGCTCTTCCCAACTCCAATATTTGGCGCGGATGAATCCCCTGTTCTTTATGACTTCGGGCAAAAACTCCGTGCGCGAACCTGTTGTTATCAAATCCATTTTCTCACCTCAAATGCCCGCGAACAACGCCGCAATTCTCGGTCTCGCTTTATTTCTTATTCGGTCTTTGAAAGGACGAGCCGCCATTTTCCGAGTACCTTTTTCAAGATACATTGCATAAGGAACATCGCTCCGCATTTTAAGAGAAATGCGAATGCCGTTGCCTTTTCCGTTGGGCGTCACGGCAACCGGCATGAATCGCCAATTTCGCCGCAAATTCCCTGTGTCGGGCGCGGGCGGTTGTCCCGGCGAACTTGCCACATGTCGACCGTAGCGACGACCGCTTCCGTTTTGCCCTAAAACTTGCAAAGCCGCATTGCGAAGATAATTCAAGCCGCGTGCCGCTCGTGACCGCGCATTTTGATTTATCTCCATGACAAGTCCGCGAACTTCAAATTCAAGTTGTGCCGCCGCGCTCATAAGTCAAACCTCTCCGAAACATAGTAAAGATACCATTGACCGAGCCCCGCAGGATTGTCGACTGCTTCGACGCAAAAAATTTTTTCGCCGTTAATCAATCTGTCTCCAACCTTCGCCTTAATCGCGCCGAGTTTTTGAATTATTACATGGCTGATTTCATGTTTAAGCCCTTTAAATTTCTCGCGCTCATACGGCTCCGCCGAAGAAACAACGCCGAAAATTTCTGCGCCCGTCGCTTTGAACTCGACCGCTTGTCGACCGATGTCATTAATTCGAGAAATTTTTTCTTCGACCAAAAATTTCTCGAAAATCTGTCGCGGCTTGAGATACATCAGAGAACAACCTCGACGCTGTCGCCAATCAAATTGTATTCGCCGTTAAAGCCGTGAATTGCCAAAGTAACGACGCGGCGAATAGGCGGGTTTGTGATTAAAGTTTGCTCGGCAATGAAAAAATAATCGGTGCCTTTGACAATTTGTTTTCCAAGATAAATCAGCGGCTTGTAACTTGCGCCGACAAGCCCTTCAACCGCCGACCATGCCGACGCCGCTTCTTGCGGCATTTTTGTTAAGCCGTCAAATTTCTCCAACTCAATTTTTCCAAACATGATTTTGCCTCCAATCGTTCATTCCTCTGAAAAATATCGGCGGCGGAGTTTTTTTGTTCGCAAAGCCGAAGCCCGACGCAATTTCTTCAGCTTCGAGTTCACTTTTCAACTGATTGTAAAGCCGTCGCCACTCGTCAATCCTGTCGCTTAATTTCCATTCCGCTTCTTTTATTTTCGTGTCGACTTCGTAAGAAAATCTTCGCAACAAAGTTTCAACCAAGCGGAATTTCGCCTGCCGCCACGAAGACGAACTTTCTATCACGGCAAGATATTCTTCGTCCGAAAGATAAGCCGTCTTTTCGGGTTCAAGGACGGCAACGTCGCCGAGTTCAAAACGCATTCGCGACAAGCCGAACTCGCCGAGTTCTGTAGGATTGTATGAAAAAGTCATTTTGTTCGACGCCCTTTCAACTTCGGCTTAAATTCTGCGGCAATATTTTTCGGCTCGTCGTCAACGAGTTCAATAATTTTCATGGCGAGCAATGCCCCGACAGATTTTTTTTCAATCGAAGATTCGGGTATCGCCTCGCCTGCCGAATAATTTTTTCCTGCGAATCGGCAACCTGTTTTTGCTCGAATCATTTTCAACCCACACAATCGGCAAGATAAACCGCCAAACAATCTGCAGTCTTTTTCATGTCATAAGCAATGACGCCTTCGACAATTTCGGCATGAGTGCCGGGCGCGCCGTCGTGAGTTTCAACAGCAATGTAATTGCCGCCGTCAAGTCGCCATTGGAAAATGTAACCTGCGCTGGCTTCGTCAATCGCGGGAGTTTCGGGCGCATAAAGCAAAAGTGCGCCTTTGCTGTCGCAGACGTATTGCATATTTTCATTTGCGCCGTGCGCGGCGGCGTTATAAGTTGCGTCAAGGGCAATTACTTCATCCACGCCGAAAACTTGTGCCAAAACCGATTCGCTGACAATCGCAGGATTTTGCGTTGTGCCGCTGTATTTGATTCTTTCTTTGATGAAAGGATTGTTTTTGAGAGCCGCAAAAGTTTCAATGCCGAGCGCAAGTTTATTCGGACGATGGCGACCGTTGCGACGAATTTCAATCGCTCTTGCGTCGAAAAAATCTGCAGGGTCAACGTCCGTGTTGTCAAATTTCTTAAACTTTTTGTTTGCCGCGTCAGCCGTTGCCGCGCCTGTCCATTGATTTGCCCATACGCCTTTTTTGAAAAAGTTCTTCGCGAAGTCAATTTCTTGATGGAGAGAAATTTGCTCGTTGATGTTTTTTACTCTGGCGCGATAAGGATCTGCACTGCCGGGAGCGTTTGCGCGTTGATAAGGCAACGTCATAATTTTGTCCAAGCCGATAAGCACTTGATAAACTTTGCAGGAATAACTTTGTTCGTTAAGCCCGAAGACTGCCGGCGCAACAGTACCGTAAGGCGGCTTTTGCTGAACGTTGTCGCGAGCCAAATCAGCTTTATTGAATTCGTAGAAATGTCCGCTCGGAAGGTCGACTTGGCAAGCAGGAAAAACTCTGCGGTGTGCATAAGTCGGCTCCTCGTAATAAGCCATGCATAAATTTGAAAGATAAACATTCGGCTTCCATGCGCCCAAACTTTTTTGAATCAAAATATCCTTTGTCTCCATGATTAATCCTCCTTAAGCTTTGCCGGCGCGAACGATTAAAACTTGCGCCGCTTGATTAGCCGCCGCGTTGTCAAGAGCTTGTGCGAAAATAAATTTGCCGCTTGTTGACTTTACGGCTTTGCCGCCTTCGCCCGACGATAAAAAATCGCCTGCGGAAATTGATTCGGCAACCGTCCACAGACTGCCGCCGCTGATTTGAACGTTGACATCTTCGCCCGCCAAAATCGGCAATTCTGTTTCTGCCGTCAAAATTCCGATAACCGCCGAGCTTGCGCCCGCAGTTGTAATGCCCGACGCTCCGAGCGCGACCGCCGTAAATGCGCCGCCCGTCAAACTTTCCGCCGCCGTGAAAACTTTTGTCGGACTTTCGTTTACCATTGAGTTCATATACATTTTTATCACCTCTTAAAATTTCAATTCGGGATGAGCGAGAAAAGCCGCGTCAATCGATTTGCGATAACTCAGCGTTGAATCTTTTGCGCGAAGTTCCGCCGCAAATTTTTCAATCTGCGCGGACGACGAGAGCGCGGAGTTTGTCCCCGTCTTGCCGATTTCTTCAAAGAGTTGCGATTTGTTCACAGCTTCAAGCGCGGAATCGAGAGTTTGAATTGCCAATTCGTAAACTTCAGGAGCTTCCGCCTTCGCCTTTTTCAACATCGGCGCAAGTTTTTTCGCATCCTGTCCGAGCAATTCATATTTCGACGCGACTTTGAGCCATTCGACATCTTCAGCCTTTTCAATTTGCTCGCGCAGTGTCGTCGTCAATTTCGACAGCTCCGCCGTCAATTCCGAAAAATTTTGTTGCCCTTGCTTTTCGGTCGGAATATTTTTTCCTTCCTTGCGTTTGCAAAGCGTTATGTAGGCAAAAGGATTTGCGCCCGCGTTTACAAACGACACTTCATCAATCACCAAATTTTTAAGTTCAGCCATTGTTTCTTACCGCCTTTCCTCCGATTGAAAACATATTGTATTCGCCGCTTTTGACTTTCTGCCAAACGGCGTCGTCAACGATTTTGAAACCAACCCACCAGCCGAGCGGCAATTCGGTTGCGGCAATTCCCATTGCAGAAAATTTTTCGGGCGTGAAAACCACACTTTCAATCAAGCGCGCCACATTGTTTTTCTCGTGCATTTCGCCGCCGGCGCGATAAACTTCAACGAAGTCATAAGCCGCCTTTTCAAGCTCGGCTATCGGAATAATATCGCCTTCGCTGTCCGTCACGGGCACGCCGTCAATTTCCGACACCGACGCCCAACCGAACGCCATTTTCTTTTCGTCGTCAAATGTGCTGATTTTTCCTATTGTCTTCATTACGATTCCTCCAATAAAAAAAGCCCGAAGGCTTATTCTTCAATTTTAGTCGGCAAGCTTGCCTGCTCGCGCAAATAATTTTCCAACTCGTCATCGGGCGAAATTAAACCTATGCCCGTCATGTCCTTAAGGAACGCGCCCAATTTTGCCAAATCTGCAGTTTCTATATCGCCGTGTATCAAACTCGGATAGCCGCTGATTTTCGGAAAATGTTTCGCGTTCAAATCAATCAGTTGCGGAATTGCCTTTCGCGTAAAAGTTTCGCAGATTATGTCCAAATACGCGCCGATTGCCATTGAAAATAATTCCGTCTTATCGCTTGACAGAGCCCAAGAACCCGTTCGCTCGTGACCGAGAAACAAAAAATCGGCGAGAGCAGTCATCGCTATTCGCGTGTCGTACCGTTCGATAATTTTTGTTGTATCGAATTGTCTCGCGCCGCCCGTCGATAATAATTCAAGTTTCCAACCTGCGGGTATCGTCAAACCTTCCATTGCGTCACGCCGAATGTTTGAAACAAAATCGTTGCACATTGCCAGCAAGCCCGCATTGCTCGGACTCCAAATATCGACGCCGTCCGGAGCAGTCAACACAGGAAAGCCCGCCAAGTCTCTTTCAATCCCGATACCTTCAATTTCCTCGATTCGCTTTTTAAAATACCAACAGTTACCAATCCAACACGGTTTGCCGTTGCGCCTCACATACACAATCCCGTTCGCTGTCGTTGGACACCAAACTTCTCCGTCATATTCCTCTAACTTTTTGCTTTTAGCCCTGTGTAAACGCCTTTTGCCAAGACTTACTTTGTACAAAGGCTTTTTCCCAAAAGAATGCTTTCGTTCAAAGTCGCAAGAGATTTGCGCTTCAAAGCCCGCTTTTAAGGCTATCTCCTGCAAATCGTCTGCCATATGCCGCGAAGTCGTGAAAATCATCGGCGTTCCTTCATAACCTTGCGCCATTGCCCCGACTGTCGAACCGTCACCAAATTGATACCACTCAAGGAATATTCGTAGTTGCCGCGCAGAGGTTTCTTTCAAATATTGTGGTATGAATTTTTCACTCGCCTTGCCGTATTGCTTTAATTCGTCATACAATTGCGCGTTGCAAAGCTCAAAATCAATCATGTCGCCATTTTTGTGCTTGTAATAATGAAACGGCAACTTGTTCAGCAAATTGCAGATAATTTCGGCTCGCTCTGCCTTTTGGCTTATGACGACAATTTTTTGACCGGAAGGCTTCTGATATGTGCAACCTTCCGCCAAATACAGTGCCATAAACGCCGCCCAATCATCCATTGATATTTCTTTTGCTGAATGTTCAATTCGTTGCTGTTCGTGCCCATATGGAGCAAAGCGCGTGATGTGTTCTTTCAACTGATAAGTTGCTACGTCTTCAGCCGCCCAATCTGCATAACGCATAAACTCACAGTAAAGTTTCGCGTCTTTCGCTGTCACAAAATCAAAGCCGCGCCCGTCATGCTTATCAACCCAAAGCCGATGTTCGCCCGTCACTCTTATATCTAGAAACTTGCTCGTAAAGTGATAGATTTGCCCTGTGTGTTTGTATTTTTGAAATGCCGTCGGCTTCTGATATTCAAGCCGCTTAGTTTTCGGATTTAACGTTGCCAATTCCTCTGCGCCGCTTAATTCTTTGCCACGTTTCCAACCTTCACGTGTCAATATCTCCGTATCTTCATCAAAACAACGATAAGCATTTCTCAAAATACTTCTGCCTTCGGGATTGTCTTTGTGAGATTCCGTCCGAAACAGCAAAATTTTTTCTATCGGGATTCGGATTATCTTGAAACTCGGCGCGGGCATTTGAATAAAAGCCGTCAAGTTATCATGAGAATCATATTCCCATTGATACAAGCTCGCCTGCGCTCTTATCGGCAATTTCTGCCAGCCTATTAAGCCGTCGTCGAATTTTGAATCAATGTGCGAAGATTTTTTTCTGCCCATGCGCCGCTTATAAACAATTTCAACGACGCTCCAGCCGTAAGTCAGGAACGATAAAATTTCGCTGATTGTATCCGTCCACGTCGCTTGCATGTCATGTAAACAACTTTCAACGAATTCTGCCGCCAAAATGTCGGCATCATCTTTGCTCGCAGGTTGAACGCTCCACGACGCTTGCCGAATCAAATTTTTTATCGCGAATAAAATTGCTCCAACCGTTGAATCATTATTCGCCATTTCTTCATACACTCGGACGCCGTTAAGCCCGCGAAGTTCAGGCAAAAATTCTTCGTAAAAAAGCCCGCCGTAGCGATTAACGCCCGTTCTGCCAAGTTCATTAATTTCTGCCATGATTATCACCTAAAAAAGCTCCTGCGCTTTCTTCGCAAGAGCCTCCGATATTCTCCTCTGTGCTATCTCATAATAGCCCGCGTCCAATTCAAAGCCGATAAAGTCTCTGCCCGTGTTAATCGCCGCCACGCCCGTCGAGCCGCTACCCATTGTCGCATCCAACACAACCTCACCCGCGTTCGTGTACGTCTTTATCAAATACTCCAACAACGGCACGGGTTTTTGTTGAGGGGAGTAATTTATTTCCGATGAAAAGTTCGTAACTTGCCAAAATTTTATCACATCGCGAGGATAATAATGTTCGCCGTCATTTCCTGTACTTGCTCCGGCTTGTTTTCCATAATTCAGCGTATTTGTCGCTGGTCGAGCTTTATACGGCTTGCCTTTTGTGAATTGCGGGTTGTAGGTCGGCAAGCGGCGATAGAAGACCAAAATGTTCTCGTGGCAACGGAGCGGCATTTTCTTCGCGTTCAAAAATCCTACGCCCAATGACTTTTCCCAAATCCACTCGTAGCGGAAGAGTTTCCTCTGACTTTGAATCAAATCGCTTCCGAACGGCAGTTGCGAGAAAAGGACAATCGCCGCGTTGAGTTTGCACACGCGCAAGAATTGTTCCCACATGGGCTCGAACGGCAACTGCTTATCGAAAGAACAATCCGTCGAGCCGTCGGGGATTTTTTTCATGCCTTCCAAACAATCTTCGTTGTAAAGATTCATGTTACCTCCAATAACTTTTTTGAGAAACGAAACTCGGCAAGGCAATTTTCGCTGTCGGAGCAAAAGCCAAAACCAAAGCGTCTGCGCGGTCTGGCGAACGCTTATATCTTTTCTTGTATTCCGCCTTTGGTTCCAAAATTAATTGGTCGCGACTGTTCAAAGAATATTTTCGCGTTGTCAACTGCGCGGCAAGTTCATCATCACGCGGCAACATTATTTCGCCCGCCGTAAATCTGTCTCGAAGTGCGAAATAACTTTCCGAGCCCCAATTTGCAAAATGTGAATCACGCGCCTTGCCGCCGTTGTGACAGCCGTTCACCGTCGCCGAAATATTTTTTTCGTTTAAGATTTCGCGGAGCCTGTCGGTCACGCCGCCGCCTACGCCGTCATCGTCAACATTTATCTGCGCGGACTTCACGGAAAATTTTTTCATCAAACTCTCAAGCAAATGAAGAATGCGCCCGCAGGTTGTCATTAAATCTGCCTTGCGATAATGCTCCAATGCCACAACCGCATTTCCTTTCCGAGCACAAAAAACAGTTTCATCATCGCCGAAACGCGCAACGTCGACGCCGATAACCATTTCGCCGAAATAAACAGGTTCCCGCGCCATTGCCGCTTCAACATATTCAAGCGCGATTAAGCCGTCCGATTCGATTTTTGGAAATTCGCCCAAGACACGAACGCGAACAACATCGCTGTCTTCGCCGTATTGCTTTATCAGCCGTCGGCAATATTCGTTTGAGACTCTGCCGCTTTGCGCCGAAGAAATTTTTTGCGTGTGGTATAAATCTCTGTCCTCGAAAAAGGCGCGTTTGAAAAAACCGCTGTTTTTCGTCGGGTTGCCGCAAATTAAAAGTTTCGCGTCGCTCGTTGTCAATGCGCCTTCAACGGCTTCAAATATTCCGTCTTCAATGCCGCTGGCTTCGTCGAGAACAAAAAGTAAATGTTCGTCGTGAAAGCCCGCCATGTTTTCTGGACGCGCCGCCGTTCGAGCTATCGCCAACCATCTTTCCGCCGCCGCCTTGAAGACAACTTTTGTTTTCTGCCATTCAAACAGCTCACTCAAAAGCGGCGAACGCTTCAGCCATTTTGATATTTCGCTCCACAAAATATTGTAAAGTTGTTGTTGAGTCGGCGCGGTACAAGGAACTTTGCAAAACGGTCGGGTGAATAAAAACCAAAGGACACACCAAGATTCAAGCGCGGTTTTGCCGACGCCGTGACCGGAGCGAATTGCCACACGCGGTTTTGTCGCCAATGCGGTTAATGCTTCGGCTTGCCAATTATCGGGCTCGACGCGTAGAATTTCTCGGACAAATTCTATCGGCTCGTCACGAAATTTTTTCAGCGTCGTTGCCAACATTTTCCTTTCTCCAAACTTTTTCAAGCGTATCAATGAAAAGTTGTGCGCCGTCCATTTTTACATCAATTTTTTCTTTGAACGCGCCGCTGACTTTGAGTAACATTTCTGCCGCCTTCAATCGGTCTTTTTCCGAAACGGGGATTGTAAATTGCTTGCCGCTTGCAGTCACGACTTCTTCTTGAACTTCGCCGCGCAAAACCGAAGTCAAATGCTCCAAAACTTCTTGAGTTTCGGCAACGCGTTTACTTTCCATTGACTTAAGCCGCCTTTCTATTGCTTTTCGGATTTCAGGTTTCCTCAAGTTCTCTTCGCCGATTGAATAAGCCGTTTTTTTGGAATAACCTGCGCGGCGCGCCGCCTCGCTTGCGTTGCCGGTCTGGATGTAATAATCCACAAATTTTTTCTGTCGCTCATTCATCGGATTGTTTCTCCCAAATTTCGCTCAGCGTTTTGACGAAAATATTTTCTTGCGGCTCTTCGATTTTCAAATCACGCGCCGACCGTTCAATTTTCACGCCCGCCGTCGCCAATGCGATTAAGGACGGTAAAAATTTCGGCGGCAGGTTTGTAAAATCCATTTGCTGAATTGCATTCGCCGCCTTCGCTTGAAACATGCGCCCGATATTTATTTGACGCTCAACCATTGACGCGAATTCTGTTGACGCTTTTTCAAGTGCTCGGCTTTGCATTTCAGAATCCCAAGCGTCGGCTCGTTCGCGCCAATTATTTTTCTTGCTCCAACGTTTTATCAGAGTCTCGCTCTTTGATAACTTTTCGGCAACCTTACGATAGTTGCGCTCCGTGAGATATTCTTTGAACGCTTCGAACGCAGGATAACTTTCGCCGTTTTGTCGAGCCCACTTTTCCATCTTTTACTCCGTTAAAAAACTGCGTCTTGCGCAATTTGTCTTTTTATTGCTTTCGGCAATTCATACGGCTTGCCCGTCTTCAAACAATCACGCAACGTTGTTACCAAGCGTTCTTCCGTGTTGATTGTCATAAAATCGTAAGTGAGTTGCTCATCAAATCGGCACTCGTATTGTAATTGCAAGAATTCAACCGCCGTAAGTTCGCTGATTTTCCTCTGCCCAAAAACACACTCAAGGATTGCTTTCGCCTTTGTCTCATCGGGTAAACCGTTTTCAAATGTCGGAACCGATTCGTTGAATAAGCGTTCGTATACCGTCGAGGCTGTTTCAAAAAGATTTAATTCGTGCCCGTCAACAATTTTTTCGTTTTCTACTTCCGCAAGCAGGCGGTCTGCCTTTTTCAAAAAACTTTTTCTGGTCATATGAGCACCTCATTTAAGAAGTTCATCCAAAATTTTCTCGAATATTTTAGCCGCCGTCGGCAAGAATTTACTCAATACTTGAAAACTTTCTTGATTCGCCAGTGCGGAATCCATAAATTCAGCAAATGCTTCCTTAGCGACAGCTTCAGAGCCGCCGCGCCGCCAATAACTTTTATCATGTGATACGCCAAAAGAAAACTCCTCACCATATTTAATACAAAAATAACCGCAAAAAATATCCGAGAGCCTTGCCCTATCGGGTAATGAATAATTTGCTTTCATTTCATCACAAAATTCTTTTGCGATTCTATTATGAGCATTGTTTTTCAACATGGTCAGTATATCTTCGTCTGTCATATTTGCAAAATTGGCAAGAATTCTTTTTTTCGCTTCAGTCCGTGTTGAAATACGAGCAAGCTGGCGAAATTCATCTTGTGTTATAAAGCCTTCTTCTCTCAGCAAGAACCATTCTTTATTTCTGAACAAAGACCGAAGCCGCGCCGTTGGCTTTTTCGGAAATCTTATTTCACTCATTTTGGCGTCAAGCAATTTATCTAAATCTGAATATATGGCTTTGGCAAAAGCGTTAGATTTAAAATGCACAGAAAGATATTCGTAGCCATTGCGGTTTAGCCAGTCAATCAGATGTGCACTTTCATGGAAAACCACTTGATAAGGCAAATCTATGCTACTCCCTGCTAAATCCTCAAACAAATTAATGTAAATTACACCGCCTGAATGGTAAGCTCTTTCGCCTTGCCGAATTATTTGCACATTGATTTGTTTTTCAAATTTGTCCCAAACGCGGAGAGCTTTCTTGTGTGGCGACTGTTCCGCTACGTCGCGCAAGGCGTCGTAATGAGTTTTTCCGATTGTCTGTGCGAGATTGGAATTATAATTTCTGTCTCCAAACGAGCTCTTTGGCTTAGTCGGAATTTTCGGCTCGGCGACTTCATCATAGATTATCGCACAACGGCAACGAGGATGCAACGGCGGCAAGGTTACTCCGAGTTCATCTGTGTATCCGACGACGGTATCTTTCAGCGCAAGGCAACGACCGCAGACGCGGTTTGTGCCGGCGGTGCTCCAAATCATTGCGCAACGACCCATTAAGCCGTTCGATATTGCTTGCGAAACTCCCATATGCGCGCCGCGATTGTAGGCAAAAGCCAATTCGGTATGAACGATTGTTTCTGCGCGGAATCGGTGTTGTTTGGCGGCATATCTTGTTGCCGCTTTATCAGCCGCGCTCGCCGCCTGTGGTGCGCTCTGTCCGTTTTCTTTCAGCCTTTGGTATATTTTATCGCGATAAGCCAAATTAGCCGCCGCTTGACGTTCTGTAAGTCCTATAAGCGGGCGAACTTGTCGAGCAATTTCTTTCGGAGCAAGATGTTCACTTTGTCCGAGTAAAATTACCATTGCAACCGCTTTTCTTGATTCTTCGCTAAGTCGTGTTATCAATTCGCCGCCGTGACTTTTTATCCATGCTTTGACGTATTCGTCCGAATCATCAAGAATAATTTTTCCTTGTGTCGCTTTTTTCGACGCTGATTCAATCGCCGCCAACCACATTGGAGCAAAAGTCTGATTTATCACGTCGGCATATCGCGCTTGCCAGTCAATCAATTCATTCAATCGCCCCGCCGCGATAATTTCTTCAAGCTCCGAATAACTGAACTCGCCCCATCTTTTTACTTCGCGAACCAACCACTCTACAGGTTTCGAGTCTAAGCCGCTTAAATAGGCGTCCAAATCGTTCAGCGTCTGCCGTGCCGAACGCGCTTTTCTGAATACAAACATTTTCTCTCCAACAAAAAAGCTCCCGAAGGAGCAAAAAATTTTTTTAACGAAGGGAGCCGTCAATCACGAGGAAAATTTGAAGTCGCTGAATTCAAAAGCCGCTTCCAAAATTTTCATGTCAAAGCCGTGAGTTTCATACGATTTAGCCAATGCCGAATAATAATGAGTCATCGGCGGATTCACTTTCAAAACTTCGGGCTTGTGATAATACATTGCCTTAATCTGCGCGCCGCCAAATTCAATTTCAACTGTCCGCTTTTGATAATGCTTCGGATAACCTTCGTAGCGATTGAGATTTTTTTCGTCCGCCGCCGAAATATCCCAGAGCACAAACGGCACTTGATAACCTTTCCATTGCTCAATGGTTGCGTAGCTGTAAGGCATTTCGCCTTTGAACATCAAGCGATAATTTTCCAAAATGCCCGTGCCGAGAAATTTTGCATCGGGACAACGCGCCGCCATAGTTTCAACGTCCATGTTCGCACCATACGCCAAATATTTTTTCACGCTTACCGCCGCCTTTCTTCGATTAATCAATCGCCGAGACCTAAGGGCGGTTGCCCGCCCCGTTCGGTCATCGATTTATTTTAGCATGCGTAACGCCAAGCCGCATTACCTTCGAGATGTTTTGTCAAATGGAATCTCAGCGTTGCGAACTCTTCAGAATTCAGATTTAAACCTGTCGGTCTTGTGAGAAAAGTACGCATTGCAAATTTTTCGTTCTCCAGATTAATCGGGCGGTAAATCGCTCTTTTGGCTTTTTTCGCGAAGGCAACCAACGCCGCGCTGAATTGCATTGCCGTCTTAATTTCTCCGGCGTGAAGTGTGCCGTTGAAAATCCGAAATTCGATTGTTCCTTTTGAGAACAAGGCGTGAAGGTTGCAAATTGTGTAGCGCGAGCTGTGGTAATGAAAATTGGTGTGGTCTTCGCCTTTGTACCAAATTTCTTTTACCTCTTCGAGCGTCGCGGGCTTTTTTGCGTTGAGATCGCGCAAGAAATTTTTGTCTGTCGGTTTGCAGTAACGCTTGCGGTTTTCGTGAACGTTCAGTGCTTTGTAGAAAAGTTCTTCGCGGCTTGCAACCGTATTGATTAAATTTCTGACCGCCTGCGCGGAAATGTCCGCCGCGCCGATGTGTACGTGAAGCCCGCAAGTCTCGTTGACGAAGCCGCCCGATTTTCTAATCTTGCGGACAATTTCTTGCAAGGTTTCAATGTCGCTCCAGCGAAGAATCGGCGTAACCAATTCGCAACGATATTGACTGTCCGCGATTCTGATTTCGCCGCCGATTTTTTTCTCCGCTTTCAAACTCGAATCGCTAAGGATTTTCCATTCGCGCCCCGTGTTGTCTTTAACCGCCCAGCTGTCATAAACGCCGCCGTTGTGAGTTGCCGCCGTGCCGAAATATTTTGCGACCGTCTCTGCCGCCTTTTTTCTGCTTGTGCCGGTGAATTCGATTTCCACTCCGATTGTCTGTTCCTTGAGGTTAGTCATTTTTCTGTGCTCCCTTCGTTTTGGTAGCCGTATATAGCCATACCCAAAACGAAATAGCAAGTTACACAGGCGGCTAAATCGTGTATACTTCAGAAAAGTTTTCCTTGCGGCGAAGTCCATTCCGCCATCAGCTTTAAGCTGTCCCCGACTATCATATTTTCTTCGACAATTTCTTTCGCCTCGTCAAGTCGCGTGAATTCTTTCCCCGTGAAAAAGCGGTAAGCGTCCTGCAACGTCAAGAGTAAATGTTCCCGCGCCCTCTCGACGCTCCACGCTTGAATGTCTATCCCGTACAAACTTTTTAACGCCCGAAGTGCAAGTTCCTCATCAAGCCGCTCAATGTTGTAAAACATTTTCATAACCAGTTCCGCGCACGGAAATTGCCCTTCGCCCACC
>CALFJC010000036.1 GCA_937877655.1 uncultured Selenomonadales bacterium
CGCGAAGCCCGTCATTTCCAAAACTTCTCTGACTCGCCCGCCGATATTTTTAATTGTCATTGCTCCGCTCTGCGCTTTGATTTTCTTAAACGCCGCAACCAAAATTTTTAAGCCCGAAGAAGAAATATATTCCAAGCCGTCCAAGTCGAAGATAATTTTTTCTGCGCCGTCCAATGCCGACAAAATTTTTTCCTTTGAAGTATTCGCCGCGTCCGTGTTGAGTTTGCCCGAAAGTTTTATCGTCAAATCTTTTCCGAGCCGTTCGGAAGAAATTTTTAAGCCTTGATTCTCTTGCGTTTGGATTGTCGGAAATTCCTTCGCGCCCGTGTAAGTCACGACGAATTTTTTCAGCATGACCAAAGGATACAAATGCTCCTTGAAAAAGCGCAAATTTTCTTCGCCCACGTCGTCCATAATGTTTTGCGTCAAAATGCCGCGCTCCAAATTTATCTTCGCGTCATACCAGTAAGCAAATTGATTCGCGCCGACAAAATTATAATCAGCCTTCGCAAAGGGCGAGATTGAGTGCGTCTCGTCTATTTGTTCGTCCAAACAATAAGCGACAATCTTTCCTTCCACGCGCACGACAAAGCCATAAAGATTTTTCAGCTCGTTCCAATGCTCCAGCGCGAACAGGAAATTTGAATCGTCATCTTGCGCAAAATCGATGTTCTCGGCGCGGCTTTGAAGATTTTCTTCCGCACCGCTTTGAAACGCCCGCAACTCGTCAAAAATTTTGGGCGAAATCTCTTCGACCGTGTAATTATATTTTTTCTCAAAAGAATTGCGCCCCTGACGAATGCTTTTCAATTTTTTGCCTTCAAGATTTTTCATGCGGTCGAGATACAAAATATAATCCCAATAATCGCGGTCTTCCTCAATCTCAATCGCCGAGCCGAGTTCGCGTTGCCAAATCTTAAGCAAATATTCCGGAACGAGATTAAAGACAGTACCGGCGGGCACATGTTCCGCAAAAACTTTCTGCCAATTAATTTCGTCCCAATCGCCGACAGGTGCTCCAAAAAATTCTGTGTCGCCAATAGAAAATTTATGCCAGCAAAGATTATCGACGTAAGCACGCCGAACATCATATTTTTCTTTGGCGGCGAGAACCATCATCGGCGAAGCATTGGACGGAATTTGAATGCAACGCTTGAGATATTCCAAATAACGGACGTTGTCTTCCATGCCGAAGTCTTTAAACTCAATCATCGTTTGAACTCCTTCCTAAATAAACTGCCGCATACATTACGGGTAAAACCAACAGCGTTAAAACAGTCGCAACCAACAAGCCGCCCGCTATCGCAACCGCCATCGGTCCCCAAAATGCACTTATCATCAGCGGCAACATTCCCAAAATCGCCGCCGCCGCCGTCAGCATTATCGGGCGAAACCTCAAAATCGCCGAATCAATTATTGCGTCAAAAAGTTTTTCGCCCGCCGACAAATGCTGTTGAATCTGGTCGATTAAAATTACCGAGTTGCGAATTATCATTCCCGACAGCGCAATTACTCCGAGCTCCGCCACGAAGCCCAGCGGTTTGTTCAAAATTATCAGCGCGAAAATCACGCCGATTAAGCCGAGCGGCGCAGTCAACAAAGTTAAAATCATTGCCCGCGCGTCGTTAAGTTGAATCATTAAAAGCGTCATGATTATAAACACGACGAGCGGCAACATTGCGGCGAGGTATCCCGTTGATTCGTCGCTTTCTTCAAGGTCGCCGCCAGGTTCGATTGAGTAGCCGAGCGGCAAATTTTTTCTTAAATCTTCCGTTGCGTCAAAAGCTTTTGTCGCCGCGTCGTTGGCAGTGCCTGACAAAATATTTGCTTGCACTGTGATTGTCGGCTTAAGGTCGCGTCGATTTATCAAACCATATTCCGCGCCGTAAGAAATTTCAGCAATCTGTTCAAGCGGAACGTAGCCCGCCTCGCCAAGATAAATCGGCAAATTTTTCAGCGCGGCAAGATTATTTCTGTCCGCCGCCGCCAATCTCAAATCAATGTCAATCGTCCTGTCGCCCGTGTAAAATTCCGCCGCCTTCGCGCCCGTTATCTCCGTGTAAAGCATCGACTTAACCGCTTGACTCGAAACGCCCAACGCACGCAATTTATCTTGATCAAGTTCAATGCGGACGACTTTTGATTTTTCATTCCAATCGAAATTAATTTCCGTGACGTTTGAATCTTGCGAAACAATGTCGGCAACCTGCGCGGCGAGCTCGTGAACTTTTTCAATATCTGTTCCCGAAACTCTCAACATGATCGGATAATCGGCGGGCGGTCCCGTTTGAATCAGCTGAATATTTTTTTTGACGAGCGGAAAATTTTCTTCCAGTTCGTGACGAATTTTTTCAATCAGAGCGTCGCGATTGTCTTCGTTAGCCGTGACGACAAATTTTGCGCAGTTATCGGCGTCGTTTTGCGGCGAAACCGTCAACACAAAGCGCGGCGTATCCTGCCCGACATAATACGCGAAATTTTTAAGATTGTCGCGCTCCGTGTTTAAAAATTTTGCAAAGCGATCTGCTTCGGCTTGCGTCGCCGCCATTGAAGAGCCTTCCGGCAATTTCAATTCGATTAAAATTTCCGGACGAATCGACGGCGGAAAAAATTCCAGCTGAACAAATTCCGCCGCAAAAATCGTTGCCGCAAATGCTCCGATTGTCCCGCTCAAAACCAAAATTTTATTCCGCAAAAAAATTTCAAGCACGCGGCGGAAAATTTTATAAAAGCGGCTGTTGTAAAGCTCCGCCTCCGATTTTTTTTCGACTTTGATAATGTAAGTTCCGAAAAGCGGCGCAACCATTACCGAAACAATCCAAGACAACAACAGCGCGATTGAAACTACCCAAAACATGTCGCGGCAAAATTCGCTCGCCATACCTTTTGCAAATGCAACGGGAATAAAGCCCGCGCAGGTTATCAAAGTTCCCGTAAGCATCGGTTTTGCCGTGACGTTGAAGGCGTGACAAGCCGCGTCGAATCTCGACAGCCCGCGCTCCAGCTGAACGCTCATCATTTCAACCGCAATTATCGCGTCGTCGACCAAAAGTCCCAGCGCGATTATCAGCGAGCCCAGCGAAACTTTGTGTAAGTCAATTCCGAAAACATACATGAAACAAAATGTCCCCGCCAAAACCAGCGGTATGCAACCCGCAACGACGAGCCCCGTCCTCACGCCCAAACTTGCAAAGCTCACGCCCAAGACGATTACGATTGCCAAAATTAAAGTTTCGACAAACACGCCGATTGATTCTTCAACGACAAGCGGCTGGTCGGAGACTTGATGAAGTTCCAAGCCCAAAGGAAGTTCCTGCTGAATTTTTTCCGTCATTCCGCGCAGATTTTCTCCGAGCTTTAAAATATTTCCGCCGTCCTCCATTGCAACCGCAATTCCAATCGCGGGCTCGCCGTTGAAAAACATTTTTGGTTCGGGAGGATCGACAAAACGCCTTTCGACTTTTGCAATGTCACCGAGTCTGAAAATTTTTCCCGCCGCATTTATCGGCAGATTTTTTATTTCGTCAACGTCATCAAAAATCCCCGTCACGCGCAGATAAACATTGTCGGAAGAAGTTTCAATCATCCCGGCGGGCGTCATTGCATTTTGCGCGGCGAGCGTGTTTGAAATAATTTGCGGGCTGATTCCGAGTTCGGAAAGTTTTGCCTGTTCAATTTCGACGTAGACAATTTCCGACTGCACGCCGACAAGTTCAATTTTTTTAACGTCGTCAATGCCGAGCAGAAGGCGGCGAATTTCTTCGGAGTATTTGCGAAGTTCTTCATAAGAAAAACCGTCGCCCGTAAGCGCGTAAATCGACCCAAAAACTTCATCATAAGTATCGTTGAAAAAAGGTCCGACGACGCCTTCGGGCAATTCGCTTTTTATGTCGTTGCAATAATTTCTAACGTCGCGCCAAGTTGGACGAATTTGTTCGGTTGAGGGTTCTTCGTCAAGCCTGACATAAATTACCGTCGAGCCGGGGCGCGTTTCGCTTTCCAAGTAATCAAGGTTGGGAATGTCCTGCAATTTTTTTTCGAGCTTGTCGGTAACTTGCTCCTGCATTTCGTCGGCAGTCGCACCCGGCCAATACGCCGCAACTATCATTTCGCGGACGACAAATTTTGGATCTTCCATGCGACCGAGAGCAAAATAAGCACAAATTCCGCCCAAAAATGCTGTGACGACAAAATACCAAACGAGACTTCGATTATTCAAGGCGAGTTCGGTTAAATTTCTCATTGATTATTACTAACCCCTTGCTTATAAAAAATCTTGGTTTTTGAAGTAGTTGCTACAGTCACGGATTCGGAGACAAAACACGGGATTTTTTGAAGGATTTGGAAAAACTACAGATTCTTGCAAAAAATCATGTTCCTTTCAATCGATTTTTTCACGACTTTAGCGTTATCACGCCGTTTTAAAGAACATATAAAATCTTGGTATTTTTAATGTTGCCGATATCACGGATTTTGAGATAAAAAGGCGGGAATTTTTGATGCAACCCCCGAAAACTATAATTTCTTGCAAAAACTCATGTTTTGTTCAGCTGAAAATTTGAGAGTTTCGCGCCATTACGCCGTTCTTTCGATACTATAAAATCTTGATATTTTCAATGTTGCCGATATCACGCATTTTAAGGTAAAAAGGCGGGAATTTTTGATGCAACTCCCCAAAACTATAATTTCTTGCAAAAAATCTCGGAGCAAAATTCTCTGTGAATTTTTGAGCCGTCAAGAATTTTTAGCACATTTTTAGCTCCTTTAATTTGTTCGGACTTCCTGCCCGTCACGAAGTTTTTGAACGCCCGCAACGACGACAATATCTCCCGCGCCGAGCCCGTGAACTCGAACGTTGTTATCGTCAAAGGCAGTGACTTCAACTTTTTTCAACGAAACTTTTCCGTCTTCGACAAGCCAAACCTGCGCGGCGTCGCCCGTCTGATAAATCGCACTCAACGGCAAAATAATTGCGTTCGGAGAAATTTCGTCGCGCATTGAAACATTCGCCGTCATGCCCAAAGAAATATTTCGGGCTTCGGGCAGAGAAATTTTCACTGTAAAAGTTCTCGACGCCAAATCAGCCATAGGAGAAATTTCGCGAACAGAGCCGCTTACAACATCTTTCGTTGCCCAAAAATTTATCGTCACGCTCTGCCCGATTTGCACGGCGGAAATTTTATTTTCGGGAATGTCGACAACAACTTCAAATTCATTCGTCTGAACGAGTTTCAAAACAGTTTGTCCCGCCGCAACGACTTGCCCGACCTCCGCCGCAATTTCCGAAATAACTCCGTCGGCATTGGCGGTTAAAGTTGTGTAGCCGAGAGCATTTTGACTTTGACGGGCTTGCGCAACGGCGGCATCATAAGCAGCCTGCGCGGCGTCGAATTGAGTTTTGTATTGGTCAAGGACGACGGCGGCTATCGCTTCCGATTTAAAAAGTTCCGTGTAACGGTCGAGATTCGATTTTGCAAGTTCAAGTTGCGCCCGCGCCGAAGCAACTTGCGCGTCGGCACTGTGTGATTGCTCGACAATATCTTTCGGATCAATCGTCATTAAAATTTCTCCCGCTTTGACGAAAGAGCCCGCTTGAACGTCGCGAGAAATTATTTTCCCGCCGACTTGAAAGGATAAATTTGTTTCGTAACGTCCTTTGACGACGCCCGAAAAATTTTCAACCTGCGCGGCGTTAGAAAATTTTATCTGTTGAACTTTGACGAGCGGCGGTTTTTGAATTGCAATTTCTTCCTTGCAACCGCTCAGCAAAAAACTTGCGGCGAGAATCCCTGCCCAAAATTTTTTCTTCAAATAAACTCACCGCCCAAAAAATTTTTTGACATTGTATCTTACACAAAAAAAATCGGCAAGTTTTCTTCCTGCCGATTTTTTTTTGCCTTCAAAAAATTTTTCAACCATTATAGCCGAGCTGTTTTGCCTTGACGAAGTCGGCTTGCGATTTTGTTATTTCTCCAAGTTTTTCGTAAGCTAATCCGCGATTGTAATACGCTTCAGCACATGTCGGCTTGAATTCAATCGCCTTGTTGCAGTCTTCAATCGCCTTTTCGTATTCTTTCAATTCAATATAGGCAGCGGCGCGATTAAAATAAGGAATAGGATATTTCCTCCTACCGACGCGCTTAATGGATTCAGAAAAATCACTGAGTGCTTGCTCATAATTCCCCAGCTCCAAATAAGCCCAGCCGCGATTGTTATAAGAATAGTAGTACGTCGGCTTGATTTCAATGGATTTATTCGCGTCGTCAATCGCTTTATAACAATTCTTCAAGCCTACATAGACGGAGGCGCGATAACTGTAAGCAAGGTAAGAATTCGGGTCAAGTTCAAGAACTTCATTGCAAAGTTTTAGTGCGTCGAGATTCTCTCCGCGCTCGTGAGCATCCCACGCCTTGTCAAGCTTATCTCTTATCATGTCAACCATAATCAATACTCCTTTTAAAGACAGAAATTTAATCTTCCTGCCAAGCCGTTAAGCCGAGATGAACGACATATTCTTTGGCGCATTCGTAATAATGCATTGCCGAAGTTCTCAACGCAACAATTTCATCGTCGCGAAGGGCACGCATGATTTTTGCGGGGTTGCCGAAGACCAGAGAGTTATTGGGAATTTTTTTGTACTGCGTAATGACAGTGCCCGCGCCGATAATGCAGTTGTTGCCGATTTCCGAGTAGCCCAAAATAATCGAGCCCATGCCGATTAAACAATCATTTCCGATTTTGCGGCAATGAATAATCGCGTTGTGCCCGACCGTCACGTAATTTCCGATCTCTGTCGGAGTATCGCCCATGACGTGAACCGTGCAGTTGTCCTGAATGTTTGTGTAGTTGCCGATTTTTACGGGTTGAAAGTCGCCGCGAACAGTCACGCCAAACCATATGCTCGACCCCGCGCCAATTTCAACTTCACCGACAACCGACGCGCTCGGTGCAACAAAAACATCTTTGGCTATCTTCGGCTCCTTGCCTTTGTACGGCAGAATTATTGCTTCCATTTTATCAATCCTTTCTCTTTAATTCGTTTTCCAATTCCGCAATGCGCTCTTGAAGTGCGACAGAAAATTTTTGTTGAGCATCAATGACATTGAAAAAATAGGGAATGGCTCCGCCTTTATCTGCCAATTCCCTTTGTAAAATTTCATAAATGACATAGGACTTCGTTTGAAGACGCTCCTCCGAGATATTTTTGAAACAAACATCAAAATGCTGATCCGTCGCCATGTAGCAATAAAAAGGATTCTTCCTTAAAATTTCTATCTCCTTCGACAAAGCATCAAGAGCCTCGCTCCAAAGAATAAAAGACTTCAGCCAATATGCAATTTGCTTTTCGGGCGAACGTTTTTTTCTGGTGACGGAGCCGAACGATTCGACGCGATAAACATAAAAAGCTTCGGGCAACCGCAAAAATTTTTTCGCGCAACAAAAAACGTGAATTGTCCAAAGAAAATCGCCGCCCGAAATTATTTCGGGAAATGTGATTTTATTTTTCAGCAAAAAATCTCTCCGAAGAAATTTCGACCACGGAGTTCGGAGATTGCCTTTGAATAAAAGTCGTTGAAGAATTTCTTCGGGAGAATCGATTATCAAAAGCGGCTCGTCCGCCAAAAATTCTCCTTCCGAATCTTTTACCCGCCGAATTGTCCCCGCCGCGTCATATGTGTAACAGGAGCTCGTGTAGACAACTTCGACATCAAAATTTTTTGCCGCCGCCAAAAGTTTTTCAAGTGCGATTTTATCAATGACATCATCGGCATCCATGAAAAAAATGTATTCGCCGCGTGAAAGTTCCAAGCCGATATTTCGCGGAACATATCCTGCGCCGCCCGAATTCTTTTCCGTTTGAAAAAGTTTCAGCCGCCCGTTAAACTTCGGAAAATAATTTTCGACGACCGCGCAGGAATTATCTGTCGAGCAATCGTCAATCGCAATCACTTCAAAATCTTGGAAGGTTTGTGCCAAAAGACTTTCGAGACACTCGGCGATATATTTTTCCGCATTGTAAACGGGAATGACAACCGAGACCGCAGGATTTTCTTTCAAAAAAATCACTCCCGCCCTTTAAGCAGATTAATTTCGTTTTCCAACTCGGCAATGCGCTTTTGAGATGCCGCAATAAAATTTTCCAATTCAGAAATGTACGCCGCGTTCTCCACATTGATTTTTTCCAAATCGGAAATGCGCCGGCGAGCCTGCGCGGCAAATTGATTAACTTCCTGCATATTTTTCATTGCAGTTTTTTGTTGACCGCTTAAAAACGTGCAAAGCAAGGAAATCAAAACGTCGTGTTCGCCCAAAAATTTTCCGAACTCCTGCTTTATCGTCTCGTAAAAAGCAAACGGCGGAAGTTGCAAACTCGCTTGAAAAGTACAGGCAAATGCCAAGCTGATAAAATGTTCCAAGACGGCGTAACGATATTGCGGATTCGTTTTGAAGAACTCGACTTTGCTCATTAAGTCATCAAGATTTTTCACGCCGAGCAAAACGGGATTGATCCAAAAATTTATCATTTGTTGCGGAGTTTTTTTCCTGCCCATCATAGAATCTTCCGTCAAGCGGCGAATATAAACCGCATTGGGTACCCGCAAAAAATTTTTCGCATAAAACAACAAACCGTAAGTCCAAACGTTATCTTCGCTGATACAAACATGCGGGAAAAAAATGTTATTCTCAAGCAACAAATTTCGGCTTACCATTTTGAGCCAAGGCGTCACCCAAAATTTTCTGTTCATTATCTTGTCAATTCGTTCAGCCAAATCATTTGTTTCAAAAGTCGGTTCAGAGACGAAAGGCGGAGCTTGAATTCTCTCCGTCGCAATGTGAAGATTATCTTTGAATTCTTGTCCCGTGCCCTTCGACATAAAATATTTTTCGCAGTAAACGACATCGGCATTATAATTTTCGGCGAGCGAGTACATTTCTTCAAGAGCAGTCGGAGTAATCAAATCGTCGGCATCCACGAAAAAAATATATTCGCCGCGTGAAAGAATTATGCCCTTGTTGCGAGGAAGTGCGCCGCTGCCCGAATTCTTTTCCATGTGCGAAAGTGTAAGCCTGCCGTCGAATTTTTTCTTGTAACTTTCGACAACCGCGCAGGAATTATCCGTTGAGCAATCATTCACGACGACAACTTCAAAATCTTGAAAAGTTTGATTCAAAATGCTGTCGAGACATTCGCCGATATATTTTTCCGCGTTGTAAAGCGGAGTGACAATCGAGACTGAAGGAGTGTTTTTCATAAATTCAAGTCTCCTTTCCATAAATTTTGATGAGTCGTCCGATTCGCAATGCGGTTAAGCTTTTTTCTTGAGTGTTTCAAGTTCTTTCTTTAATTTCTTGATGGTTTGCAAATTGTCTTCGCGAACTTTTTTCTCGCTGTCGATTAAGGAGAAAAAAAGTGCCGTCGCCGCTTCGGGCGAATCATGCCCCTTGCCCAATTCGCGATACAAAATCCTGTAAACTTCTTGGTTGCCCAATTCTTCTCGCGCTTCTTTTGTCCGATTGAGAACCCATTCAAGATGTCCGATTCTTATGGAGTCGTAGCAGTAATGCGGATTTTCTTTCAAGACATCAGTTTTTTCTTGGAGCGCGTTCAGAGCCTTCAACCAATCGATAAACGCCGAGACCCAATAGGAAAGTTGTTCCTGCGCCGAGCGCGCCGTCCGAGTGATGGACGATTCGTTGTAGCGTCTGTAAAAGTAAAGCGGAGTCGGCAGGCGTAAAAATCTTTTTGAATGAGCATAAACATTGATGCACCAGATCATGTCGCCGCCCGTCACTATGTCGGGGAAAAGAATTTCGTTTTGAATCAAAAAATCTCTCCGACAAAATTTCGACCACGGGGCACGGAAATTTCCTTCGCCCGAACCCGGCAATAAAAATTCTTTGAAAAGTTCATTCGTATCGTCAACCGTCAAAGTAAGTTTGTCCTTAATGCCGTCCTTGAAAAATTTTCTGCCCATGCCGTCTCTGTGAAGAACAATATCATTCGGGTTTTTAATCCTGTAATAAGCGGCGGTATAGACAACGTCGGTATTATATTTTTTCGCCGCATTGTACAAAGTTTCAAGAGCATTTCCCAAAAGAAAATCGTCGCTGTCAAGGAAAAAAACATATTCGCCGCAGGAAAAAGCCAAGCCGAGATTTCGCGGAATGTAACCGCCGCCGCCCGAATTCTTTTTGGTATGAGTGATTTGAAGTCGCCCGTTGAATTTTTCTTTGTAACTTTCGACAATCGCAACGCTTTTATCTGTCGAGCAATCGTCGGCAACAATGACTTCAAAATTTTGGAACGTCTGAATCAAAAGACTGTCGAGACATTCGCCGATAAATTCTTCCGCGTTGAACATGGGAATAACAACAGAGATGGCGGGACGATTGAATTGCGGCGAAGGAGATTCTGTTGCCGATTTACCTTGCTTGAGCTTTAAGCGGCTGTTCTCCTTTTTCAAGCGGTTAAAATCTTCCTCAAGCTTTTTATATCTTTTATCCCACCACTTGCTTTGATTAAAGGCGTAGGCATAAAAACAGGCGATTAACGCGGCGTTTTCGCCCAAGTTTTCTTCAAAGTTCTCACGGAAAAATTTGTACATTTCGGTTTTCGTCGAGTTCCAACATTCTTTGAAACTGTTTTGCATACCCGCTTTGAGAAGATAATTAAGAATGTCTTGACGGCATTTTAAATTTTTCTTGAAGAATTCTATTCCGTCCAAAAATTTGTCTATGTCCTTCAAGCCGCGAACGGATAAATCCATCCATTTATGAACATACTCGGAAGGCGTGCGCTTGCGGAAAGAAACGGACTCGTCATGAATGCGCCTTATGTAGCAGATATTCGGCACGCGCAAAAATTTCTTGGCGCAGAACAAAACTTTGAATGTCCAAGTGACATCATTTGAGCCGATAAGCGAATCAAAAGTTATGTTGTTTTCTGTCAGCAAATTTTTCTTAACCAGTCGGAGCCAAGGCGTCATCCAATAATTTCTGTTCACAGCCATTCTGGTTCTTTCAGCCATGTCTTCCGTTTCGAGAGTGGGCTTGTCGACAAACGGCGGCTTTTGAACTCTGTTTTCGTCGGCGGGGCGAATATTTTTTTTCAAAAAATCTTTTCCGACACCCTTCGACATAAAATATTTTTCGCAATAGACAACTTCGCTGTCGTATTCTTTCGCAAGATTGTACATTTCCTCAAGCGCGGTTTTGGTAAAAACGTCGTCGGCATCCATGAAGAAAACATATTCGCCGTGAGAAATTTTTAAGCCGGCATTGCGAGGCACTCCGCCGCCGCCCGAATTTTTTTCCGTCTTCGCAAGTGCAAGCCGCCCGTCGAATTTTTTAAGATAACTTTCGACGACTTCAAAACTTTTGTCCGTCGAGCAATCATCCACAACCACAACTTCAAAGTTTTGGAAAGTTTGATTCAAAATGCTGTCAAGACACTCGCCGATATATTTTTCATAGTTGTAAAGCGAGACGATAACCGAAACGGCGGGCGCATCTTCGGCAGAAAATTTGTTTTTGTGTTTGACAATGTACTTCGGCTCCGCTTGAACGGCGGGGCTTTTAATTTTTTGCGGAGCTTGTTTCAAAAGTCTGTCCTGTTCATGCATTCTGGTACAAAGCGCGGAAACCAAAACATCTTGTTCGCCCAAGCTGTCACCGAATTTTTCAAGGAAAATTTTGTACAACTCGGCGGGATTCAAATCCTTGCATCTGCCGTAGATCATATAAAATTTTCTGAACAACAAATGATTGAAGACGGCGTAACAAAGGTCGGGGCGTTCTCTGAAGAATTCAATTTCCTGCATGAAGTCATTCAATTCCTTCAGCCCGCAAACAGCCAAAGTCATCCATCTTTCCACATAGTCGGGCGTCGTGTATTCGCCGAAAGATATTCCGCCGTCATGAATTCTCCTCACAAAGCAGGCGTTCGGTATTCGCAAAAATCTCTTGGCACAAAAAAGAGTTTCCAAAAACCAAACGTCATCTTCCGAGCCGATAAGCGAGGGAAATTTTATGTTGTTCTCAATCAGCAAATCGCGTTTTACAAGTCGAAGTGCCGAGCTCATCCAATAATTTGTCGCCAGCCATTTTTCAATTCGTTCAGCCAAATCATTTGTCTCAAGAGTCGGTTTGTCAACGAAGGGCGGCTTTTGCATTTTTGTATCTGCAAGACGAATATTTTTTTCAAAATCTTTTCCGACGCCTTCGGACATGAAATATTTTTCGCAATAGACAACGTCGGCATCATTTTCTTTGGCGAGCGTGTACATTTCCTCAAGCGCGGTTTTGGTAATGATGTCGTCGCTGTCCAAGCAATAAATGTACTCGCCGTGTGAAACGGAAATTCCGACATTGCGCGGCTCGCCGGGCTTGCCGGAATTTTTTTTCGTGCGCGAAAGTCTCAATCGCCCGTTGAAATTCGGAACATAACTTTTGACGATCTCCGCGCTTTTATCGGTTGAGCAGTCGTCCACAACAATAACTTCAAAATCTTGAAAGGTTTGCGATAAAATGCTGTCGAGACATTCCCCGATATATTTTTCCGAGTTGTACATCGGAATTACGATTGAGATAAGCGGGTAAGCCAATTTCGGGAGAGTAATTTTATTTTTATTTTCCATAAGCTCGAAGCTCCTTTGAATAAATTTTAACGAAAAGCTTAATTCGGTTGCTGCGAATCCATTTGCCGATTGCCGCGCCTTCAAGTTCGGGCGGAGCATCTTTGCCGCCGATTTTTAAAAGCTCGTCGATAATTTCTTGTGCATGTTCAAGATAAAACGGCAAGCCGTGATTGTCCAAATTAATTATGTCGCAAAAATCTTTCGCGGAGATTTTCAATTTGTGAAGACTCAAAAGCAGGTCGACAATTTTTCCCGACTTCTCAAGGCGCGGTGCCCGCATGTGTTCTTTTATGACGAATGCCGCAACTTTTTTCCAATCGCTCGGCAACGTCATGCGGCGATTCGTTTCTTTTAAAACTTCAAGCCCGCGTTTTTCGTGAAGGTAATGATGCGGCAACATTTCTTCGGGCGTCTTGCCTTTTCCTATGTCGTGAACCAATGCCGCAAATCGAACAATCGGCTTGGGATTTATTTTCGCAACGTCGTCCAAAATTTTCAGCGTATGTTCGTAAGCGTCGCCTTCGGGATGAAACTCTGTCGGTTGAGTTTTTCCGCGCAGGTTAAAAATTTCGGGAAAAGTTACTTCCAATAAATCTGCCCGCTCCAAACTTCTGAAAAAAATCGACGGCTTGTTTGTCTTCAACGCGGTTTCCAATTCGCCGAAAATTCTTTCCGTCGGCTCGCGCGAAAGTTCTTCTCTGCAAAGTTTCATTGCCTCGACTGTTTCCGCGCAGATTTCAAAATTAAATTGTGCCGCTTGCCTCGCCGCCCTCAATGCTCGAACGGGATCGTCCGTGAAATGTTCGGAGACGGGACGAATTTTTTTGTTCAAAACGTCCTCGCGCCCGCCGAAAGGATCAACCAACTCGCCGCTCAAAAGTTCAATCGCCATTGCGTTAATCGTTGTGTCTCGGCGATATAAATCCTGTTCAATCGTCACGTCGGGCGAAAACAAAATTTCAAAGCCGCGATAACCCGTGCCGACTTTTATCTCCGTGCGGGCAAAGGCAACTTCGCAAGCCGCGTCCTCAATCTCGACGGAGTAAACGGGAAAAGATTTTCCGAACTTCGGCGCGCTGTCAAAAATTTTGTTAAAAGTTTTTTCGTCAAGCCCCGTGACGCAATAATCTCTGTCGTGCGCCGCCACGCCGCGAAATTTATCGCGAACCGCGCCACCGACAAGATAAGCTTTGCCGCCCGCCTCGTCAATTTTTTTTGCAAACTCAAATTCCGTCATAAAAATCCCTCAAAAATTTTTAGGGGCATTATACACTAAACGCCGCCGCTAATCTACTTCGCGCAAATATTTTTCTTGACGCCCCGAATCTCGGCGAATATAATCTGCGCAAAGATACCGAACGAAAATTTTTTGGTATTCGAGGAGGAAATTATGGAAGAAAAAATAATCCTCGCCGCGCTGGAGGAAATGAAAATTCACGGCTTCCGATTCACAATGGGCGACTTGACTCGCCGGCTCCACATGAGCAAAACTTTTCTCTACAAACAAATCGATTCAAAGGAAAAACTCGTCGCGGGAATTTTGAATTACCTGATGGCGAAGTTCGAGCGCGAAGAAAAATTAATTTCGGAAAGCGAATTGCCTTTGGCGGAGAAATTGAGTTGCTTCGTCCGAGCCTACGCAAAAACTTTTCAGTTCTTGGATCACGGAATTTATAATGATTTGCAAAGTTCTTATCCGCAGGAGTGGACGCGTTGGGAAAATTTTCGGCGGCAGAAGGTTGAAGTTTTTTTGCGGCGCATTCGCGAGGGAATCGACAAGGGAATTTTTCTCCCGATAAATTTGGCGGTCGTCGAAAGATTTTTGTTGGTCATGTCTTCGAGTTTGGCGGAGCCGTCTTTTCTGCGCGAAAACGATTTGACTTACGCGCAAGCCATTGAAAGTTTAAGCGAATGGATGTTTCACGGCATCATAAAAAAATAATCGGCAAAAAATTTTCGGGCGCGAAGTCCGAATTATTTTTTACCGTCAAGGATACCCAAAAAATTATTTTTGTTACTCGGAGGCGATTTTGAAATGCAAACGGAAGAATTGGCGATTCGGTACAGGAAATATCGCAACGCGCTGAAAATTTTAACGCTGGTTTTGATAATCTCGGCAGGCTTCGGAATTTTTTATTGGCAAGTAACGGCGGCGAAGGCGGAAATCGTCGAGACTTGGGGCATGGCGGACGCAAAAGAGATAAACATAAATTCAAAAGTCAGCGGGCGCGTCGTGAAACTTTTCGTCGAAGAAGGCGACAGCGTCACTCAAGGACAACTCCTCGCAAAAATCGACAGCGACTCGCAAGAACCGCAACAGCGGGCGGCGCAAGCAAATTTGGCGGCGCAGTATTCGCAACTTCAGCAGATAATCATTTCGTCACAAAATTTGGAAGAAACTTTAAACGCAAGTCTTCGGGCGGCGCAGGCGCGAGAGGCTCAAGCTCAAACCGCATTGAACTTGGCGGCAAAAGACGAGGCTCGTTACCGTGAACTTTTGGCGGCTGAAGCTATTCCCGCGCAGACTTACGACGCTTATCGCTCGAAACTCGAAAACGCCCAAGCAGTACTCACGGCGGCGCAAGCAGAAGTTGCAAGTGCGCAGGCAAATCTTTTGAAGAACGACGAAAACAAAGCACTTGAACAGGCGGCAAGAGATCAGGCGGCGGCTCTTCAAGGACAACTCGACGCCGTAAACGTCATGCTCGGCGAAACAGAAATTTTCGCGCCGTTCGCGGGCGTCGTAACAAAAAAATTCGCCGAAGAAGGCATGCTCATTTCTCCGACCGTGCCGCTTTATTCTCTGCAAGATACCGCCGACAACCGGATTGATTTCAAAATCAAAGAAACCGAACTGAAAAATTTTTCTTTGGGCGACACAGTGACTTTGGAAGGGCGCGACGGCTCCACAAAAATTATCGGGACGGTTGAGAGCATTCGCCGCAAAGCCGACTTCGCAACGCAAAAGGCAACGTCTGAACGCGGCGACCCCGACATTATCGCTTTCAACGTAAAAATTCGCACGAACAATCCGGGCGTCTGACCGGGTATGCGGTTTAGAATTTTGAGGTGATGTCATGAAAAATTTTTTCCGAGAACTGAATGACTGCGCGGCGTCAATGTTCACAATAAATCGTCAAGGCGTTGCGATTTTAATTTTCCTGCCGATAATTTACACGCTTCTTTTCGCCGGACTTTTTTATAAAAATTCGCTGACGAATATTCCCATGATAATTTGTAACCTCGACGACGGCTCGGCGGGACGAAGTTTGGTTGAAGATTTTATCAACACGCCCGAATTGAAAGTTATCTCGGTTGAAGGCGACGCGCTAGACGATGAAAAATTTCTGCGCGAAGATACGGCGGCGGGCGTCGTCATTATCCCAAAAGATTTTTCAAACAAAATTGCTCGCGGCGAAAATGTTTCCGTTGAACTCGTCGCGAATTATTCAAGCAGTGTAATCGGCGGAACGGTTGTCCGCGCCGTTCAAAGTGTCGTTGCCACAAAAAATTTTGAAGTCTTGATCAATCGGCGAATCGCGGCGGGTTGGAACGAAACGCAGGCGGTAGCTCAACTTTCGGCAAGCACGCGAATTTTATTCAATCCGACGGGCGGTTACACCGATTTTTTTTTGGCGGCGTTGATTCTTCACGGCGGACAAATCGCGATGGTTTTTGTACTCGAACCTTCGTTGGCGATAAGAAAAAAATATCGCGGCGAAAATCTTTTCAGAAACCCCGTGCGTTGTCTCGGAGCAAAAATTTTTCTCTACACGCTGTTTGAGTCTGCGGTCATGGCGATTTGCCTCGCGATAGGAATAAAATTTTTCGGCATGATTTGTCGCGGCAACCCGTCAGAAATTTTAATCTTAGTCGCGGCTTACGTGGCGTGCGTGACGGCGTTCGGGCTGATGATGGGTGCAGTCGCCCGCGAGCCGCACCAAGCGATAATGTGGTCGCTTTTTTACGTCATGCCGTCGGTACTGTTCGCGGGCGCGATTTGGCCAAGAACTTCAATGGACAACATCAGCCTGTTTTTGTCGTACGTCATGCCGATTGGTTACGCGGCGAACGATTTGCGAAATCTTTTGGTCAAGGGCACGGCAGCGGGCGTCGAAGTTCACATTGCGGCGTTGCTTTTAATGAGCGCAATATTTTTCGCGGCGGCGGTCGGAGTTTTGAAGTTCAAGGGGGCGAAAGTTTTTGCTAACGATAATGCGCAGGGAATTCAACCTGCTGATACATGAGCGGCTGGCGGTCTTGATAATTTTGCTGTTCGCGGCGACGGCTTACAGTCTTTTAATCGGCAATCTTTATCGCGGCGGCATTGTGCAAAAAATTCCGGTTGCGGTCTGCGACTTGGAGGACTCGCCGTTGAGTCGAGAGCTGATTCGCGCCGTTGCCGACGCCGACCAATATAATTTTCGCGAAACGCTATCGGACGACGCGGAGGCAGTCAAAATTTTGGAACGCGGAGAAGTTGCGGCGGTCTTGGTTATCCCGCAGGACTTCAGTGAAAAATTTTATCGGCAAGAATCAGTCGAGCTGGCGTTTCTTCAAGACGGGAGCAACACTTTGCAAGCGGGTTACGCCGCCGCGCCCATGCAATTAATCTGTGCGGCGTGTTCGGCTGAATTCAATCAACGGGCGGCAATGTCGAACGCGACTCCGCAAATTTCGCCCGCGCCCGTGACTTTGAGCCTGCGACTGCCCGCCAATTCGACATAAAGTTATTTGGCGTTTTACATGTACGGCGTCATGTTGATGGCGGCGCAAATCGGAATGATCATGGGCTTTTCTATGTCGATTTACGAAGACTTCCGCGCAGGTTTTTTCAAGCGGCACGAAATTTTACTCGCGCTCGTGTCGAAGATAATTTTTTATCTCGCATTGAGTTTGTCGGCGGTTGCGCTCGGAGTATTTTTTTTGGCAACGTTCGGAAATTTGCCGTTTCGCGGAGACTTCGGAGAGATGATTTTAATCTGCGCGGCATTTTTATTTGCAGTAGAAGGACTTGCGGGCTTGGCGGGCGTCGCGCCGCTAATAAATCAACACGCCGCGATTTTATTTTCAATCGGCAGCGTGTCATTTGTTTTGCTGTATGGATTTTTATTTTTCGCCAAGAAACCGTCCGTCACGTCAGAGATTTTTCGAGCGCGATAAAAGTTTTTCGGCTCGGCAAGTTATCACTCCGCGATTTTATTTTTCGCCAAAAAACCTTTCGTCACGTCAGAGATTTTTTGAACGCGATAAAAGTTTTTCGACTTGGCAAGTTATCACTCCGCGATTTTATTTTTCGCCAAAAAACCTTTCGTCACGTCAGAGATTTTTTGAACGCGATAAAAGTTTTTCGACTTGGCAAGTTATCACTCCGCGATTTTATTTTCAATCGGCAGTGTGTCATTTGTTTTGCTGTATGGATTTTTATTTTTCGCCAAAAAATTTCCGTCACGTCATAGATTTTTTGAACGCAATAAAAGTTTTTCGACTTGGCAAGTTATCACGCCGTCAGCAACGGAGTCTTTGCACTTGTTACAGGAAATGCATTTCGCCCGCGACTTATCGACGCGCCAACGATTTGGTAAATCGGGTTCGCGAACGGTCGGGCGTCCGAATGATACCGCGGCAATTTTTGTTTCACTTAAAACTTTTTCGATAAAGCCGGGCGTTCGATAACCGCAAACACTCAAGACAGGAATTTTCAAATTATCGGCGGCGAGTTTCGCGCTCTCAAGGAAAGGAGCTTCTTTTTTGCCGATACGCGGCGTGAAAGAAAATTTGCTTTCGTCCATGACGAGCCCCGAAGAAATTTCTATGAAGTCAAGTCCGCGCCGCTCCAATTCCGCGCAGACTTTCAAAGATTCTTCGGGCGTGATACTTTGTTCAATCAAATCGCTGAACGGAAATTTCACTCCGACGATAAAATTTTCTCCGACACCTGCGCGGATTGAATCATAAATTTCAAACAAAAGGCGAGCACGATTTTCTATTGATCCGCCGAATTTATCTGCGCGATGATTCATTGAAGGCGAAAGGAAAGAATTTATCAAGAAACCGTGCGCCGCATGAATTTGGACGCCGTCAACGCCCGCCGCCTTGCAATTCATCGCCGCCTTACCGAAATTTTTTATAACCGTGTCGAGTTGCTCCTCCGTTGCGTCGTCGACGGAAAATTTATCGTAACCTTCGGCGGGAAAAGTTCTCGTGCCCGCGTGTTGCAGTTGGACAAAAATTTTCGCGCCGCTCGAATGAACTTCCTCGACAACTTTTTTCATGTCGGAGACGTAAGCGGGATAAGCGGCGTTAATCATAATCGGCGCAATCGCTCCCGACGCGCTGACCGCCTGCATTCCCGTTATAATCAAGCCCCAACCGCCTTGCGAAAGTTTTTTGTAGTGATTCAAAAAAGTTTCTGTGATTTTGCCGTTGTCCGCCGCGTATTCAAACATTGCACTTGCGACGAGCCGATTTTTTATTTTCAGCCCGCCGATTTGAAACGAATCAAAAAATTTTTCAGCCAAAGTCAATCTCTCCCGTCTGTTGATTGTATATGCATTGATTCGTTCAAAAAAAATTACGGCTTTTGAATCGCCGCCAAAATTTCTTCGAGTATCGCCAAACGTTCCGCGCCGATTTTTGCTTCAAATTCGGATTGTGCCCTTTGCCAAAGTTGAGCCGCCTGTTGGAGCGTCCGAAAACCTTTTGCCGTCAAAATCAATCGGCTGTCGCGCTGATTGTCCTTTTTTGCATTGACAAGGAATTCCTGACTCAAAAGCGGTTTAAGATTTCGCGTCAACGTTGAGCGGTCAAGCTCTGTTACTTCGGACAATTCGCGCAGGTTGCAACCTTCATGTTCGTTTATCGCGTGGAGCAGAGAATATTGGCGAACGGTCACGCCCGACGGTTTTAAAATCCCATCGTAGAAATTGACGACTGCCGCCGCGCCGCGACGAATCTTCAGACAATGACAAGTTGTGTTGCCGATTTTGTCGCCGCTCATCTTCTCAACCTCCTCAATGCATATGCAACAGAATATTTCACGCGAAACAAAAAGTCAAGCCAAAATTTTTTTGAAAGCAATGTTCGCCCGCTCGTAGGGAAAAGTTTTTTGTCAACGGGAATTTCTTCAAAGCCGAATTTTTTATAAAGATGAACACCCGCCGCGCATTTCGTATTTGAGACAATCAACAATTCGGGAACAATTTTTTCTTGAAAGCAATGTTCGCCCGCTCGTAGGGAAAAGTTTTTTGTCAACGGGAATTTCTTCAAAGCCGAATTTTTTATAAAGATGAA
>CALFJC010000037.1 GCA_937877655.1 uncultured Selenomonadales bacterium
CAACGTCATATTGCCTTGCCTTTCAGCAACCACGTTTGCGCTTGAGAAATTTTTACGTTGACGAGCTCGCCTGCGTTTTCTTTGCCGTGTTCAAAAAGAATGAGTTTATTGGAGCGCGTTCGTCCCGTGAAAATTTTTTCGTCGGTCTTGCTTGCGCCTTCAACCAAAACTTCAACGACGGAATCTTTCAGCGCGAGATTTTTTTCAAGACTTATTTCGTTTTGAACACTCATCAATTCCTCAAGGCGGCGATGCTTTGTCGCGTCATCGATTTGATTTTCAAAAGTCGCGGCGGGCGTCCCGCTCCGTTTTGAATAAATGAAAGTAAATGCCGCGTCAAATTTCACTTCGCGCAAAAAATCCAATGTCTCTTTAAAATCTTCTTCCGTCTCGCCGGGAAAACCGACAATTAAATCTGTCGTCAAGCTGACGTCGGGAATGGCAGCACGAATTTTTTCGACGAGCCGCAAATATTTTTCGACGGTATAAACTCTGTTCATGCGCTTTAAAATTTTGTCGGAGCCGTATTGAACGGGCAGATGAATATGTTCGCAAATATTTTTCCCGCCCGCTATCGCCGCAATCAATTCGTCCGATAAATCTTTCGGGTGACTCGTCATAAATCTCAATCGCTCAACGCCCGCGATTTTGTCGACAGCTTTTAAAAGTTCCGCAAAACTCATGCCGCCCGAATAAGAATTCACATTTTGTCCAAGCAAAGTAATTTCCTTAAAACCTTCGGCGACGGCTTGTTTGACTTCGGAAAAAATTTCTTCGGGCGGGCGACTTCGCTCGCGTCCTCTGACGTAAGGGACAATGCAATACGTGCAAAAATTGTTACAACCATACATTATCGGAATGAAAGTCGAAACTTTTCCGCCGCGCAGAGGAAAAACTTCGCTCGGAATTTCTCCGCTGACATTTGAAGTGTCGATAAAATGTTTTCGCTCCCGTTCCAAACTCTCGACGACGCGGGCGACTTCGGAACTTTGTCCCGTTCCCAAAACAAAATCGATATGCGGCGCACGTTTAATCAAATTTTCTCCTTCCTTTTGCGCCATGCAACCCGCCACGCCCAAAATCAGCGACGGTTTTTTTTGTTTGAGAGTTTTGAACCTGCCGATTTGCCCGATAACTTTATCCTCTGCCGTTGCCCGCACGCAACACGTGTTGATTAAAATTAAATCGGCGTCTTCAGCGTCGTCCGTCAAAGTGTATCCGATTTTTTTTAGGAGCCCCGCCATGCGCTCCGAGTCTGCGACGTTCATTTGGCAGCCGTAAGTTAAAATTTTTAATTTCTTTTCCATGTCGCGCATTGTATCACATTAAAAATTTTGCTACAATCGATTCAAAAGGAGGATAAATTTATGGGAGAAGAAATTTTTATCAAACTGCGCTATTGTTTCACGGGCGGCTACACACTTCCGCAATATTGCGTTGACAACGGAATAAAAAAGCCGCTCTTCGTTTTGGAGAAAAAATTTAAGTTGTTCCTGCGCGAGGTTTGTGCTCAGTTTCGTTATGACGGAAGGTTATTGGAAAAATTTTGTTTCATTGATGATGATACAGAAACCGTTAAATTGTCGCTCAACCACTGGGTACTTGGCTCTAATATTTCGGTTAAACACATTTCGCAAGAACAGATTAACCGCTACGATGCAATCATTTTTCTCACGCCGAAAAAATATGAACTGAAAGCCGCCAAGATAATTTCTTTCTATGAATTGGAAAAATTTTTTGTTCAGCGAACTTATATAGACATTCCCATTTTGAATTTTCTTCAACGCTTTCCGGAGGTAAAATTTTTTCTTACCAATTTTCCGGCTGATGTCAAACGCTATGAAGGCGGCGAAGAATTTGGGAAACAACTTCCGCCGGCAGAGGAATTGCAAAGGGCTCTTGCCAATAACAAAGGCGAGCATATACCAAACCTGTTTGATAAATTGGGCTACACAAATGAAGAAGTCTTTGAACTCCTTCGGATAGACAAAGTGAACAAAAGACTTGACGGCTCCACCGCGTTGGTCGCCGATAATCATCCTTTGAAACGAATCAGCAACGGCAAGCGCGAAACCGCTTATCAGCCCGAAAAATTTTTGAACAAAATTTATTTCTTCGGACCGTGTTATCATTTCGGCAGAAATGCTCCCTTCGACAGGACGATTGAAAGTTATCTCCAAAAAATGTTGAACGAAAATAATTTGCCCTATCGCGTCGAAAATGAAGGGCAAGCTTTCACTGCTCGGTTTCAAGACATGTTTTACAATCTCCATGCTTTGGATTTCAAGCCCGGAGATATTATCTTTTTTTGTTTCATAAACATGCATTCAAACAACGAAGTCATTCCGTTTTGCGATATAAGTGATGTCTTTGACCCGCCGCAAGATTATCGAGAAATTTTTTGCACAGTCGCGCACGTCAACGAGCTCGGCTATAAACTCGTGGCAGAAAAATATTTCAAGTTCTTGACGGAGAACAATTTCTTCCGAGAAAAAAATTTTAATTATCCATTACCCCCCCCCAATATCATCACCGTTACGGTATCCCACCGCAATTTGAATCGGGCGGCGTAAAAAATTTTTCCGTCCCCGAACTTGACGCTTACAAAGAAAAATTGCGGGCGAAAAAAATTCCCGTCGGAGCTATCGTCATGAATTGCAACCCGTTCACTCTCGGTCATCAATATCTTGTCGAATACGCGGCGGCGAAAGTTGCGCGGCTTTATGTTTTCGTTGTTGAGGAAGACAGGAGCGAATTTCCTTTTGCAGACAGGATTGAACTCGTCAAGCAGGGCGTGAAAAATTTTCCGAACGTCGAAGTTCTTCCGAGCGGAAAATTTATCATTTCCCAACAAACTTTCAGCGGCTATTTCAACAAAGCTTCTCTCCAAGATGTGCAGGTTGATTCGAGCGAAGACGTTGAAATTTTCGGGAAAGAAATTGCGCCGACATTGGGGATAACAATTCGATTTGCAGGCGAAGAGCCGAAAGATAATGTCACGCGCCAATACAACGAGACAATGAAAAGAGTTTTGCCGCGTTACGGCGTCGAGTTTCAAGAAATTCCGCGCAAAACTTTTGACGGAGAATTTATCAGCGCGAGTTCCGTCCGCGAGGCTCTCCTGCGCGGCGACTTCGATAAAATAAAAAAACTCGTCCCCGAATCGACGTTGAATTATTTGTGCGCTCTGAAGCCGAATTTTTTTCTCCGCCATTTTACCGCCAGAATAGACATTAAATTTGAATCGGAGAAAGCGGGAGATTTTCAAATCGTTTCCGTGTCCGATGACGGAGCTAAAGTTGAAAAGCCCAACTGGTTTCAGAAAGGCGGCATCGGCTATCAGATT